>DAOUMF010000001.1:0-4685 GCA_034411955.1 Dehalococcoidia bacterium
AATCCAGGTATGCGTTCATAAGACGGCTTTCCGACATGACCGTGTCAGCGGTCTTGGGACCGCAACACAGCCGAAGGGGCATGTGCATCTCTGCTGCGTCCTGTAGTGGGATACCGTACGCAGCGAAGAGGTGTCGGAAAGCCGGCACCGTCGAGAGTTCGGCGATAAGGACGTAGGCTTCCCTGGCCTCCGTCTCGAAGTCCCGTGTCCATGGGCCGTCACCGCATAGCCGAGCGGCCAGTCGTGGTGTTAGCCCAACTTCCGCAGTTTGGCGGGAAATGGCGGTTTTTTCAGGCTTTTTCGGGCCGGTTGGCGGCGGGCGTTGTCGTAAGTCCTTTCTGAGCCATACGGGCGCCGCCGAGGGGGGCCGAAATGGCCGTGTAGTGAAGACCTAACCTATTGATTGGCCGTCCTTTACGCCCTATTATGGGGCCATGTTCATCCGCCCCTGTTACCGCCAGAAAGACGGCCAGCGACACGCCTACTGGGCCCTGGTCGAGTCGTACCGCACCGAGCGGGGACCGCGCCAGCGGGTGGTCGCCTACCTGGGCCAATTGGATGAGAAAGGCCGTCTGGGCGTCCAGGAGGCAGCCGAGGGCAGGCCGAAGGCCACACAGGGCCGGCTCTTCGCGCAGACCGAGCCGGAGTGGGTCGAGGTGGACGCCTCCCGAGTGCGCGTGGAGAACTGCCGCCAGTTCGGGGGAGCGTGGTTGGGCCTGGAGCTGGTGCGCATGCTGGGGCTGGACGGGCTGCTGGAGAGGGCGATCCCGTCCGGGCGGGAAGAGGTCCCGTGGCCACTGATGGCCCTGGTGCTGGTGCTGGCCAGGCTCTGCAATCCGTCGAGCGAGTTGCACGTGGCGGAGCACTTCTACGGCCAGAGCGCTCTGGCCGACCTTCTGGGTATCCCCGAGCAGCAGGTCAACGACGATCGGCTCTACCGGGCGCTGGACGCTCTGTTGCCGCACAAGGAGGCGCTGGAGCGCTTCCTGAAGGAGCGGCTCGGGACGCTCTTCGACCTGCAGTATGACCTGCTGCTCTACGACGTGACCTCGACCTACTTCGAGGGGGAGGCGAAGGGCAATCCGCAGGCCCGGCGCGGGTACTCCCGCGACCACCGGCCGGACTGCAAGCAGGTCTGCATCGGGCTGGTGGTGTCGCGGGACGGCATGCCGCTGGGCTATGAGGTCTTCGCGGGCAACCGCACGGACGGGACGACGCTGGAGGAGGTCGTCGAGACGATGGAGGGGCGCTACGGGCGGGCCGAGCGCATCTGGGTGCTGGACCGGGGGATGATATCGAACGAGAACATGGAGTTCCTCAAAGAGGGCGCACGGCGCTACATCGTGGGGACGCCCAGGGGGATGCTGAAGAGATTCGAGCGCGAACTGCTCCAGGAGGACTGGGAGACGGTGCGGGAGGGCCTGGAGGTGAAGCTCTGCCCGTCGGCGGACGGGGAGGAGACCTTCATCCTGTGCCGCAGCGCCCAGCGGCGCCAGAAGGAGAAGGCCATGCACGGGCGCTTCGAGGAGCGCATCGAGCGGGGCCTGGAGCAGATCGCCCAGGGCTGTGCCCGGCGCCGGAGCGACCCCGTGACGGTCGCCCAGCGAGTGGGCAGGCTCCTGGAGAGGAACAGCCGGGCGGCGGGCCTGTTTGAGATCGACGTGAAGGAAGACCCGACCGAGGGCCGGGCCACGGTGAGCTGGCAGAAGGTGGAAGCCTGGCGTGACTGGTCGGCTCTGAGCGAAGGCTGCTACCTGCTCAGGAGCAACCTGAGGCACTGGAGCGCCGAGGACCTGTGGCAGGCCTACATCCAGCTGACGGAAGCGGAGTCGGCGTTTCGGGTCCACAAGAGCGACCTGCGGATCCGGCCGATCTGGCATCAGAAGGAAGACCGAGTGCAGGCGCACATCCTGGTCTGCTTCCTGGCCTACGTGCTGTGGAAGACGCTGGCGGGGCGGTGCCGGGCGTCGGGTCTGGGAGATGAGCCGCGGCGTATCTTCGCGGAGCTATCGAAGATCAAGGTGGTGGACGTAGTGCTCCCGACACGGCGCGGGATGGAGATCCGGCGCCGGTGCGTGACGCAGCCGAGCAAGCACCAATCGATCCTGCTGGACCGGCTGGGCCTGAGCCTGCCGAAGAGCCTACAGATGACGAGAATGTAGTGAAGACTTTTTCGCTGAACCGCCCCGAGAGGCCCTCTGGCCCCCATTCACGCCCCAAACTGCGGAACTTGGGCTAGGCGCGCGACGCTCTGGCGGGCCTCCTCGTACAGCGCGTCTGCTTCCTGCGCAATGACGTTTACGCCTCTGTGCACGTTCGCGCAGATGCTCGTGTAGTAGTTCTGTACCGCGTTGATCACGGCCCATGGTTTCAAGGATGTCGCCGCGTTGTCGGCGAACACCACGGGCTTGCCGTTGAGGACTCGGTTCAACGCCGGGAAGTGGCTTCGGACTTCCTCAACATTCAGCATCATCCCACCCCGCGTTCAAAGAACGGCAGCGCCTCACACTTCCACCGGCGGGCGCTCCGAGTAGACGAATCGGAACTTCATCGACCTTGTCGGTTCCAACTCGTCAACGAATCGGATGTCGAAGCGGCATGCGTGGCCGAAGAGCCGTCGGCACCGCTGGAGAATGGCCTGCGTGTCGACCCGGTCGGGGGAGCTGCTTGGCATGACGGCGATCTTGTACCCGTCGTCTGCTGCCTGCACTAGCCCCCAATCAAGCGTACTTTTCGCGGGTGCGTTGACGCGGGGTGACAGGAGCCGGGCGCGGGGGTTGTGAGACGCACCCAACCGGTGTTGAAGGCCCTTTCGACGCCTTCCAGTGCGTCAATGGCGTGGCCAGGTGCCGCGCGGCGCCTGTGGCGGCGGTCCCCACGCGTACCCTCCTCCCTGTCACGCCCCCTGCGCCGTCGCCCAGGCCGGCCCGCCTCAGGTGAACTTCAGCGCGCGGATCCTGTCGAACGTCCTCAGGAAGGTCCGCGTCCACCCGTTGTAGCCCAGCACCCGGTAGACGATCCGACGGCCCGTCCGCACGATCTGGCACGGGACCCGCACCAGGCAGTTCAGGAACCGTCGGAACTCCATCTTCAACAGTTCCGACCGGTCGGCACGCCGCCGCGCCTGCAGCGCAAACCACGCCTTCAGCGTCCACGCCAGCGCCGCCATCACCATGTACGCCCAGTTCGAGACCAGGTCGCCCACCGGCATTCGCAGCGCGTTCAGCCCGTTCTTCAGCTGCTCGATCAGGTTCTCCTGGTTGCACCGCTCGTTGCAGAAGAAGACCAGCTCCTCGGCCGGCATCTGGTCCAGGTTCGCGATGTAGAAGAAGTAGCGGATGTCCGAAAACAGCTGCTGCTGCCCCTGGCGGACCGACAGGTCCTTCTTCACCACGACCACCCGATACGCCCGGCGGCACTTGCCCGGCCGATGCTGAAACTCGGCCACCCACTCCGACTCCAGGCGGATGTCCTTGTAGCCCCGCTCCTCCACGATCCGCTGCTTGACGTTCTCGGGCCGGGCCCGCGACGGGCCGGTCGGTTCCCTCTTGAGCCGCCGCAGCGGCTTCCAGGCGCCGTCATCGAGCCCCTCGGCCATCCCCACCAGCTTCGGCATCGCGTCGATCCCGAAGGCGAACTCCACGCCCTGGTCGGTCCATCGGTCGAAGTGCGCCGTCAGGGCGAAGTCCGTGTCCCCCCGCAGGCAGACGCCCCGGAAGCCCCGGCGCACCAGCGCCACGCCCCTGTCGATCCACTCGGCCGCCCCATCGTGCGAGGGGCGGTTGCCCGGCCGGTTCACAAGGTAGAGCGGCTCCCCCGTGTTCGCCAGCGACACCACCAGCGGGTGATAGCCCCACACCCCCTTGTAGGAGAGGCCCATCCCTTCCTTGCACTCGCCCGTCGTGGCGGCCACCACGCCGTCCACGTCCAGGATCGCCAGGGCCCGCTGCGACCGGTCCAGACCCTTGCGCCAGAGCTTCGGACGGATCGCGTTGGTCGCCTCCATCAGCTCCCGCACGTCGGCCTCACAGAACCGGCGAGTGAAGTCCCCCGCCGTCGTCGGGTCGGGGATCCGCTCGGCGCCCAGCGCGTCCATGTAGCCCTCGTCGCCCCGGCGCGGCTCGATGTCGTCCAGACACGTGCCCCCGGTCAGCGTGTTGTAGGCGATGTTCAGCACGTGGTCCGACTCGTGATACGGCTTGTGCTGCTTCAACAGGTGGAGGCGCCTGTCGATCTGCCGCACCAGGCCGACCTTGCGCGCCAGCACGTGAAACGCCCCGATGCCCCCGCAGTCGATCGCGCGCATACGGCCCGCCATCTCGTACTGGATGTTGCCGGCGGCCAGCATCGGACGCGGCTGGTCCTCGTACTGGGTGCGCCGGAGCCGCCGGGCCAGTTTCCGCTTGCGCCTGCGCAGGATTCTGTTATCCTTGGGATTCACTCGAAATGCCCTTTCTGGATAGAGGGGTTTCTTTGCGCGAAACGCATTCTATCCAATAGAGACGGGCATTTCGAGTTTTTCGTTCTACCCTGTCCGCCCCGATTGTGCTTGAACTGGGGCTAGCAGCCGAGGCCGTGCAGCACATCGTGGCTGATCCCCCATCTCGTCTTCCGCAGTGGTGGGCCGAAGGCCCAGAACCGTCTCGGGATACGTGCGCGTTGACGGGCGTGAGCGGGGCAGGTAC
>DAOUMF010000002.1:0-7129 GCA_034411955.1 Dehalococcoidia bacterium
CGCATGACCTGGATAGGCTGGGCCATGCCGTCAACGATGGGATTCACCGCCTGTACGGGGTGGAGCGGACGGCCACTTGCCTGATAGCTGATCTCTAGAGCAGAGCCGGCCTGCGAAGGCCTGGCGCGGCTGTACGAGGTGCTCTGGTAGCAGTAGGCGAACAGCGGCCTATCGTCCCGGCTGCGAGCTTCTCAGGTAGCCCGGCCTCACCTCCGCCCAGTTCCGGAACCTTCTCACGCGCCCGCATCGTTTGCAGCGGCCTCTGCTGGTGGTTCCGGCGGGCATCTCAATCACCCAGTGGTGGGTGCACCGCTGCCGCTTCCGCCGACTGACCTTTGGCGCCGACCTCCTCGGCATATCATCACCGCCTCCTTCTTCCCGCGCCTTGGGCCGCCGCTCTACTGGGAGCGGGACACTATCTTAGCACACCGGCGAGCCCCCGATACGGGCGAATCTCTCTGGCTTACGGGGCGACCACCCCTGTCCTATCTCTGTGAGCTGGTCGCTCAGGATCACTACTACCTCCTCCTACCAGCGGGAACGGGCTCCCGATCGCCGTCAGAAGAAAACAGGTGCGAGGGCGATGCACAGGAGACGGGTGAGGCGGCCCGCCCTCGCACCGTACCCAAAGGGGAAAAGGGTATTACTACCGTCTCAGAACCGTGAGCTGCCAGTCAATGCGCAGAATGTCAGCGAATGTTAAATCTGGATTACGCCCTACGAACTCGCGCTCCCGGTCCAGACTTTAGCCTGCACTGAGAGCGTCCCCCAGGCTGCAGCGGCGGGCGCCCGAAATGGGTCGACTTCAACTGTCGGAAGCTGGCATTATGCGCCCGGGCTGCGCAGTTGTCAACGGGGGCCCAGAGGCGCCCACGGAGCCTCGACTCTCACTCCCCCCGGCCTTCCCACCACCACCGTTGCTCCCACGGCCGAACGCCCCTTCTCCTGCCAGCTGCGAAGCAGACGATGAACAGCGACAGTAGAGCCCACAGCCAGGCATCGTCCACCGACACACGTATGGTGCCTGCTATCATGAACGAAACGATGGCAATTCCTGCGATTGCTGCTGCTCGCCCCAGCGACATGATTGCACTCCCTCCTGTCGAACTGCCCCCGATTATACGTCGGCTACGGAATCTGGCCCACGATGGCGCCGAGGGCAATGACGCTGGCGTGACGGCCCTGGAAGCGAGGTTGCTCCAGCGCCCGTAGGGAATGCTCGATGGTGATCAAATGAAGAGGGGATGCGAGCCGCCCCTCCCTTTGAGCAGAACAGCCACCATTAGCTGTAGTTGGTGGGCAAGAGCCGCACCCCCTGTACCTGTAATTATGTGTTAGGGCGGCGGATATTGAAAGGGGTCATCTCCAAAGTGGAAGGAACCATGTTGTCGAGCAAAGGAAAGGCGCTCCTGTGTTCTTCATCGGGGGTGCGATGATGAGGCTTGGAGCGCCGTCATCACTTATACGGCGGTTCGCCCTAGGTGGATTCATGGGAAGGAGGTGGAGGGGGCGCCACCGCCTCTCAAGGGCCTCACGTTCGACGCTGCACAACGCGCCGAGTTACCGCCCCCTCCATCCAGTGTAGGGACGCTGCGTAGCGCCGGCCGTTACGACCTGGGAGCGCGAACCCGGGTGGAGGAGGAGATGCGCTGACCAGTTTCCAGAAGATTAGCGCTTAGACTAGAACGGAGGAGGGGCACCAGCTCCGGCCTCCCACGGTTGTTCCTGTCCCAGGGAAAGGGGCAACTCGGCCGAGGGGCGATGCGGCCTCCTCCACAGTCAACAACAACGCGGGCCGGTTCGTGTTACAGGGAGCCCATCGGTGACGGCAACCGCCTGGCTGCCAGACGTGCACTCGACTACGACTCAGCGATTGTGCGCCTGGGCTGGGCGGGTGTCATCCTTCCCGACGCA
This sequence comes from Dehalococcoidia bacterium, assembly GCA_034411955.1. Classification (GTDB taxonomy): domain Bacteria; phylum Chloroflexota; class Dehalococcoidia; order SM23-28-2; family RBG-16-64-32; genus DAOUMF01. The sequence continues at coordinate 1,915 of DAOUMF010000002.1, forward strand.
TCAGGAGCGTTCTTGAGATAGGCTGGTCACAGCGCCGGTGGTGACGACCAGTGAGCCGTCGCTCCTGATCAGCCCCACAATCCTCACGTCCCACCCCTCGGGCTGATCTCCCCTCATCGCCCGTGCGGCGGTCAGGGCCTCTCCCAGCTTCTCCAGATCGGCGATACCTTCGGCTTGTCGCTCGACGAGGCCCTCCGCCTCCCGCAACGCATCAACCATGTCCTGCGCCATGCGCTCCGAGAACGTGCGCGCGGCTGGGTCACGCGGCTCCCACTCCTCCGCCATCGCCACCATGTGGCCCAGTATCTCCAGTTGCGTGAAGATGCGAGCCCGCGTCCTCTCCGACCAGCGCTCCTCGGCAAGCATTCTTCCCTTCTCCTTCTACTGCTGCACTCGGGCAAGCGCCGCCGCGATTGTGCACCTGAGTTGGTCGTCTGTCAACGGGACTCTAGTTGAACAGGTCCAGCAGCCGCTGCCCGATGAATGCCAGGGCGAAGGCCCTCGACAGCTTCCCCACTACCACCGGTAGGAAGAAGCGCCAGAACGGCATCCGGATCGCCCCCGCCGTGATGCCCGCGAACTCGAACAACGGGTTAGGCACCGCCGACAGCACGAGCAGGGTGGGCACGCCGTACCTTAGCATCAGCCGATCCACCACCCGCGCTCCCGCCTGCAGCCAGCCGCCGATCCGTCCCCCGATGGGCATCTCCCGCTCGCTGCTCAGCTCCCGCAGGCCACGGCCGGCAGCGTAAGCCGTCGTCTCCGCCAGCGCCATGCCGGCGCCCCCCAGCAGCGCGATGGGCACCGGGTCGTACTTGTCCGCCAGCGTAACGATCAGCGCCTGCCCGGCCGCCGTTAACCCCGGCACCGGGAAGAACAGGGTGGCCGTGCCGAGGAAGTTGGCGATGAACACACCCGGATAGCCCAGGTTCTCCAGGTCGCCCTGGTTCACACCAAGGACGAACGGCAGCACCGCCACCAGCGCCGCCAGCCCGAAGACGACCGCTCCGCCGATAGCGAGCAGCAGCGGCGTCGGGCAGGCCCGGACGAGGCCCTTGACCTTCTCAAGCACTTGCTCCGGGACTCCCGCCGCCGCACCGGGCGCGACGGCCGCTTCGCCCTCCTCGTGTCCAGCCGGCTTTGCCTGCTCCTCTGCCATCCACCCCAGTATACGCCCCGCCGCAGGCGGGGCTCGCCGACCGCGCGCCACCTCCCACCCCCGTGCTACAATCGTCTTCGCCATGCGGTATCACGTCTGGACCGAAGGCTGCCAGATGAACGAGGCCGATTCCCACAAGCTCGCCGCCGGCCTCGCCCGTCTGGGCTGGCAGCCTGCCGCCAGGCCCGAGGACGCCGACCTCGCCGTCGTCAACACCTGCGTCGTCCGCCAGAAGGCGGAGAACCGCGCCGTCAGCTACCTCGGCCACCTCCGCCGCATCAAGGACAGCCGCGACGGCGACGCTCCCCTCCGCATCGCCGTCACCGGCTGCATCGTCGGCCCCCGCGCCGACGACCTCCGCGCCCGCTTCCCCTACGTCGACGTGTGGGCCCGCCCCCAGGACTTCGAAGTCATCCTCCGCCACCTGGCGCCGGGCTCCGACCTCGGCGGCGAGTTCTGGCCCGACACCTTCCCCCAGCCCACGGGACCAACCGCCTTCGTCCCCATCATCCACGGCTGCAACAAGTTCTGCGCCTTCTGCATCGTCCCCTATCGCCGCGGCCGCGAGCGCTCCCGCACCGTCGACGACATCGCCCGCGAGGTCGCCTTTCACTGCTCCCGGGGCCTGCGCGAGATCACCCTCCTGGGCCAGACGGTCGAGGCCTACGGCAAAGACCTCGACGGCGGGCCTGACCTCGCCGACCTCTTCGCCGCCATCCACGACACCCCCGGCCTCCGGCGCATCCGCTTCCTCACCTCCTACCCCCGCGACATGACGGAGCGCATCGTCCGCGCCGTCGCCGACCTCCCCAAGGTCTGCGAGCACTTCAACATCCCCGTCCAGGCCGCCGACAACGAGGTGCTGGCCCGCATGCGCCGCGGCTACACCATCGAGGAGTACACGCAGTGGGTCCACCGTATCCGCGACGTCGGTCCCGGCACCTCCCTCTCCACCGACGTCATCGGCGGCTTCTGCGGCGAGACGGACTCCCAGTTCCAGCGCACCCTTGACCTGCTGGAGCAGATCCGCTTCGATAAGGTCCACGTGGCCGCCTACTCACCGCGGCCGGGGACCATCGCCTGGCGCCACCTGGAGGACGACGTCCCCCACGACGAGAAGATGCGCCGCCTCCACGCCGTCGAGGCCCTCCAGCGGCGCATCGCCACCGAGATCAACCAGGCCCTCGTGGACACCACCCAGGAGGTACTCGTCGAAGACTTGCCCGCCGACAGGCGGGGCGAGAAGGACGGCCCAGACGGGCACGCCGTCCTCTCCGGCCGAACCCGCACCAACAAGCTCGTCCACTGGCGCGGCGATGCCCGCCCGGGCGACCTGGCGAACGTCCGCATCACCCGCGCCAGCCCCTGGGCCCTGCGCGGCGCCCGCGCCGAGGCGGCCGTCCCAGCCTAGCCGGTCTCGACATGGCTCCCCTCGCCCAGCGCCAGACACCGCACCGAGACGTGGCCGTCCTCGTGGTCATCTTCACCGTGGACAGCGGCCACCTTCACGTCCTCCTCGTCCGCCGCAGCGCCGAGCCCGCCAAGGGCTACTGGTCGCTCCCCGGCGGCCTCCTCGCCCCAGCCGAGACCATGGATCAGGCCGCCGTCCGCAAGCTCGACGACGAGACCGGCGTCACCGATGTCTTCCTGGAGCAGCTCTACACCTTCTGCGACCTGGACGGCCGCGGCTCCATCGCCGCCGTCTACTTCGCTCTCGTGGACTCCCGCCGCGCCCAACTTGCCCGCCGCCGCGCCTGGCTCCCCCGCTGGCACCCCATCGACGGCCTCCCCCCACTCGCCTTCGACAACGGGCGCGTCATCGATTACGCCTTCCAGCGCCTGCGCGCCAAGCTGGAGTACTCCAACGTCGCCTACTCCCTCCTGCCGTCGGAGTTCACCCTCTCCCAGCTCCAGCGCGCCTACGAGGCCATCCTGGGTCGCCCCCTGGACAAGCGCAACTTCCGCAAGCGCATGCTCTCCCTGGGCATCATCGAAGCCACCGGTCGCACCGCCACTGAAGGCCGCCACCGCCCCGCCCAGCTCTACGCCTTCCGCGAGCGCAAGCCGATAGTGTTCTGATGATCCCTTGTCCGCTCACCCTGAGCTTGTCGAAGGGCCAGCGAACAACCCCCTGCAAGTCCATGCCCCGAGAGGCCTCGACTACCTAGTCCCATGCTCTTCCTGCGGCTCCTGGCCGCCGCCCTGGCCCTCGCCGGCGTTAGCGGTGTCGGCATCATCCTGGTCGACGACCGCGGCCGCTTCCTCCTCAACCTTCGCGGCCGCCGCTCCTCCAAGCCCGACGTCCGCCAGCGGCTGGCGAGGGCGGTCCTCGCCCGGCGCTGGGCCATCATCGGAGGCATGATCGACCCCCACGAGACGCCGGACGACGCCGCCCTGCGCGAGATCCGGGAGGAGACCGGCCACCCCGTGCAGCGCCTCCACCTCGTCGTCCGCGTCTCCTGGCCGCGGCCCGTCTACCTCTATGCCGCCGGCCTGCCCGTACCGCCCGAAGACGTCCGCCTGGGCGAGGGTGTGGAGCACCGCTTCGTCACCCTGAACGAGGCCTCGCGCCTCTCGCCCCGCGCCCCCCTCCTGCGCCCCGTCCTGCGCGCCTTCGCCCGCACCGTCGCCTATCGGGCCTGCCTGCAGGACGCGCAGCAGGCGTAGGCCGGCCCGCCCCCCAAAAAAAACCCCTTCGTGTCCTCTTGACACCATCTCCTCGACCTGCTACTCTAGAGGCGAAACAAGATAGTGTATCGCGTACACTAAGTCCTCGGTGGAAAGGTCGTCCCCTATGGCCCTCAAGCCCGAGATCACAGAGCCCCTACCCCCGATCACCGATGAGACCCGCCTCGACGAGGCCATGCTGTGCCCCTCCGACCGCTCCCTGGACACCCGCCCCCTGGCCGAGGAGCGCGCCTTCGCCCTCTGGCAGAAGGACATCCCGGAGGAGTACTGGCGCCTGGACGCGCCCCAGATCATCGCCCGCATCGCCGCCGCCCGCGAGCAGCTCGGCTCCCGCTGCGTCATCCTCGGCCACCACTACCAGCGCGAGGACATCATCCAGTTCGCCGACCTCCGCGGCGACTCCTTCAAGCTCGCCCAGTGGGCCTCCCAGCAACCCCAGGCCCAGTTCATCGTCTTCTGCGGCGTCCACTTCATGGCCGAGTCCGCCGACATCCTCTCCCAGCCCCACCAGAAAGTCGTCCTCCCCAACATGTCCGCCGGCTGCTCCATGGCCGATATGGCCGACCCCGAGGACGTCTACGCCTGCTGGGACGAGCTGGCCGACGCCGGCATCAGCGACGTCGTCCCCGTTACCTACATCAACTCCGCCGCCTCCCTCAAGGCCTTCTGCGGCCGCAACGGCGGCATCGTCTGCACCTCCTCCAACGCCTCCAAGGTCTTCGACTGGGCCATCGAGCAAGGTTCGCGATCCAATGGCCGCTCGGACGCTCCCAAGATCCTCTTCTTCCCGGACCAGCACCTGGGCCGAATAACTGCCCTCAAGCACGGCGTCGCCCTGGACGAGATGCCCGTCTGGAACTACACCCTCCCCTACGGCTCCCTCGGCGGCAACGCCCTGGAGCATCTCGAGCGCTCCCGCGTCATCCTCTGGAACGGCCACTGCTCCGTCCACCTCCGCTTCTCCGTGGAGCAGATCGAGAAGGCCCGCCGCGACCACCCCGGCATCACCGTCGTCGTCCACCCCGAGTGCCGCGTGGAGGTGATCCAGGCCGTCGACCTGCACGGCTCCACCGAGTTCATCGCCAAGACAATCGCCGAGGCGCCCCCCGGCTCCAAGTTCGCCGTCGGCACCGAGATCAACCTCGTCTCCCGCCTCGCCCGCGAGAACCCGGACAAGCTCGTCTTCTGCCTCGACCCCGGCGTCTGCCCCTGCTCCACCATGTACCGCATCCACCCGGCCTACCTGTGCTGGGCCCTGGAGGAGTTGGCCGCCGGCCGCGTCGTCAACCAGGTGGAACTCGACGAAGACACCCGCCGCGACGCTCGCATCGCCCTGGAGCGCATGCTCACGGTGAAATAGGCCTGAAC
>DAOUMF010000003.1:0-15128 GCA_034411955.1 Dehalococcoidia bacterium
AGTGTATTCGATACACTAAGTGGCCATCAGAAAGGTCGTCTCCCATGACCCTCAAGCCCGAGGTCACAGAGCCCCTCCCTCCCATCACCGAGGAGGCCCACCTCAATGAGGCGATGCAGTGCCCCTCCCATCGCTCCCTCGAGACCCGCCCCCTCGCCGAGGAGCGCGCCTTCGCATTCTGGCAGAAGGACATCCCGGAGGAGTACTGGCGCCTGCACGTCCACGAGATCATCGCCCGCATCGCCGCCGCCCGCGAACGGCTCGGCCCCCGCTGCGTCATCCTCGGCCACCACTACCAGCGCGAGGACATCATCCAGTTCGCCGACCTCCGCGGCGACTCCTTCAAGCTCGCCCAGTGGGCCAGCCAGCAGCCCCAGGCCGAGTTCATCGTCTTCTGCGGCGTCCACTTCATGGCCGAGTCCGCCGACATCCTCTCCCAACCCCATCAGAAAGTGATCCTGCCCAACATGTCCGCCGGCTGCTCCATGGCCGACATGGCCGACCCCGAGGACGTCTACGCCTGCTGGGACGAACTGGCCGACGCCGGCATCACCGACGTCATCCCCGTCACCTATATCAACTCCGCCGCCTCCCTCAAGGCCTTCTGCGGCCGTAACGGCGGCATCGTCTGCACCTCCGCCAACGCCTCCAAGGTCTTCGACTGGGCCATCGAGCAAGGTTCGCGCTCCAATGGCCGCTCGGACGCTCCCAAGATCCTCTTCTTCCCGGACCAGCACCTGGGCCGGATCACCGCCCTCAAGCACGGCGTCGCCCTGGACGAGATGCCAGTCTGGGACTACACCCTCCCCTACGGCTCCCTCGGCGGCAACGCCCGCGAGCAACTGGAGCGCTCCCGCGTCATCCTCTGGAAGGGACACTGCTCCGTCCACCTCCGATTCTCCGTGGAGCAGATCGAAAAGGCCCGCCGCGAGCACCCCGGCATCACCGTCATCGTCCATCCGGAGTGCAGCATCGACGTAGTCCAGGCCGCCGACCTCTACGGCTCCACCGAACTCATCGTCAAGACCATCGCCGACGCGCCCCCCGGCTCCAAGTTCGCCGTCGGCACCGAGATCAACCTCGTCTCCCGCCTCGCCCGCGAGAACCCGGACAAGCTCGTCTTCTGCCTCGACCCCGTCGTCTGCCCCTGCTCCACCATGTACCGCATCCACCCGGCCGCCCTGTTCGGGGCCCAGGAGGAGTTGGCCGCCGGCCGCGTCGTCAACCAGGTGGAACTCGACGAAGACACCCGCCGCGACGCTCGCATCGCCCTGGAGCGCATGCTCACGGTGAAATAGGCCTGAACGATGCAACAACCCGATGCCCCAGCCTTCAGGCTGGGGTGCTGCATCCCCGCTCTGGCGGCGACCTTCAGTCCGCAGGAGTAATGGAAAGGACCGACATGTCGAGCGGTTCCGTCGTCTCCATACACGTCGCTCCTGCTAGGGGCGCTCCCACGACGTCCGTAGACGAGGTACGCGCCGTGCCCGGCGAGGGGCTCGAAGGGGACCGTCACTTCGGACGGGCCTCGAACGCTCCTGACGGGCCGCGGCCCGACCGAGAGATAACCCTCATCGAAATCGAGACGATAGAGGCGCTGGAGCGGGACTACGGGATCAGCCTCAGCCCCGGCGACGCCCGCCGCAACATCGTCACCCGCGGCGTGGCGCTGAACCATCTGGTGGGCCGCGAGTTCACCGTTGGCGAGGTGACCTTGAGGGGAATCAGCCTGTGCGAGCCCTGCGCCCACCTGGCCAGCCTCACCCACGAAAAGATCCTGCCCGGCCTCCTCCACCGCGGCGGCCTCCGCGCCCAGATCCTCACGGAAGGCGTCGTCCGGGTGGGGGACACTCTACAGGCGCGATGACTGTGCCTTCATCGAGCTACGACTACATCATCGTCGGCTCCGGCATCGCCGGCCTTTACGCCGCGCTGCTGGCCCGCGACCACGGCTCCGTCCTCGTCCTCACCAAGGGCTCCGTTGACGACTGCAACACCCGCTTCGCCCAGGGCGGCATCGCCGCCCCCATCGGGCCCGACGACTCCCCCGAGCGCCACCTGGACGACACCATCGCCGCCGGCGCCGGCCTCGTCGACCCCGAAGCCGCCCGCATCCTCGCCGAGGAGGCCGCCGACCGCATCGACGACCTCGTCCGCTTCGGCGTCCCCTTCGACACCCTCCACGGCGAGATCGCCCTCGCCCGCGAGGGTGCCCACTCCGTCTCCCGCATCCTCCACGCCGGCGGCGACTCCACCGGCGCCCACATCGAGCTCACCCTCTCATCCGTCGCCCGCCAGACCGGCATCACCGTCCTCGAGTTCACCCTCGCCACCGAGATCCTGCTGGAATCCGACTCCCGTCATCCTGAGCGAAGCGAAGGATCTCGCATCATCGAAGCACCCGCCGCCGCTCGCCCTTCGACAGGCTCAGGACGAGCGGTTGTTGCCGGCATCCGCGCCCTCGATGCGCGCTCCGGCCGCAGCACCGACTACGCCTGCCGCCACTTGGTGCTCGCCACCGGCGGCGCCGGCCAGCTCTACCGCGTCACCACCAACCCGGAGGTAGCCAGCGGCAACGGCATCGCCCTCGCCTACCGCGCCGGCGCCGAGGTGATGGACATGGAGTTCTTCCAGTTCCATCCCACCGTCCTCCGCCTCCCCGGCGTCCAGCCCTTCCTCATCTCCGAGGCCGTCCGCGGCGAGGGCGGCATCCTCCTGGACACCGATGGCATCCGCTTCATGCTCGAATACGACGACCGCGCCGAACTCGCCCCCCGCGACATCGTCGCCCGCGCCATCCTCGACCGCATGCAGGCAACCGGCTCCGACCACGTCCTCCTCGACGTCACCCATCTCGATCGCGCCGCCGTCACCGCTCACTTCCCCCAGATATACCGCACCTGTCTCGAACACGGCCTCGACATCACCCGTCAGCGCATCCCCGTCTCCCCCGCCGCCCACTACACCATGGGCGGCATCCGCTCCAACCTCTGGGGCGAGACCAACATCCGCGACCTCTACGCCTGCGGGGAGTGCGCCTGCACCGCCGTCCACGGCGCCAACCGCCTCGCCTCCAACTCCCTCCTGGAGACCGTCGTCTTCGCCAAGCGGGTCGTCGACCGCACCCTCCAAGCCCCCGGCGGCGCCGCCCAGCCCGCCCCCGACGCCATCGACGTCTCGCCGCCGGCCCCAGCGGAGGCCCCGCGACTGACCCGAGACGCCCTTCAGTCCCTCATGTGGGACCAGGTCGGCATCGTCCGCGACGGCGACACGCTATCCCGCGCCAAGGCCGCCCTCTCCGCCTGGCACGCCGCCCTTCCCCCGCCCACGGACCGCCCCTCCCACGAGCTCGCCGACCTCGTCGTCTGCGGCCGCCTGGTCACCGAGGCCGCTCTCATCCGCGAGGAGTCCCGCGGCGCCCACTACCGCTCCGACTTCCCCCAGCCTCGCGACGAATGGCGCCGCCACATCGTCTTTAGTCGAGGCGCCGGCTCATGATAGCGCCCGACCTGGCGCTTGACGAAAAGCACCTCCGCCGCCTGGCGGAGAGCACCCTGTCGGAGGACCGCGCCCGCGAAGACGTCACCACCGCCGCCCTCGTCCCCGACGACCAGCGCGGCAGCGGCGTCATCATCACCAAGGCGGACGGCATCCTCGCCGGTATCCCCGCCGCCCGCGCCGTCTTCCTCGCCGCCGACCCCTCCCTCGCCTGGCAGGCCTATCGCGAGGACGGCGATTCGGTCTCTCCCGGCGACCGTGTTGCCACCGTCGAGGGGTCGCTGGCCTCCATCCTCCGCGCCGAGAGGGCCGCCCTCAACTTCCTCACCCACCTCAGCGGCGTCGCCACCGCCACCGCCGGCCTCGTGCGCGCCCTCGAATCCGCCAAAGGCGGATGCCGCCTGCGCGACACCCGCAAGACGATCCCCGGCCTGCGCGCCCTCGAGAAGTACGCCGTGCTCGTCGGCGGCGGCACCAACCACCGCCTCAACCTGGCCGAGGGCGTCCTCATCAAGGACAACCACCTGGCCGCCCTCCGCGCCCGCGGACTCGGCATCCCCGACGCCGTCCGTCTTGCCCGCCAGGCCGCCCCCGACATGACGATCGAGATCGAGGTCACTACCGTGGAGGAGGCGCGCCAGGCCCTCGGCGCCGGCGCTGACGAGCTACTCCTGGACAACATGCCGCCCGACGCCATGCGAGAGGTGGTCGCGCTGGCGGCCGCCCGCCAGCCCAGGCCGCTGCTGGAGGCCTCCGGCGGCGTCACCCTGGACAACGCCCGCCGCGTCGCCGAGGCCGGCGTGGACTTCATCTCCGTGGGCGCCGTCACCCACTCGGCGAAGGTGCTGGATATGAGCCTGGACGTGGAGTGACCGTAAAGAGCGCTTGACACCCTCGTGCACCCGGGCTTAAGCTTCCTGGGTCGTCCGTCCCCAGCTCTAGAAGGAGCCCGCCATGGCCAAGGCTATCTACTGCAAGGATGCCGGATTCGACTGCGCCGAGGTGGTTCGCGGCCAGACTGAAGAGGAGGTCCTCCAGAAGGCCGCTGAGCACGCCAAGGCGGTCCACAACACCGAGGTCACGCCGGAAATGGCCCAGCAGGTGCGCGCCCTGATCAAGGACGAGTAGCCGCTAGGCCCCGCAAAGACCGCTCACCCTGAGCCCGTCGAAGAGTGAGCGAGCCCCTTTACCCCCGTCTCGGCCGCTCCAGCTCCTCGCTGTCCAGCACTATCGTCACCGGGCCGTCGTTCACCAGCTCCACCGCCATCATCGCCCCGAAGCGGCCCGTCTGCGTTCGCACGCCCGCGTCGCGCATCGCCCGCGCGAACGCCGCCACCAGCGGCTCGGCGCTCTCCGGCGCCGCCGCAGCCACGAAGCTCGGCCGCCGCCCCTTCCGTGTGTCCGCCAGCAGCGTGAACTGACTCACCACCAGCGCCTCTCCCCCCACATCCAGAAGCGACAGGTTGAACCGTCCCTCCGCATCGGCGAAGATGCGCATCTCCGCGCACTTCCGGGCCAGGCGCAGCGCCTTCTCCTCCCCGTCCCCCTCGGCCACGCCCACCAGTACCACCAGCCCCCGGCCGATGGAGGCCACCGTCTCCCCCTCGACCGTCACGGCGGCCCGACTCACCCGCTGGACAACGACTCTCATACCCGTCAGTATACTCGCGCGCTCACACCCTCTTCCCTCTTCCTCCTTCCACCTTGCCAACAAAAAACAAACGCCGCCCCGCGGGGGGCGGCTGCTTTGGCCACGAGGCGGACGTTCAGTCAGCCTTGGCTTCCGTTTTGGACCCGCTGTCGCTCTCGGCCTTGGACTCGCTGTCGCTCTCCTCCGAGCCTCCATCTGATCTGAACGAGCTGCGGCCTCCATTGCCGCTCGCGAAGCCCCTACGGTTATCGGTGCTATAGAAGCCGGGGCCCTTGAAGATCACCGCCGGCAGGCTGATCTGGCGCCGCGAGCGGCTGCCGCAGGTCGGACACGTCTGCTCGGAGGGCGCGTCGAACCCCTCTGACCGCTCGTACTGGTGGCCCTTCAAGCATCGGTACTCGTACGTCGGCAACTTGCGTAGACCTCCTGCGTAGGCAAAGCCGCCCTTGCGGGCAGCTTCTAGCACGTTAATATAGCAGCAACGTTACCTTCACGCAACAGGAAGCATGCGGCAACTGGCGATGCACCCCACCGGGCCTCGCCCGTCAGCCCATTTCCTTGTTCCTCTCGTGCCCCTCTGATATACTCGCCTGCGGACACTTTTCCCAACAGAAGGAGACCTGTTTGCCTACCGCCGTATCTATGAAGGCCCTCCTGGAGGCCGGCGTCCACTTCGGCCACCAGACCCGGCGCTGGAACCCGAAGATGAGGAAATTCATCTTCGCCGAGCGCAACGGCATCCACATCATCGACCTGGAGCAGACCGTAGACTGCCTGGAAGCGGCCTCTCAGTTCGTCCTCGACCTCGTCGCCGCCGGCCAAACCCTCCTCTTCGTTGGCACCAAGCGTCAGGCCCAGGACACCATCGAAAGCGAAGCCAAGCGCTGCGGTATGCCTTATGTCAACACGCGCTGGCTCGGCGGCACCCTCACCAACTTCCATACCATCCAGGGACGCATCGACTACCTCGTCCGCCTGGAGGACGCCAAGGCCCGCGGCGAGCTTGAGCACCTCACGAAGAAAGAGGGCCTCCGCACAGATGAGGAGATCGCCCGCCTCAACCGCTACCTCGGCGGCATCAAGGAGATGACCACCCTTCCAGGCGCCGTCTTCATCATCGACACCACCAAGGAGGACATCGCCGTCGCTGAGGCCCTCCGCACCGACATCCCCATCGCCGCCCTCGTCGACACCAACTGCGACCCCGAAGTCATCGACTACCCCATCCCCTCCAACGATGACGCCATCCGTGCCATCAAACTCATCACCGCTCGCATCGCCGACGCCGTTCTGGAAGGCCTCACCGCCCGCGAGTACGCTCAGAAGGCCGCCGAGGAGGCCGAAATAGAGGTCGAAGCCTACAAGGAGACCGGCTACGTAGCCTCCCCCGACGAGCCCATGCCCGAGTACACCAAGGCGGGAGGAGAGGAAGCCCCGACTGAGGCCGCAGCCGCCGAGGCGCCAGCGGCCGAAGAGCAGCCCGCGGCCGAGGAACCCGCTGAGCCCGCTGCCCCCGACCAACCTCCGGAAGCGGAAGCGTCCGCCGAGCCGCCTCCACAGGAGCAGCCCGGCGAGGAGCAGCCGGCCGCCCAGCCCGCCCAGGAAGGCGAGACCGCCGCGCCGGACGAACCCGTCCCACGCCAGTAGCCGACAAGGAGAGCCACCGTGCCCATATCTGCCGCGGCCGTCAAGGAACTGCGCGACCTCACCGGCGCCGGCATGCTGGACTGCAAGACCGCCCTCGAACAGGCAAACGGCAACCTCGACAAGGCCAAAGATATCCTGCGCCAGAAGGGCCACGCCGCCGCCGCTAAGCGAGCCGAACGCGTCACCGCCCAGGGCATCGTCCAAGCCTACCTGCACCACGACAGCCGCCTCGGCGCCCTCGTCGAGATCAACTGCGAGTCCGACTTCGTCGCCCGCACCGACGATTTCCGTCGGCTCGCTCAGGACATCGCCCTCCAGGTCGCGGCCACCAACCCCCGCTACCTCTCCCCCGAGGACATCCCCGACGGCACAGAGGACGACCCCAACGAGCTGTGCCTCCTCCTCCAGCCCTTCGTCCGCGACGAATCCGTCATCATCCAGAACATGATCACCGAGGCCATCAGCAAGACGGGCGAGAACATCCGCGTGCGGCGCTTCGCCCGCTTCGAACTGGGGCGCTGATCCATGGCCGAAGACGCTCCCAAACGCGTCCTCCTCAAGCTCAGCGGCGAAGCACTCATGGGCGACCTCCCCTACGGCATCGACCCCGCCATGCTGAACACCGTCGCCGGGCAGCTTAGAGCCGTTCAGGAGATGGACATCCAGGTCGCCATCGTCGTCGGCGGCGGCAACATCTACCGCGGCGCCGAGGCCTCCGCCGTTGGTATGGACCGGGCCACCGCCGACTACGCCGGCATGCTCGCCACCATCATCAACGCCCTCGCCCTGCAGGACGCCCTGGAGCGCAACGGCCTCACCGTCCGCACCCAGAGCGCGATCTCCGTCACTGCCGTCGCCGAGCCCTACATTCGCCGCCGCGCTATGCGGCACCTGGACAAGGGCCGGGCAGTCATCTTCGCCGCCGGTACCGGCAACCCCTACATGACCACCGACACCGCCGCCGCCCTTCGCGCCATCGAGATCGACGCCGATGTCCTCCTCATGGCCAAGAAGAACGTCAACGGCGTCTTCGAGGCTGATCCCCTGAAGGACCCCTCCGCCCGCAAGTTCCGCACCCTCAACTACCTTGACGCCCTCAACCGCCGCCTCCAGGTCATGGACTCCACCGCCGTCTCTTTGTGCATGGAGAACTCCCTGCCCATCATCGTCTTTGACCTGCGAATGCCCGGCAGCATCGAACTGGCCGCATCCGGAAAGGCCACCGGTACCACCGTAGGCGACCTGCAGACCGTACTGGAGGACGCCTCAGCCCCCGCCAAGCCTCCGAGGTGACGCAATGATCGACGACGCCCTTTTGGACGCCACCGACCGCATGGAGAAGACACTGGACACCCTCCAGCGCGACCTCGCCACCGTCCGCACCGGCCGCGCCAGCCCCGCCCTCGTCGAGCACCTCAGGGTCGACTACTACGGCACGCCTACCCCCCTCAACCAACTGGCCACCATCTCCACCCCAGAGGCCCGCCTCATCGTTATCCAGCCCTGGGACCGCGGCTCCATCCGCGCCGTCGAGAAGGCGATCCTGAAGTCGGACCTGGGCCGCAACCCCGCCAGCGACGGCACCGTCATCCGCCTCGCCATCCCCCAGCTCACCGAGGAGCGCCGGCGGGAGATCGCCAAACAGATCCGAAAGCGCGCTGAAGACGCCCGCGTCGCCGTGCGCAACATCCGCCGCGACTGTCACGACCGCATCCGCCGCCTCGAGCACGACCACCAGATTTCCAAGGACGACCTCCACCGCTCCGAGAACGACCTCCAGGAACTCACCGATGACCACATCAAGGATATCGACAAGATAGGCCAGGAAAAGGAGGAGGAGGTACTCGCCGTTTGACCCGCCGGCCAGCAACCGTCCAGACGCCTGAGCGTTCTAACTAGGTGACGATAAGCATGGCAATTGCCGTCCGCGCCCGTAGAAAGGCTCCGCCCCCGCCTCCCCTCGCCCTGCCCCAGGTGCCGAGACACGTGGCCATCATCATGGACGGCAACGGCCGCTGGGCCGCCCGCCGCGGCCTCCCCCGCCTAGCCGGCCACCGCGCCGGCACCGAAAACCTTCGCCGCGTCATCGAACGCCTTGGCGACTACGAAGTCCGCTTCCTCACCCTCTACGCCTTCTCCACCGAGAACTGGAATCGTCCCAGGCGCGAGGTCCGCGGCCTCATGACCATCCTCCGTCACTACCTCAAGCGCGAGATCAAGCGCCTGCACAAGAACGGCATCCGCCTACTCCATATCGGCAACCTGGACGCCCTTGACCTCAACCTCCAGCGCCAGGTCCTCGACGCCATCGACCTCACCAAGGACAACGACCGCATGACCCTCTGCGTCGCCTTCAACTACGGCGGCCGCGCCGAGATCGTCGACGCCGTCCGCCGCATCGTGGCCGAAGGCGTATCCCCCACCCAGCTCGATGAGGCCCTGTTCACCAGCTACCTCCACACCGCACAACTCCCCGACCCCGACCTCAACATCCGCACAGCCGGCGAGATTCGCCTCTCCAACTTCCTCCTCTGGCAAGGCGCCTACGCCGAATTCCTATCCACCCCCGTCTACTGGCCAGACTTCGACGTCCACGACATCGACGAGGCCCTCCTCGCCTACAGCCAGCGCAAGCGACGCTTCGGCGGCCTCGCCCCCGAGGAGGTGGACTACCCCACGCCGACCAACGGAGGAAACGGCGCCCGCCCCAACCGCCGGCGCCCCCACGGGCGCAACAACGCCCATCGCTGATGCTCCCTCAACGGGTCGCCGTCTCCATCGTCGGCATACCCGTAGTCATCGCCCTCACCCTGCTCGGCGGCCCCACCTTCACCGCCGCCGTCGCCCTTGTCCTCGCTATCGCCGTCCTCGAGTTCTATCCGGCCACCGACCCCGCCTCCGCCCCCGGCGAGAGCCGCGGCCTGCGCCATCAGCGTCTGCCCGGCCTCATCGGCACCGCCGGCGTCATCCTTCTCGTCGCCGCCGCCGACAACGGCTTCGACTGGTGGGCCCGCGCCCTCACCCTCCTCATCCTCCTGCCCTTCCTCCCTCCCATCCTCTCAGGCGACAAGGCCACCGGCCTCAGGGACTGGCTCTGGGCCCTCGGCGGCCTCATCTACGTGGGCTTCCTCGGCTCCCACCTCGTCTTCCTGCGGGACGCCCCCAACGGCCGCGACTGGGTCCTGCTGGCCCTCTTCGCCACCTTCGCCACCGATACCTCCTCCTACTTCGTGGGCCGGCTGATCGGACGCACCAAGATAACGCCCGCCATCAGCCCCGGCAAGACCCTCGAGGGCTCCCTGGCAGGGTTCGCCGGCGGCGTCGGCGCCGTACTCGTCCTCAACTGGGCCCTTGACGCCGGCGCGGGCGCGGAGATCATACCCCTGGCTCTCCTCCTCCCCCTCGCCGCCGAGCTGGGCGACCTGGCGGAATCCCTCATCAAGCGCGGCGCCGGCGTTAAGGACGCCTCCCGCGTCATCCCCGGCCACGGCGGCTTCCTCGACCGCCTGGACAGTCTCCTCTTCACCATACCCCTGGTATACTACTACCTGACATGGGTAGTCCTGTGATGGGCCGCCGCCTCGGCCTCGTCGTCCTCGGCTCCACCGGCTCCATCGGCCGTCAGACCCTGGACGTCGTCCGCTCCCTCCCCGGCCGCTTCACCGTCATCGGCCTGGCCGCCGGGGCCAACGTCACCCTCCTGGAGGAGCAGGCCCGCGAGTTCCGCCCTCGCCTGATCTCCTCCGAGCGCGAGGGAGAGTACCTGCGCGGCCGCATCTCCGCCTCCTGGGCCACCATGGAAGAGATGGCCTCCCACCCCGACGCCGACCTGGTGGTGGTCGCTACCGTGGGCACCGCCGGCCTGGCGCCGACGCTGGCCGCCCTGCGCGCCGGCAAGGCCGTGGCCCTGGCCAACAAAGAGGTCCTGGTCATCGCCGGCCAGCTCATCACCACCGAGGCCCGCCGTCGCCGCTCCGAGCTCCGCCCCATCGACAGCGAGCACTCCGCCATCTGGCAGTGCCTCTGGGGTGAACAGCCGCACAGCGTCCAGCGCATCATCCTCACCGCCTCCGGCGGCCCCTTCCGCGATTTGCCGCCCGAGGAGCTGAGCCGGGTCACAGCCGAGCAGGCGCTGCGGCACCCCAACTGGCAGATGGGACAGAAGATCACCGTGGACAGCGCCACCCTCCTCAACAAGGGGCTGGAGTGCATCGAGGCCCGCTGGCTGTTCGACGTTCCCCTGGACCACATCGATGTCCTCCTTCACAGGGAGAGCATCGTCCACTCCCTCGTGGAGTTCAGGGACGGCTCCATAAAGGCGCAACTGGGCGTCCCCGATATGCGTCTACCCATACAGTGCGCCCTCACCTATCCGGAGCGGATGCCTGGCACAGCCGTGCCCCGCCTGGACCTGAGGCGCATCGGCGCCCTCAGCTTTGGAACGCCTGAGATGAAGCGATACCCCTGCCTGAGCCTGGCCCTGGAAGCCGGCCGCCGTGGCGGCACCTTCCCCGCCGTCCTCTGCGCCGCCGACGAGGTCGCCATCCAGCACTTCCTCGCCGGCCACCTCCGCTTCACCGACATCGCCCCCGTCATCGAAGACGTCCTGACCGCCCACGCCGGCACCGCCGACCCTGCCCTGGACGACATCCTCGCCGCCGACTCCGCCGCTCGCGCCTCCGCCGAGGACTGGATCAAGGCCAAGACATAGCCTGGCGACGCACCTCTGAAACGTACCTCTCTAGGAATGACGACTGACGCGAATCATCACCGCAAGGCAGCCGGACAGACCAACAAACCAACAAGCCTGCAAACCTCACGCTGCTGGAAAGGTTTGTCGGTTTCCAGGTTTGTTGGTTTGGGAACGGCGGGGATGAGGGGACCGTAGCGCATGGATATCATCCTCTACACTATCCTCCCCTTCGTCGGCGTCCTCGTCGTCCTCATCATCGTCCACGAGCTCGGACACTTCCTCACCGCTAAGCTCACCGGCGTCAAGGTCCTGGAAGCCGGCCTAGGCTACCCCCCTCGCATATGGGGCTTCACCTGGCGCGACACCCTCTATTCCATCAACTGGCTCCCCCTGGGCGGCTTCGTCCGGCTCCTGGGCGAGGAGGACCCCTCCGACCCCGGCAGCCTGGCCGCCAAACCCCGCTGGGTCCGCCTCCTCGTCCTCGCATCCGGCTCCGGCATGAACTTCATCCTCCCCATCCTCCTCTTCGCCATCGCCTTCATGATCCCCCACGACGTCAACGTCGGCCTCACCCAGATAACCGACGTCGTGCCAAATGCGCCCGCCCAGGAGGCCGGCCTCCAGTCCGGCGACGTTATCTTCGAGATCAATGGCGACGAGGTCCGCAACGTGCGCGAGGTCAGCCTCGCCATCCGCCTCAACCTCGGCGAGACCATCGACTTCACCGTCAAGCACCCCGACGGCGTTATCGAGACGATCCCCGTCCACGCCCGCTGGTCGCCCCCCCAAGGCCAGGGGCCCACAGGCATCCAGATCGCCTCCCTCTACCCCTTCACCGAGAAGGAAAGCTTCCCTCCCTGGCAGGCCGTCCCCAAGGGCTGGACATCCACCCTTAACTCCCTCATCCTCGCCCGCAACGAGGTCATCTCCTGGTTCAAGGGCGGCTCAGGCCCCGATGTCGCCGGACCCGTAGGTATCGCCCAGGCCACCGGCGAGGTAGTGGAGGAGTCCGGCTTCGACATCCTCCTGGAGTTCGCCGCCCTCCTCTCCATCAACCTCGCCATCATCAACATCCTCCCCCTGCCCATGCTCGACGGCGGCCGCATCGTCTTCGTCCTCCTGGAGATCGTCCGCCGCGGCAAGCGCATCGCCCCGGAGAAAGAAGCGCTGGTGCACCTCGTAGGCCTCGCCCTGATCATTACTCTCGCGATCGTTATCACCTACTTCGACATCATCCGCATTATCAGCGGGGAGAGCCTGTTCCGTTAGGGACTCGGAGCTACCGCCACGGGGATTTGTGGGTTGACGAACGCAAGTCGAGTCTTGTCGTTTTGAGCGCCCACCACGTCCGCTCTTAGAAGACTGTATCTTCGCGAAGGCGTCAGTCCGCCTCGGGCGGGAATCTGGGGCGGGGTCCACGCCCGAGCGCAGCTCACCATCCGATCCTCAGGCTTGCCCAGCCCCATCTCCTCCCGCACAATACAACTGATGACCGAAGATCACCTCCCGCTCAGCCCCCGCCGGCCCTCCCGGCCCGTCCGCGTAGGCGACGTCCAGATCGGCGGCGACGCTCCCATCGTCGTCCAGACCATGACCAACACCGACACCGCCGACTCGCAGGCCACCCTCAACCAGATCGCCCAGCTAGCCCACCTCGGCGCCGAGATCGTCCGCCTCGCCGTGCCCGACAAGGCGGCCGCCGCCGCTCTGCCCGACATCCTGCCCCACACACCAGTCCCCCTCATCGCCGACATCCACTTCGATCACCGTCTCGCCCTCGCCTCCATCCGCGCCGGCATCCACGGCCTCCGCCTCAACCCCGGCAACATCCGCAACCCCAGCAGGGTACGTCAGGTAGTCCGCGCAGCCAAGGAGCGCGGCATCCCCATCCGCATTGGCGTCAACGAAGGCTCACTGCCGTCCCTGCCGCCCCTGGCCGAGGGCGAGATGCCGCCGCCCAAGCCCCGGCGCATGGTCGACGCCGCCCTGTGGGAGATCGCCATCCTTCAGGACATGGGGTTCGAGGACATCAAGATCTCCCTCAAGGCCTTCGACGTCCCCATCATGGTCGCCGCCTACCGCGACATCGCCAACCGCGTCCCCTACCCGCTCCACCTCGGCGTCACCGAGGCCGGTACCCCCGGTGCCGGCTCCGTCCGCTCCGCCGTCGGCATCGGCATCCTCCTCGCCGAGGGGATCGGCGACACCATCCGCGTCTCCCTGGCCGCCGACCCCGCCGAGGAGCTCCCCGTGGCCTGGAACATCCTCTCCTCCCTCAACATCCGGCAGCGCGGCGCCACCATCGTCGCCTGCCCCACCTGCGGCCGCATCGAGGTCGACCTCATCCCCTTGGCCAACCAGGTGGAGGCCCACTTCCAGAAGCTGGGCAAGCCCATCACCGTAGCCGTCATGGGCTGCGTCGTCAACGGCCCCGGCGAGGCCCGCGACGCCGATATCGGCCTCGCCGCCGGCAAGGGCAAGGGCGCCATCTTCCGTAAGGGCGAAATCGTCCGCACCGTCCCCGAGGAGCAGTTCCTCTCCGCCCTCATCGAGGAGGGCCAGCGCGTCATCGCCGACAAGTTCGGCGAGGAGCCGCCCTCGCCGTGCGACGATCTCGACGCCGTCATCCCCATGGCCGCGGTCGAGTCCGCCGCCCGCCCCGGCCGCACCGCCCGGCGGTAGCCGACCTCCACAACCCGCCCCCTTGACCGCCAGCCCCCCACCGCCGACCCTATCCCCGTGACGTTCGAAGCCCGCCTCATCCTCGTCCTCCTCTTCTTCGCCCTCTGGAGCCTCCTGGGCTTCCTCCCCTGGTCATTCGCCGCCGTCATCCGCCGCGGCCGTCGCGTCCTCCTCGCCCTGCCTCTCGCCCTCGCCGCCGCCAGCCTTGCCGGCGTCCTCGTCCCCCTCATCGGCCCCCGCGACGAGACCGGCTTCCTCCTCTCCATCGCCACAGCCTTTCTGGGGGGAGTTCTGGGCACCGCCGCCGGCGTCGCCCTGGCCGTTCGCATCTCGCCTGCGGCCGCAGGCCCGTCAGCACAGGCCGGGCCCGCCAGGGAGGACACCGGCAACGATGGCTAGCGTAACCCTGCTTCGCTCGCCCGTGTGAGCAAACGCCCCGCTCAGCTCTCCTCGGCCTCGGGCACCGCGCCAAGCTGTTGCATCAGGCCCAGCAAATCCGCTAGCTGCCAGGTCTCCCGGATCCTCCCGTTCGCCACACGGTAGATGTTGATCCCCGCCCATGCAACCCGCCTGCCGGTCGGGGCAACGCCCTGGAAGTGGCCCTCGTGCGTGCCCCGAGCCGTGAAGCGCACCACCACCCTGTCTCCGTCCGAGATCACGTCCTCCAGCGTGGTCTGGATGTCCGGGAAGGCGGCGCGTAGGGCCGCGATGAGTCGCCTGACGCCCTCCGGGCCGGCAACGTCCGGGAAGTTGGCGCCCAGATCGTGACGAACGAACTCAGGGGCGATGATCTCGTCTGCCACCGCGAGCTCCCCCTGAGCGATCTCATCGAATGCCCGGCGCACGACCGCCTCATTCTCTTGCGACATTGGGCCTCCTCCGTATTGCTGCTGTGTGCGCTCGATTATCCTCCCCCTTCCGGCGCGCCGTCTAGCCCCGATCGCAACCGTCCGATAG
>DAOUMF010000004.1:0-2533 GCA_034411955.1 Dehalococcoidia bacterium
CGCACTCTCGTCCTGATCAAGCCGGACGCCATGCAGCGGGGCCTGGCCGGGCAGATCCTGGCCCGCCTGGAGCGCCGCGGCCTGCGCGTCGTCGCCATGCGCCTGTTCCAGATGGACGAGGCGCTGGCCCGCCGACACTACGCCGAGCACGAGGGGAAGCCGTTCTACCAGGGGCTGATCTCCTACATCACATCCTGCCCCATCATCGCCGCCGTCTTCGAGGGCACCGACTCTGTGGAGGTCGTGCGCAAGACGATGGGCGCGACCAACCCGGCGGCCGCCGAGCCCGGCACCATCCGTGGCGACTTGGCCCTGGAGACGGGTCGAAACCTGATCCACGGCTCCGATTCCCTGGAGTCGGCGCGGAGGGAGATCGCGCTGTTCTTCCGGGATGAAGAGGTGCACACGTACCCACGGGACGTGGATCGATGGCTGTTTGAGGCCCCGGACTGACACCCGCACGAGGCGACCTATGCTAGAGATGGACAAGCTACGTCTGCCCCCCGAGGAGCTGCGCCTGGAGCACGACCCCTCCAGCTTCACCTTCGACTGCACTGATGAGCTGGTGCCGCTGTCGGAGTTCGTGGGGCAGGACCGAGCCGTTCGTTCGCTCCAGTTCGGGCTGGAGCTGGAGAAGCCGGGCTACAACATCTTCGTCACCGGTCTGACGGGTACCGGCAAGGCAACGGCGATCCTGGATTACATCCAGCGGACGGTGCAGAGGCGGAGAGAGGCGGGCGCGCTCCCCCTGCCCGATGATTGGTGCTACGTTCACAACTTCGATGAGCCTGACCGGCCCAACGCCCTGCGCCTGCCGCTCGGGGTGGGCAGGAGGCTGCGCGACCAGCTCGAAGAGCTGTTATCGGCGGTGAGGGCCGGTGTTGGCCGGGCCTTCGCCAGCGAAGAGTACGAGCGTCAGAAGCGGGAGGCCCTGGAGGGTGGCCAGCAGGAGGCGCAGCGGATCATGGAGCAGGCGCAGAAGCAGGCGGAGGAGGCGGGGTTCCTCCTGCAGTTCTCGCCGGTGGGGGTGGGCCTTGTGCCCCTGGTCGAGGGCAAGCCCATGAACGCGGAGCAGTTCGCCGCCCTGGATCCGGAGCAGCGCAAGGAGATCGAGAGCCGGCAGCAGCAGGTGATGGAGGCTGTCGGCGAGGTGGCGGCACGCCTGCGGGCAGTGGAGCGTGAGGCGTCTCAGCGGCTGCACAAGCTGAACCGCCAGGTGGGGGAGACGGCGGTGACCGGCCTGTTCGACTCGGTCATCTCCCAGAACGAGGCGTACCCGGAGCTGGTTCGATTCCTGGAGCAGTTGCGGGAGTTTACCCTGGCCAACGTCGATCTGTTCCGGGAGCGCGATGGGCAGCCGAACGTGGCGCTGGCCCTGGCCGCCCCCGGTCCGCAGCCGGACCCGTTCCTGGCGTTCCGCTGCAACGTGTTCGTGGACAACTCGCAGGCTGGCGGTCCGCCTATCGTGGTGGAGGCCAACCCCACCTGGACCAACCTGTTCGGCAAGGCCGAGCGACGGGGCCACCTGGGCACCTACGTGAGCGACCACACGATGCTGAAGGCGGGGGCGGTGCAGAGGGCCAACGGCGGCTACATCATCCTCAACCTGGTGGACGTCCTGAGCAAGCCCGGCTCCTGGGACGGCCTCAAGCGGGTCATCCGGACCAAGGAGGTGCGCCTGGAGGATCCGCTGGAGCAGTACGGGCTGCTCACGCCCCAAGCCCTGCGACCGGAGCCGATTCCCGTGGACCTGAAGCTGGTGATGACCGGGGAGCCGATGGCCTACTTCCTCCTCTCGTCGTACGACGAGGAGTTCTGGGAGATGTTCAAGGTCAAGGCGGACTTCGATGTCCAGATCGCGAGGACGCCGGAGAACAGCGTGGCCTACGCTGGCTTCATTTGCGCCTGCTGCCAGCGGGAGGGGCTACGGCACTTCGACCGGACGGCCGTGGCCAAGGTGATCGAGCACAGCAGCCGCATGGTGGGTGACCAGGAGAAGATGTCGGCCCGCTTCGGGCAGATGAGAGACCTGCTGGTGGAGGCCGACTACTGGGCGGGGCAGACCGGCAGCCCGGTCGTCAAGGGCGAGCACGTGGAGCGGGCCATCGGCGAGAGGGTCTACCGACTGAACCTTGTGGAGGAGCGCATCCGGGAACTGATCGCCCGCGGGGTGATCATGGTGGACGTGACGGGCTCCGTGGTGGGGCAGGGGAACGGGCTCTCGGTTCTGGACTTCGGGGAATTCAGCTTCGGGCGACCGTCCAGGATCACGGCAAGGACGTTCATGGGGCAGAAGGGGGTGACCAGCATCGACCGGGAGTCGCAGTTGAGCGGTCACATCCATGACAAGGGGGTGCTGATCCTGAGCGGCTACCTGGGGTGGAGGTACGCGCAGGACAAGCCGCTATCGCTCTCGGCCAGCATCTCGTTCGAGCAGGCGTACGAGCCGGTGGAGGGGGACAGCGCCTCCCTGGCCGAGCTGTGCGCGATCTTATCCAGCCTGGCGGACGCGCCGCTGCGCCAGGACCTGGCC
>DAOUMF010000005.1:0-18111 GCA_034411955.1 Dehalococcoidia bacterium
GGTTCAGCCAGTCGGACGTGGAGCCCGGCATCGTCAAGTGGTTGCACATGGCCGGTGGCTACGGCCACCTGAAGTACCGACCCTGGCACTGGCAGCCGATTCCCGTGGACCGCGGCATCGGCGTTGACGTCGAGAAGCTGCCGACAGCCAAATAGCCCACATCGTGAGCTGGGCCATCCGCTTTGGTGCGGCTCGCGCAGGACCTCTTCGGGCCGTAGCGGCGGGTATGAGGAAGACGCCGGCAGTTCGAGCGCTAGAGCGCCGGCTGTAGGACTATCGTTTCTGTGGCAGCCGGGAGCTGCTCCTTCTTGAGCTCCGCCTCGCTCCCCGCGCTGACCCTCACCTGCGGGCGCCCTCTGGTGAAGTCCTCCACCCCAGCGACGGGGAAGCCCGGGCACCTGTCGTTCTTGAAGTGCATGGGGATAACGACCTTCGGTGCGAGCTTCTGGCAGACCTGTTCGGCGACGACGGCGTCGATGGTGAAGTTTCCGCCTACCGGGACGAGCAGGACATCCACGCCGCCGATGTCGGCCACCGTCTGATCCGGCAAGTCGTGACCCAGGTCGCCCAGGTGACACACGCTCACGCCATCCAGGACGAAACAGAAAATCGTATTCGACCCCCGCTCCTTTCCCGAGGACTCGTCATGAGCCGAGGCCACACCCTTGAACTGTATCCCCCTGGCCTCCTGACTGCCGGCCCCCTGCACGACCTCAGGGTTCCCTTCCACAGCCGCCACGTTGTTGTGGTCGGCGTGGTCATGGCTCACTGTGACGATGTCGGCCGCCTCCGACGGCGGTTTGTAATCCAATCCGAATACACCCGCTGTATAGGGGTCGGTCATGATCCTGAGCCCGCTTTCGGAGGTTAGGAGAAAGCATGCATGCCCCAACCATTGAACCTTCATCTGTAGCAAGCTCCTTTCTGATGTTGCTACCCTTAGAACTCCTTCCGCATCAAGTTGAAGACCTTCCGCGCGCCCCGCATGACGTTGGGCACGCCGCCGCCCGATTCACTCTGTGCGCCAGCAAACCACAGCCCGTGGAAAGGCGTGCGGTGCGGCGCCCCACCCTTGCCCATCACCGGACAGAGACCGCCGAACGAGTGGTGATCCGGCATATGGGTGAGCTGGCCAAAGTCCACCGGCGTCAGCGAAACGATCACCCGCGCGTGCTCCCTCAGGCCAGGGATCACCTTCTCAGCCTCGTGAAGCAGCTTGTCCACCATCTCCTGGCGCCGCGCCTGCCAGCCGCCCTCCAGCTTGTTGGGGGCGATAGTGTAGACCGTGATCGCGTGCTGTCCGGGGGGAGCCATGCCGGGCGAGTGGTACGAGGGGATGTAGATCAAGAACCCATCCTTGCCCTCGTGGTATTCGCCGCGCCGCGTGCGCGCCACCCCTTCCTCGAGGTCGTACGTGCCGTAGTAGTAGACCAGGGCGGCGTCCTGGTAGGGGCTAGGATCCATGTCCACGCCCAGGTGCACCATGAACACCGACTCCATGAGGGGCACGTCGTCAACAGCGGCCGCGAAATCGTCGGGCAGCGCCTCGCGACCAACAAGATTGAAGAAGCACTCGCGGGCGGCGCCGGTCATCAGCACAAGATCCGCCTCCCTGTGCTCGCCATCGGCCAGCTCCACGCCTCGCACCCGCTGGCCCTCGAGCAGGACTCGGCGCACCGGGCGACTCGTGTGCAGACGACCGCCGTTCTCCCGGATGACGCCAGCTACCGCCTCCACCAGGTTGCCGTAGCCTCCGACCACGTACTGGAAGGTCAGGCGCGGCCCGATGGCCGACACCTTCGCCGGTATGCGGTTGTCGAACGCGGTTTCCTGGTTAACAGCGGGAACGCCCAGCCCGACGAACTCCGAGGGGCAGACCACCATGTCCGCCAGGATGCCCAGGAAGAACGCCTTTAGCTTGGCGTCGCTGAAGAAGTGATCCATTACCTGCTGGGCCGTCCACGTCTCGTATCGTTTGACGCGGCGGAACAGCGCAGCCATCCGCAGCTTGAGGAGCAGAGAGCGCAGAGGGTTGGCCTCCTCCGCCCGCCGGGCCATGGTCATCAGATCCAGCATCGTGTCATAGAAGCGATAGTAGCGGTCGAGCCCATCGGCTTCGTGTGGAAATATCTCCTTGAGCTTCTGCTGACGCCAGTCGGGGCCAAGGTATTGCGTCGGACGGAACACACGGTAATCCGGAAAGGCGATGCCGCGATCAGCACGCACCAGTTCCACTCGATCGGCGCAGCCCAATTCCGCCAGGATGTTGCCCACGGGTTCGCCCGGCGCAAAGCCCTCCACCATCAGCGGACCCAGGTCCCAGGCGAAGCCTTCCTTGCGCAGCGTGGCTGTGACGCCGCCGATTCGGTCGGCCTGCTCAAACACATCCACCTCGCAGCCATCGCGGGCCAGGTAAGCCCCCGCTGTCAGGCCAGCCATCCCCGATCCAACAATGACTGCTCTCGTCACCGCTCGCCTCCTTGTCCACGTCCGAGATGGCCGAACTGCGCCAGCATCAAAACAGAGGTTCCGGCCTGGGTCAAGCACCCTCTTGGCAGAACCCAATGGCGGCGACGGCGGCCAAGTGTTGCGGCCTAAGCGCGTCAGGAAGATCGATCCGAGCCGCCACCTGTCGCCGGTCGAGCCCTAGAAGACGATGATGCTGCGGGCTACCTCCCCCGCCTTCATCGCCGCGAACGCCTCGTTGATGCCCTCCAAGGGGTAAGTGCGGCTGACCAGCTCGTCCAGCTTCAGCCTGCCCCCCATGTACAGGTCGACGAAGCGGGGGATGTCCACCCGCGGCCGGATGGAACCGTACACGCAGCCCTTCAGTACCTTCTCCGTCAGCAGGCCACGGGTGTCGATGCTGGTCTTGGAGGCGAAAGGCGAGACGCCCACCATGATCGCCTCGCCCCCAGCACGCACCATGTCGAAGGCCCGGCTGATGGCGTCCGGGCTGCCGATGACCTCGAAGGCGTAGTCGGCCCCGCCTCCGGTGAGAGCGCGGACGGTCTTCACCGGGTCCTCCTTCGCCGCGTTGACGAAGTGGGTGGCGCCGAACTGCTCGGCCATGTCAAGCTTCCGCTGCAGGACATCGATGGCGATGATGGGCTGCGCCGCGGCCAGGGCCGCACCCTGGACAACGTTGAGCCCCACACCACCGACGCCGATGACGGCGACGCTGCTCCCCGCCTCCACCTTCGCCGTGTTCAGGGCGGCGCCCACCCCCGTCGCCACCGCGCATCCCATGATGCCCAGCTTGTCCAGGGGAGCGTCCTCCCTCACCTTCACCACGCCGCTCTCCGGCGCCACCATAAGCTCGGCGAAGGACGATACGGAGAGGAAGAGGTTGATGCGCTGGTCGCCCTTGTGGAGATGCTCAGCGACGCCGCGTCCCTCGGTGCAGAGGACGGGCTGGCCCGACTGACAGTGGCGGCAGGTTCCACAGAAGGGGATGAAGTTCATCACCACATGATCGCCGGGCCGCACGTAGGTCACGTCCTCACCAACGCGCTCCACGATGCCCGCCGCCTCGTGCCCCAGGACCGCCGGAAGCTCTATCGGCCACAGCCCTTCGATCTGGTGGAGATCGCTGTGGCAGACGCCGCTGGAGACGGTCCTCACCATGACCTGGCCCGGTCCCGGGTCGTCGATATCGATCTCCTCAACCACCAGCGGTTTGTTCACTTCGTAGAGGACGGCGGCCTTCATGATGGGCTCCTTCCGCGGAGTTCACATTAGGTCAGGGCGCGGCTCGACACCCAGGCCGGGACCCTGTGGCACCAGGATGTCCCCGTTGGAGTCGGGGAGCAGAGGTTCCGCCAGAATCGTCTGGAAGACCTCCGTCGGGTAGCCTGGCGGCTCGTGGAACATCTCCACATAGCGGGCGTTGGGAATGGCAGCACAGAGGTGCAAATGGGTCAGGAAGCCCAGGCCATCCAGCCCGTGGTGCGGGATGACCAGCTTGCGGTGCATCTCCGCCAGGGCGGCGATCTTCCGGATCTGGGAGATGCCCTCACTCTTCTGGCACTCGGGTTGGATGATGTCGTAGACGTTGCGCTCGATCATCCAGCGGAACTCATGAAGGCCCAGGTTGTTCTCACCTCCCGCTATCGGGATTTCCACCATTTGGCAGAGCCTGGCCAGGCCCTCCCAGTCGTAACGGTCCAGCGGCTCCTCCAGCCAGCGCACACCGAGCCGCTCAAGCTCCCGTGCTGTATCGAGGGCTCGCTGGAAGTCCCAGACGGGGCCGCGCTCCGGCTGCACCGTCCCCGGTAGCTGGGCCTGGTTGGCGTCGACCATGATCTCCATACGGTCGCCCACCGCCTCGCGCACCTTCTCCACGTAGCGGATGTCGTCGGCCAGTTCCCAGTGGTGGATGCGCAGCTTGGTGGCCCGCCACCCCTCTTCGTAGAAGCGCAGGGCATCCTCCGCCCGCTGCTCCGGCGCTCGCACCTCCATGGTGCTGGCATAAGCGCGAACGCGGTCACTGTAGCCACCCCAGAGCTTGTAGAGGGGCTGACCGCAGGCCTTGCCGATGATGTCCCACAACGCGATCTCCAGGGGCCAGCCGCCCCCTGCCATCCTCAGGACGGTGATGTTTCGCTCCACGGCGAACGGGTCGTTCCCAACCAGATACGGCGCGATGGCCGTGCGCAGCAGTTCCTCGTCGATGGGCGGCCCGTAGCCGGTGATCCCCTCGTCCGTCTGCACCTCCACGAAGGAGGGGTTGACGGTGGTCCAGGTGGCGCCGGGGCTCCAGGCGGGAGCGATGGGCTGGCTGAGGGGGATATCGGAAAGGACGTGAAGTCTGATGTCGCGAATCTTCATACCGCACTCTCCTCGCGTGTGCTCACGGGCCTCTGAAAGGTGATGATGCTGCGGGCAACCTCTCCCGCCCTCATCGCCGCGAACGCCTCGTTGATGTCCTCCAGGGGGTAGGTACGGGAGACCAGCTCGTCCAGCTTCAGCCTCCCCGCCATGTACAGGTCGATGTAGCGGGGGATGTCCACCCGCGGCCGGATGAAACCGTACAGGCAACCCCTCAGCGCCCTCCCGCTGTGCAGGCCACGGGCGTCGATGCTGGTCCTGGAGCCGAAAGGGGCGACACCCACCACGATCGCCTCGCCGCTGGCGTGCAACAAGTCGAAGGCCTGACTGATCGCCTCCGCATTGCCGACGACCTCGAAGGCGTAGTCGGCGCCGCCTCCGGTGAGGGCACGGACGGCCTCCACCGGGTCCTCCTTCGCCGCGTTGACGAAGTGAGTTGCGCCGAACCGGCGGGCCATCTCAAGCTTCCGCTGCAGGACATCGATGGCGATGATCGGCTGCGCCGCGGCCAGGGCCGCACCCTGGACAACGTTGAGCCCCACGCCACCGAGGCCGATGACGGCGACGCTGCTCCCCGCCTCCACCTTCGCCGTGTTGAGGACGGCGCCCACCCCTGTGGCCACCGCGCATCCCATGACGCTCAGCTTGTCCAGGGGGGCGTCCTCCCGCACCCTCACCACGGCGCTCTCCGGCGCCACCATAAGCTCGGCGAAGGAGGACATGCCGATGACATTGACATGCTGGCCGCCCCTGTGCAGGTGCTTGGGGCTGCCGCGTCCCTCGGTGCAGAGGACAGGCCGGCCCGACTGGCAGTAACGGCAGGTTCCGCAGAAGGGAACGAAGTTCATCACCACGTGGTCGCCGGGCCGGACGTAGGCCACGCCCTTACCCACCCGCTCCACGATGCCCGCCGCCTCGTGGCCCAGGACCGCCGGCAGCTCCGTCGGCGTGCGCCCCTCCATGCGGTGGAGATCGCTGCCGCAGACGCCTGCCGCGACTGTCCTCACCATGACTCGGCCCGGTCCGGGCTCGTCGATATCGATCTCCTCGACGACCAGCGGCTTGTTGACCTCATACAGGACCGCGGCCTTCACGATGGGCCCCCTTCTGAAGCGGCGTTCAAGTCGACGCTCCAGAGGCTCAACGAAGGTCCCCGCAGATCATGGAGCCGCCTAGTCCTGAAATAGCCCCCGTCCGGGCTCCTCGCCGGTGTTCGAGGCTTGCGGATATCTTCATCGCGCTCCCAGAGTACGAACGAGCCTCGCCAGTGTCCATACCTCTCGTAGACCATCCAGCAACCGATCTCCATTTGCCCCAGCCAGGACCTCGGGTCCACAGGCCCGATAGCCTACGGCTCGATGACGACCTTCATGCTGTCCGGGTCCATCGACTTGAGCAGGGCGGCCTCGGCGTCCTCCAGCTTGTACTTGTGGGTCACCATCTTCTCGAAGGGGAATCGGTCGCCGCACTCTTCGAACATTCTGAGGGTTGTCCCGTACCTGGTGAAGGGGTGATTGGTGACACCCACCAGGCGCACGTTCTTGGCACAGATATGCCTGTGGATGTTGATGCTGGCCTCTCCGGTGTCCACGAAGTTCCCGAGCTCCTCGTAGGTGCCGCCCTTTCTCAGCATGTCCAGGCCTTCGATAACGGTCTCGGGGACGTTGGTGCAGCCGACAACCATGTCGGCTCCCCTTCCCTTGGTGAGGCTCTTGACGCAGGCGATCCTCTCGCCCCGCTCGGTGCTCCCTGCGTTCAGCGTGTGGTCGGCGGAGAACTGCTGAGCCATCGCCAGCCTGAAATCGGAGAGGTCGATGGCGATGAGCTGTGCTGCCCCGAGGATCCTCGCCCTGATGAGGCAGCACAGGCCCAGCGGACCCACGCCCTGGACTACCACGGTCTCTCGGTGGCCCCTTCCTTCGTCCGCGAGCGAGGAGAACGCCCTCGCGTCATCAAGGGCTAACGCTACCGTGAAGGGCTCGGCCAGCACGGCGATTTCGACGGGAATGTCCTGGGGTACCTTGTAGACGAAGACATCGGGCCGGATGTACATGTACTCCGCCCAGCCACCAAAGAGGGAGGGCGGCTCCGAGGTCGAGAAAGCGTTGCCATAGCCCCTCACGTTCTCGCACCAGGGGTAATCGTCGATGTGGCGGCAGTACCAGCATTCCCCACAGATCACATCCGGGCACATCACCACACGATCGCCCTCTTTCAGCTCGTTGCCGTAGAACTCCAGCCCTTTTCTAGCCTCCTTGCTGATCTCCGCCACCACCCCCACGTTCTCGTGTCCCGGAATAATCGGGAACGGCGTCCTGCGCTCGCCTTCCGTGCCGGCGTACTGCTGGTTTTCGCCGCGGTAGGTGTGCTTGTCGGTTCCGCAGACGCCAGCCATCTCCACTCGCACAGCCATAGCCCCCGGCTCCAGTCGGGGATAGGGGAACTCCTGAATCTCAATCGCCCCCGGCCCGGTCATCACCGCCGCTTTCACCCGTCTTGACATCTACCTCTCCTCCCTCTGCCCGACCTCAAGCTACCGCTTGTTCCTGATCAAGCGTACTCGCGGGCCATAGGGCTCTCTCGCGCGTCTTGCCTTAGGCCCCCGGGGCCCTCGAAACGGCTGGCAGCACCTCCCGCGCGTAGAACTCGATGACCTTTCGCTGGTCCGCCTGAGGCGAATGGACGTACACCTGCGTGGCGCCGGCGGCGAACAGGCCCTCGATGCGCTCAACGTGGGCGGCGGGATCGCGACTCACCACCCAAGGTCGCATCGTGCGTTCCGGCGACGAGATCTCCTCGGCGCGGAGCTGGATGACGCGAGGGTCGGAGAGTCCAATCACGTCATGCATGACCGGGCCGAAAAGCCACAGCCGCGCCGCCTCTAGGGCCTCCTCCTCGTCACCCACTACGGCGTAGGACTCCACGAGGACGGGAAGGCGCGTGGGGTCCTTCCCCGCCAGCGTCGCGCCCGCTCGATACGCATCGGCTACTTCCGGCCGCGGCGGCATGTCCTCGGCGCCCGTGATCCAGCCATCGCCGATCTCTCCCGCCAGGGCAGCGGACCTGGGGCCGGACGCAGCGACGTAGATGGGCACGGGGTGCGACGGCTTCGTGTAGAGCCTGGCGTCAGGCAGGGGGAAGGCGGGCCCCTCGGACGTCACCCAGTCCTCGGTCCACAGCCTTCGGATCAGCGTAATCGCCTCCCTGAGCCGCTCCGACCTCTCGCGGTAGGGGCCCCAGCCGCCACCCGCCGACGCTTCGTTGAGGGCCTCCCCCGTCCCGACCCCCAGGAACACGCGGTCGGGGTAGAGCGCGCCGAGTGACGCGAAGGCCTGAGCGACGACCGCTGGGTGGTAGCGGTAGATGGGGCAGGTCACGCCGGTTCCTATAGAGAGACGGTCGGTCCTCTCGCCGATCGCGGCAAGGGTGACCCAGGCGTGACCGCAATGTCCCTGGTTGTCCTGCCAAGGGTGAAAGTGATCGCTGGCCCACACAGCGTCGAATCCCGCCTCCTCCGCCGCAACGGCGTATTCGACAAGATCGCTCGGAGGGAACTGCTCATGGGCCAGGACGTAGCCGATACCACGCTCCATGATCTCTCTGCCTTTCTGGCTGCGGGGTGATGGTACTGCAGCGCGCCGGTTTGAACGCACCATTTCCGACCGGGCGCTCTCAACACGCAGTCTCCTTCGCATATGATATGCGGTAGTGCCTTTACGGAGGGGGTGTCAGCGTTGAAAAAAAGGGTTCGCGTGGGAGTGATAGGGGCGGGCGTAATGGGGCTGCATCACAGTCGGTCCCTGGCCCACCACATCCAGGGGGCCGAACTGGCCTCGGTGGCCGATCCAGACCGGGAGGCGGCGCGGCGGGCGGCCGCCCTCGCTCCAGGAGCGGCGGCCACGACCGACCATCAGGCGCTGCTCGCCGATCCCGCCATCGATGCTGTGGTGATCGTCTCGCCCAACGACACGCACGCCCGGCTCATCGAAGAGGCGAGCAGGGCCGGCAAGCACGTCTTCTGCGAGAAGCCGCTCGCCCTGGACCTGCCCAGCGCCGATGCCGCCCTCGCCGCAGTGGCCAAGGGTGGGGTGAAGCTGCAGGTCGGGTTCCAGCGGCGCTTCGACCCCTCTTTCCGCATGGCCCGAAGCGTCATCCAAGAGGGCGACCTCGGCGAGGTGGAGCTCATCGTCTCCACGACCCGCGACCCCAAGCCACCGAGCCTCGATTTCATGAGGCGAAGCGGCGGCCTGTTCTCGGACACCCTCATCCACGACCTGGACTGCGTGCGCTTCCTGTCCGGACTGGAAGCCGTAGAGGTGTACGCGACGGCCTCCACAATTTTCCTTCCCGGAGGCGCGGAAGAAGGACTCGTGGACACGGCAATCACGACACTCCGCCTCGAGACGGGGGCGCTGGCCGTCATCACCAACAGTCTGCGGGCGACGTACGGCTACGAGGTCGCCGCCGAGGCGCTGGGCCAGAAGGGCAAGATCACGGTTGGACAGGAACAGCAGACCGGCGTCCGCAGATACAGCGCCGAGGGAGTCTGGAACGATCACGTCTATCACTTCCTGGATCGCTTCAGGGAGGCATATCTCGCGGAACTGGCTCACTTCGTCGACTGCGTGGCGTCAAATCGTCCGCCGGAGGCGTCAGGTGAAGACGGTCGTGCTGCTCTGGTGCTGGCACTCCTGGCTGCTCAGTCCCACCGGGAAGGGCGTCCCCTGTCCGTCGACGAAGCCGGCTGACGAGCCTCCGTCAAGCTCGGTTCCAGGCGACTACGCGAGCCATGGCCGCGCCGAGCCGGTGCAGGGAATGGAAAACGGGGAACCCTTCCTGCACGAATGCCTCCTGGGCGGCGAGGAAATCCTTCATCCCGCCCTCATCTGGCGCAGGGCGGAGCGCCAGCAGAACAGGCTTCCCAGTTGCCTGCCTGGCACCCGCCAGGGCCTCGATGATCGCCTTCACAAGAGCCGGCGAGACCAGGCCGCGTCCCCAACGGCTGACAGGGTGAAACCCCAGATGGTACACGAGCATGTCTATCTCCGGAACGCTGCCAAGTACCCGCATGGTGGCAGAGATAGCCCCTGGAGACACGAGAGTCGTCGCGTCGACCGGGTTGCCAAAGATGCTGCCGGCTAGAGGCAAGACCCGCCTCAACTCCGCCTGCACCTCCGGAGAGAGCGGTGGCAACCGGAGCCCCGCCCTCTCCATCTCGTCGCTGGCGAGGACGCTGGGGCCGCCGCCTGTGCCCACTACGGCAACGCCGGTGCCCCGTGGCAGGGGATCAGCAAAGCGGAGCGCCACCAGGACGTCTATCAGCGTTTCCACGTCCCCGACCTGGATCGCGTTCACCTGACGGCATAGGGCGTCAAAGACGGCCACCGAGGTTGCCAGACTGGCAGTATGGCCGTGAGCGGCTCGCTTGCCAGCCTCGGTCATGCCCCCTTTGTAGATCGCCACCGGCTTTCGCGCGGCTGCCTCGCGGAGCACGCGCAGGAAGCGTCTACCGTCCTTTACCCCCTCGATGTAAGCGGCAATGATCTCGGTCTCCGGGTCCTCAGAGAAGTACTGCAGCAGCTCGCTCTCGTTTACATCCAGGGCGTTTCCGTAGCTCACCACCTTGCTGAAGCGCAGCCCCCTCGGCCCGCCGCAGAAAGGGAGGTCGTGGGCGTGGCCCCCGCTCTGCGAGATGAAGGCGATCGGCCCCGGATCCAGGGGCACTCCTGTCGTGGCGACCAGGCGGCTCTTGGGCACGAACAGGCCCCCGCAGTTGGGGCCGATGATGCGGAAGCCGCCAGCGTTCGCCTTGCTGAGCAGTGCGCTCTCCAACTCCGCCCTTTGCGCGTCGCCGGTTTCACTGAAGCCGGCGGTGAAGAAGTGCACCGACTTGACGCCCTTGGCGGCGCAGTCGTCCAGCAGGGTCAGAGCCGACTCGGCGGGGATGCTCACGACAACGTGGTCCACTACCCCTGGAATGGCCTGGAGGCTGGGATAGCAGGGCAGGCCAAGCACCTCCTCATGTTTCGGGTTGACGGGATAGACTGCGGGGAACCCCGCTTCTTTGAGGGCATAGACGACCATTCCGGCGAAGGATGGCGTCTCTAACGGAGACGCACCGACGACGGCTACTCCACGGGGTGAGAACAGCTCGGCCAGCGAGGGTCGTCTTCTTTCCGCCATCTCGCCAATCGTATTGCTCCAAGGCAGAAGCGGCAACAGGCAGGCTCCGGTGGACCCGGCGGACGGCTGCCGCGAGACGTAGCCCGGCGTGCTTCCGGTGACGGTTCCCGGGGTGCTACAGTTGCAGCAGTCCGTCACGGGGATCTGCTTGCCGCGTACCCCAGTGAGAGCATCGTGCCCAAACAGATGACACCGGTCGCCGTCGACCCACAGCGGATTCGGAGCGCGTGGGCCGGACGCATTTCGGGCTGGCAGCTCGGCAAGGCGGTGGAGGTCCTGTCGATCAGACAGGGCCACGAGGGGCTGACCTCGTATCTTCGGGAGGCGGGCGCGTTGCCGCTGCGAGACTACGTCCCTCTGATCAAAGGCACGCTGGTCGAGTTCACCGGCCGCGAATCGTGTCGAGGCGAGTTCTCTCGCAGCGAGCCGGACGACGACATCAACTACACTGTGCTGGCGCTCATGCTCCTCGAACGCTGCGGCCTCCGTCTGTCGACAGAGGAGGTGGCGCGCGCCTGGTTGCGGCTCTTGCCAGCGGCCTCCACGTGGACGGCGGAGCGGGCCGCATATCGCACCCTCCTGGAGCGGGCCAACGATCTGTTCGCCTACGGTGCGCCGCCCGGCTTCGACCTGGCGGAGTGCGCCCGCAACGAGTACAGCGACTGGATCGGCGCCCAGATTCGCGCCGACATGTACGGCTGGGTATGCCCCGGGCGTCCCCAGTTGGCCGCGGACCTGTCACGGCGCGACGCCGCGCTCTCCCACAGCGGAGACGGCGTCCACGGTGCCGCCTTCGTTGCCGCGCTCGCCGCCGCGATCCCAGCGGCGGGGTCGCTGGACGAGGCCGTCGACGCGGCGTACGACCAAGTCCCCGGCGGCACCGGAGTGTCGAAGGCCGTTCAGTTCGCCCGGTCGCTTGTGGGAGCGGACGACGCCGTCGAGCGTATCCACGAGCGGTACAAGGGTCTATCCCCGGTCCATACCGTGAACAACCTCGCGCTCGTCGTCTGGGCCCTCCTCTCGCGGCAGTACGACTACTCGGCGGCTGTCGGCGACGTCGTCGCGGCCGGTTGGGACACCGACTGCAACGGCGCCACCGTCGGCGGCCTCTGGGGACTCACCGGTCGCCCGGTTCCCGACCACTGGACCGCGCCGTGGCAAGGGCGCGTTGCGGTGACCCTGGCAGGCGTCGACGAACTCCATCTGGATGATCTCGTGGCGCGCACGGTCGCGGTAGCAGAACGTATCAGCGCCGCGGCGTCGCCGCAGCGCCGCGAAAGTTGAGGTGCCTCAGCATGCGTGGTATCGCCGTGTTAGGCGGCCTGAATATGGACCTGATCATTGAAACTCCTCGGCCGGCCGGCCCGGGTGAGACGCGCGAGGGGACCAGATTCTATGCCACGCCGGGAGGAAAGGGTGGCAACCAGGCGGTCGCAACCGCGCGGATCCTGGGCGAACGTGCGCCGGTGATGATGGTCGGGCGAGTTGGACGGGACCCGTACGGCGATGACCTGATCGCCTCCCTCGGTGGCTCCGGGGTGGACACGAGATACGTCCGCAGGGATCCCGCCTCCAGTTCCGGGGTGGCCGTGATCTTCATCGACGGCCGGGGCGAGAGCTACGTGAACCCCGTCTACGGCGCCAACGGCCGCTGCGATCAGCAGCAGGTCAGGGACGTTCGCCAGGCCCTGAAGGACGCTGGCATACTGCTCGTTCAGCACGAGATACCTCTCGATGCCACGTTCGAGGCGATGAAGGGCGCTCGCGAAGGGGGTGCGACCGTGATCCTCGACCCGGCTCCGACTCGGTCCCCTCTCCCGGACGGTTTCCTTGCCGCCTGCGATATCGTCACGCCAAACGAGCACGAGACGGCGGACCTTTGCGGGTTCGTGGTCGACGGCGCGGACGCCGCGCGCCGGGCAGCACTGCACATGCGCGATGCGGGGGCACCGACCGTGATCGTGACGCTCGGGGAAGCCGGTGCATGGGTTGAGGGCGAAAACGTCTCGGAACTGGTGCCCGCCCCCACCGTTCGCGCTGTCGCCACGGTTGGTGCAGGAGACGCGTTCAACGGCGGGCTGGCGGCAGGTCTCGCCATGGACCTCGATCTCATCCAAGCCGTTCGTCTTGGCGTCGCGGCCGGAGCGCTGTGCGTGACGAAAGAGGGCGCGCAGGAGGCGATGCCGACGCTTGCGGAGGTAGAGCGCCTGCGGGCGGCGGCGGAAGTGGAGTGACCGCCATCCCCCCGCATTCGGACGAGCACATCTCATCGAGAGGAGGCGAAATGTCCGCAGAGAGCACGACAATCGAGGCCGCACGGCAGCGCATCGGCGAGGAGCTCGGTCTCAGCGACTGGGTGACGATCGATCAGGCCAAGCTCGACGCCCACGCGCGGATCACCGGCGACGAGGACTGGCTGCACAACGATCCCGAGCGCGCTGCGCGCCAGAGCCCCTTCGGCAAGACCATCGCCCAGGGCTCCCTGCTCATCTCGATGCTGGTGGGCTTCGTTACCCAGATCGCGCCCCTTGCGGACGACGTCGCCTACGGGTTGAACTACGGCTTCGACCGGGTGCGATTCATCCGGCCCGTACCCGTCGACTCCCGCGTCCGGGCGCGAATGGTGCTGAAGGACGTGCGGCCCAAGGGAGACAACCGGTTCCTGGTGACGATCGAAGCCACGATCGAGCAGGAGGGCGCCGACCAGCCGCGCCTGGCCGCCGAGTGGCTGGCGCTGGTGGTTCGGGCGTAGCCGATCGCCTCCCACCCGCACGTCACGCGGGAAGCCCAAGGAGGGCATCATGGCCACACCACCGGAACTCCAGCGCATCACCGACTACGTCTTCCACTATGCCGAGCGCCAGCCGGATCAGGACGCGCTGGTCCTGGAGTCGCAGCGATGGACCTATCGCCAGTCCGCCGAGCAGGTCGATCGCTTCGCGCGCGCCCTGTGGGCGGCCAAGGAGGTCCTCGCCGAGGCCGAAGGTGGCCGTTGAGCGCGCCCGCGGCGCGGCGACGCTCTACAAGTCCCGGAACCTAACCAGGCTCTCGAACTCTGTCGTCCCGGCCTCGCACACGTTCTCAGCTTCTATCCCGGCCTCTTCCGCCGCTGCCACCGGGTTCATCCCGCCCAACAGGATGACACCTATCTTGTCGAGGCCCACCGGGATCTGACAAAGGGGCTCGCTCGTATCACCGACCCGAACCACCCCGCCGATGCCGGCCGTCTTGAGCTGGGCCAGGATGCTCTCCACCTGTGGCTTGGCGGGGGCAGGCACCTCGCGGAAGTTCGCCAGTATCTTGCCGGTTCCCGTTGTCGCAGCTTCACGCACCTGGGTCATTTTGGCCTTAATGTATGCCCCGGAGGGGTCCAACGACGTGCCCGCATAGTTGATTATCGCCACAAACCTCCGCGGCACAGAATTGCGGACCTCCAGAATTCCTCCGAACTTGGAGTCCATGGGGATGCCCGCCTTGAGCAGGACGCCGTTTATGACCGCGCTGCAGACAGTAGCGAAACCGATCCTCCCTTCCGGAACCACCACGTCCCCCAGTTTCTCACCCTCAGCAGCTACACCCACCCACTCGCTGACACAGAGACCGCTGCTGAATGCCTCCTTCATCGCCCCCAGTGCCTTCTTGAACCTGCTCTTGGGGAACAGGGAGGCGTTTATCCCAACCTGGCCAGAGCGTCGCTGGGGATCGAACGTGGTCTGGTAGGCCAGCAGTGCCAGCCTTTCCACGATGAAGCCGATCTGCTCGCTCGCCAGCGCGCTGTTCAGCTCCTGCAAACCCTGCGGCGTTATCGTTCTGCCGCCCCGCCCTGCTCGCCGGGTGAAGCCCCGCTCGTCGGCGATCCTGAGGTGGTACCTTACGGTCCGTTCGCTCAGACGGACGCCGTGGTGCTCCAGTTCGCGGGCGATAGTGATGGAGCCCAGCGGTTCCGAGGACTCGCTCAGCACCTTGAGGATGGCCACCACCTTTCGTTGGGTCTCAGGATCTTGATCTTGAACGACCATGCTACTCATCACCTCGTGACGGCCGCGGCGCTAGGGCGCAGCCGACAGATTTGTCCGCCGTCACTCTAGCCCTTTTTCGGCGCCAAGGCCAGTGAACGCAGCATGCCCTGACCGCAGCGGTCCGTCTCGGCGAGCACCCGGCTGAAGCGCCGGGGCCTAGTCGCCGCGAATGGTCAGGGCTTCGCTCACGGTCTCCCCCTTCCACTGGGGGCTGTAATAGGAGTAAGCCTCGGAAGCGGCGCCCTTGCCCCGCACGGGGTAGAGGGCCTGCACCTGGAACGAGAAGGAGATGGTATCGCCTGGTGCCATGTCCTCGATGTAGAGGATGACCTTGCGGCCGGCGACGTCGTACCGCTTGATCTTCGGCTTCTCCTGAACGAGGAGGTCCAGCGATTCGCTGACGGGCGCGAAGCCGGTGGGCACCGAGACGTCCAGCACCACCATGCCTGCCTTCATCGGCTCCGGCGGGTTGAACGTGACGCTAACGTCGACACCCACGATGTCGTTGATGTCCACCTGCGCGGTATCGTAGTCGACCGAGATATCGAAGACGTTGAGGGCTTCCTCGGGCTGGGGCAGGTTGTAGCGGCGCACGCCCTGGAGGACGGCCTGGCCGTGGCCCTGGGCCTCCACCTGCACCTCGCCGCCGGCGGGCACCTCCACCACCTGCATCACGTCGAAGTTGTCGGGGGTGATCCGCACTTCTTCGGTGACATCGCCGGCGCGGATGGTGACCGTGAGATCGACATCGGCGGAGGCGAGGGCGGCGAACTCGGTGAGGGCCTGGAGAGCGACCACGGTGTCCTGGGTGGAGCCGAAGCCGCCGTAGGCGTTGCGTTGGGACACCAGCCACTTGGCGGCGCGCGAGGCGTTGACCTGGTCGCCGTGCTCTGTGAGCGCCAGGGCTGCGTAGCCGGTGGCCTCGATGTCGGAGCTCTGGGCGATGGGCTCACCGAAGACGGCGGGCTCACGTGGGCCCGGCTCGAGCAGTGGCTCGGGCCCGTCGCCGCTCCAGTGCAGGCCGTCCTCGTCCTCCTCAGCGGCGGCCATCAGCTTGTCGTGCGCTTCCTGAGCGCGGGGGCTGTCGCCCAACTCCAGGGCGTAGGTGACGATGGCCAGGGCGTAGGGGTCGTTGATGGCGTCCACGCGGTTCTCCAGGTAGGCGATGGCCTTGCTGGCGGCGTCGCTCTGGCCCGCCTCCAGCAGGGCGATGGCGACGTAGGCGGTTAGGGCGTCCTTGCCCTGCACGCCGCCCATCAGCTCCTGGTGAGCCAGGAAGCCCACGGCCTCGAAGGAGCCGTCTGCCTGCTGGTGCTTGGTAATCCAGGTCGCGGCATCCGACAGGACAGCGTCGTCGATGAAGATCAGGTCTTTGGCCTGGGCGAAGGTCTTGAGGACAAAGGCAGTGAGGAAGAGGCTGCCCTCCGGGTCCTGGTCGCCGAAGGCGGAGAAGCTCCCGTCGGCGCGGCGGTAGGTCAGCTCCCGCTGGTAGCCCGTGATGAGGAGGGTCTCCGCCTTCGCCTGGATCTCAGGCTTGAGCTGGTTGGTGCCCTTCAGGTACTTGAGGATGAAGGCGTCCGGGGCAAACAGGATCATGTTCTGCTCGCCGCAGCCGAAGCGCATCTGGAGGAGCTGATCCCGGCCCTCGATGGTCTGGGTGAGGAAGCTGCCGGTGAGGGCCACGTAGGCGCGGGCGGAGTCGGCGATCACGTCCTCGGGCAGGGTCATGTCCAGGGAGCGGGAAGCACCGCCGGTCAGGACCGCGTTCTCGACGTCCTCCCGCTGCACGCCCTCGGGCTCGACGATGAGGCTCTTGATGACTGCGTCGGCGGCGTCGCCGCTGCGGGCGGTAACCTTGACGAGCTGCGTGCCTACCGTCTTGGGCCGGATCTTGAACTCCACGCCGCCGATGTCGTTCCCGGCCACCGTGACGGACTTGGCGGCGTCGTCCAGGAGGTCGAACCAGGGCGCGGCCTCCACCTCCACCTGGAACTCCTGCTTCGTGTCCAGGTAATTGTAGAGTGCGATCTTGATCGGGAACTCCTCGCCGCGGATGGCGGAGTAAGGGAGGTCTGCCTGGAGGAAGAAGGGCTGGAAGACGGGCAGGGCGGTCTCGGAGACGCCCAGTCCCTTGTCCGGGGAGATGGCGACGGCCCGCAGGTCCCAGGTGGTGATGGAGTCGGGGGCCTGGACGGGCAGCGACGCCCGACCTTCGCCGTCGGTCGTGACCTCCTCCCAGATCCACGTCTCCGGGAAGAACTGGCGGACGCGCTGGACCTCGGCGAGAGCCTGGCCGCCGGAGGACGCGTGCTCTTCATCAGCAGCGGGGACGGCGGCCCTCTGGATGGCGTCGCCCTCCTCCAACCCACCCATTCCATCGAATTCGAGCCAAGGGCGCTCGATCTCCTTGCCTTCGGGTACCCGCTTGTCGGAGAGAACGATAAGGCCGGCGTCCCCGAACGTCTCCTCGGCGCCGGGGATGACGATGGGCCCGGGAATGGGCTCGGCCTCGTGCAGCTCGGCCTGCGGCTCCATGTACAGCCGCTCCAGCTCGGCGAACACCTGCTGAAGGTTGAGCCGGTTCTCGGCCAGGATGAACACGGAGCGGTCGACCGCGACCAGGCCCACCTTAGCCGGGCCCTCCGTCTGCACGTCGACTTGGAGGTCGTCACCGGGCCGCGCCTCCTCGACGCTAAACGAGGCGGACACCTGGTGGGGGTACTCGCCCTCGACGTCGAAGGGGATGAAGTCAGCCGCGACCTCGCTGGTGGGCAGGATCTGGTAGACCAGGAGCTTGGCCGACGGTGCCATCACTGGCGTGACGCTGAAGGCGATGTCCGGGGAGTCGCTGGAGCCCGTGAAGACGACCCGGTCGCGGGAGACAACCTCGTAGTAGAAGTGACGGGCCTCGGACGTGGACGATACGCGGAAGCTGGCTTTGTCGCCGATGCCGAGGATCGTGGGATCGAGCTGCTCGACATGAATGAAGTTGCCTGAGGGTGAGTAGCCGGCGGTCACCTCTTCAAAGGCGTAGGCCTCGCCGGAATAGGTGTTAACGTCCATGGTAACGGCACCGGCC
>DAOUMF010000006.1:0-15182 GCA_034411955.1 Dehalococcoidia bacterium
TGCCGGTCTCGGTGTCGCAGGCGTCTCCGGTGCCGTCGCCGTCGGTGTCTTCCTGGCTGGCGTTGGGGGTGCCGGGACAGTTGTCGGTGGCGTCCGATACGCCGTCGTTGTCGTCGTCGATGTCGCAGACGTCGCCGAGGCCGTCGTTGTCGTTGTCGGCCTGGTTGGCGTTGGCGTCGTTGGGGCAGTTGTCACAGGCGTCGCCGAGGCCGTCGCCATCGGTGTCTTCCTGGCTGGCATTCTGGACCAGCGGGCAGTTGTCGGTGGCGTCCGATACGCCGTCGTTGTCGTCGTCGATGTCGCAGACGTCGCCGAGGCCGTCGTTGTCGTTGTCGGCCTGGTTGGCGTTGGCGTTGTTGGGGCAGTTGTCGGAGGCGTCGTCGATGCCGTCGTTGTCGGCGTCGGGGAGGCAGCCGGAGTCGGCGGCGTCGGTGTCGCCCTCGCCGTCGTTGTCGAGGTTGTCGCCGCAGTCGCCGACGCCTTCGATGCCGGTCTCGGTGTCGCAGACGTCTCCGGTGCCGTCTGAGTCGGCGTCATTCTGGTTGGCGTTGGGGGTGCCGGGGCAGTTGTCGCCCGCGTTGGGCACACCGTCGTCGTCGAGGTCATCGGTGCAGCCGCCGGGGCTGTTCACGACGACGAGGCCGTTCTGGATCTGGTCGACGGGAGTGGGGTCGTTGTCAACCTGGATGACCTTGCTCTGGAACGGGCCGAAGGATGGGAGGATGGTGAGCTTGGCGAGGCCGCTGCCGGTGGCGGCGGCGGTGAAGTTGAGGCGGGCGCCCACGCCCATGATGGCGTTCTCGGCGGTGCTGCCACGCCCGATGTCAAGATTGCCGAAGATGATCACTCGCGGAGGCCCGGGGTTGAACTCGGTAGGGACGCTGGTGGCAGACGGCAAGAGGGAAGAGCCCGGTGTGTGCTCGAGGATGAAGCCGCGGTCGGGGTTACCGTTGAGGGTGAGGAGGTCGTTGTCGTATTGGAAGAGGAACTGGAGCCCTGCCAGACCGTCGGTGGCGACGTTGGGGGTCATGTCAGGGTAGGCGTCGATGACGATATCGATGTCAAAGGTGGCATCGTTGGCCACCTCGATGCAGGCCTCCCGCGGGCCCAGTTCATCCGCTAGGTTGCCGAGGTTACTGGGCGAGAAAGGTCCGTTGGGCGTCGGGTCGGTGTCGATGCCGACGATGTCGACGGTACCGTCGGCGTCGGGGGCCTCGTGGGCCCTGGCAGACTGGTCAGGGCGCCCCAAGAGCAGCGCCGCCAGGAGCAGCAGGGCGATGACAGCGGCTCGTAAGTAGTCCACACTCCCCCCTTTTTGTGCACACCTTATTTACCCTCGGACAGGGAGATTTGTCAAGCCTAGAAGTGGTTACGGTATACTATCCCTGCTATGCAGGAGCGAGAGCGCCCGGACGGGCGCCCGTCGGGGCGCAAGCCCGGCCGCGAGGGCGACGTCCGCGGCCCCACACGGGGTGATTTCACCGACTGGGACAACCCGGAGGACGAGATCGAGGACGCCCCCGAGGACTACTACGAGGACGAGGAGGACGAGGAGTACGAGCTCGGCCCCGATGACCCGGACTACGACCTGTCGGAGGGCGCGGGCTACTCCGGGTGGGAAGGCCGCGGCAGGCAGTTTCTGGTCCCCGGGTGGGTCATCGTGGCCATCTCGCTGCTGCTGATCTTCGCCCTGCTCCTGCCCGCCCTGCTCCGCCTCACCTGAGGGCGCCGAGCACTCAGGGGGTGGGGTCTAAGCGTGCGGCCGGCACCTCCTCCAACTCCACCTCCACGTACGGGTTCCCGTAGCGGTCGCGCTTGATCTCGGCGGCGGTTATGCGCCCCCGCAGCAGGCTATCGCCCTCCCAGTAGCTCACGACCGTCCCCGGCAGGGTCTCTGCCATCGTCTTCAGCGATTTCCTGTCGGAGGCAAACCTCATCTCTCGCGTCGCCACTCCCTACCTCCGTCCGTCCACCTCTACGGTGGCTGCCACGATCTCCTCGCCGTCCGGCTTCTCGGCCATCGCCACGACGCCCTCCTCCCACGACGCGCCGACCCGACCAGTGTTCCGCGACACGCTGCTCAGCCCCTCGGCCAGCATGTCCTCGAACACCGCGCCCACCATCATCGCGTTCACGCCGTAGCGGATGTTCTCCCGCCCCTGGATGATGGAGGGGCAGCCGGTGCGCAGCCAGGCCTCGCCCTCCGTGCGCGAGGCGTCATAGCTGCAGGGGCCGTCCCAGGGCCGCTCGTTGTAAGAGGGCTTGAGGAGGATATCCACGCCCAGGGCGTCGTAGTGCTCCACGAGCGTCTGGTGGAAGCCGTCCCGA
This sequence comes from Dehalococcoidia bacterium, assembly GCA_034411955.1. Classification (GTDB taxonomy): domain Bacteria; phylum Chloroflexota; class Dehalococcoidia; order SM23-28-2; family RBG-16-64-32; genus DAOUMF01. The sequence goes on from DAOUMF010000006.1 coordinate 2,329, forward strand.
CACACGAGCGTGCCCACTCGCCCCAGGGCCGTTTCAACGGGCACCAGCTCGCTTCTGGGGCCGCCGTCGAACACGCGGTGCTCGAACGGCTCCGTCATGTTCACCTTTGGCACACGGCGGAGGCAGACCCCCCGCGGCGAGAGCAAGTAGGACGTGTTGTAGACCTTGCCCTCGTCCATCACGTAGCGGCCGCGCCGGCTGGGCTCTCCATCCATCGGCGGCAGGGCGATGCTCCCGGCCGCCAGGTACACCCCGTACTCCCGGGCCAGCGAGGAGAAGGTCTCCACGTACGTGCGCTCCGTCTCCACGGCGTGCTCGATGAATGCCAGCCTGCGGAAGGCGGCCTCCGGCGTCTTGCGGTCCTCCTCGCCCAGGCGGTCCATGTTCTTCATGACGATCTTCGTGGCCGCCGCCTCCAGGTTCGTCTCGTTCTTGAGGTCGTCCCAGAAGTAGGGGACGAAGGCGAGGTACATCCCCACCAGTTCCGGGTAGCTGATAAGCGTGGGCAGGTCGCGGTCCACCTGCCGCACCGCCCGCTCCATAAGGGAGGCCATCTTGGCGTGGAACTCGTCCGGGCTGGCGTAGTCCTTAAGCTCTGTCTTCGCCTGCACAGCGACCAGGTTGACCTTCAACGTCGCCTCCTCCGGCTCAGGTTAGCCGTCCGCATGATACAACACGGCGGCGCCTCCACCAACCGCCCTAGACCCATCGGGGTGCATGCTGTATCATCCCGATGGCCCATGACCGATGAATCGCAGCCCCTATCCGGCCAGGTGGCCGTCGTCACCGGCGCCAGCCGCGGCATCGGCCGGGCGATTGCCGTCGACTTCGCCCGCGCAGGCGCGGACGTCGTCGTCGCCGCCCGCAGCAGCGAAAAGGCGCCCTCCAAGCTGCCCGGCACCATCGAGGACACGGCGCGGGAGGTCGAGGGCGCTGGCCGTAGAGCCCTCGCCGTTCCCATGGACGTCACCGATGAGGCCCAGGTGCAGGCGATGGCCCGGCGCACGCTGGAGGAGTTCGGCCGAGTGGATATCCTCGTGAACAACGCGGGCATCAGCTTCCCGGCGCCCTTCAGCGAGACCTCCCTCAAGCGCTGGGACCTGGTGATGAATGTCAACCTGCGGGGCGCGGTGATGTGCACTCAGGCCTTCCTGCCTCGGCTGCTGGAGCAGGGTGGCGGGCGCATCATCAACATCTCCTCTTACCTGTCCGAGGTCCTGATGCCGGGGATGATGTCCTACTCAGTGTCCAAGATAGCGCTGGAGACGTTTACCCGGGCCCTGTCGGCAGAGCTCCAGCCCAAGAGCATCGCTGTCAACGCCCTGCGCATTGAGATGAACATCGTCACCGAGGGCTGGCAGTACCTCAACCCTAACATCGACTACTCCAACTGGGAGAAGCCGGACGCGGCTTCTGAGGCGACGCTGTGGCTGGCCACGCGCGACCTCTCCTACACCGGCCAGGTGGTGACGATATCCGATGTCCGCCAGCGGATGGCCGCTGGCTGAGGGTAAGCGCCCCCCCGGCGGCGTCAGCCGCGCTACGGTGTGGGGACCCCGAAGTCCGACAGCTCCAAGACGTCGTAGGGGGGCACGAAGTCCTCGTCCGTCACGTCCGTGGACACGGACGTCGCCTCGAAGGTGAAGGTCTCGCCCGCCGTCTCGCCGCCCAGGTACAGGAGCAGACCGTCGTCGGAGAAACAGACCTCGCCCTGACCCTCGCCCAGACCGGACAGGGCACCACTGACCGTGAAGCAGGTGGCGTCGACGCCCGCGATCTGTCGCTGAGACGTGTCGGCGATGTTGATGCCCTCGGTGTCCTGAGCCAGCTCCTGCGGTACGGAGAAGAGGGGGTCGAACGGGGCCGTCTCCTCCTCCGTGGCCTCGGTCGCCAGACAGCTTTCCTCGCCGGCGGCGGAGGTGCACATGTAGGACTTCCCGCCGGTGTTGATGATGATGATGCGGGATTCCTCTCCCCCCTCCGTGGTCGCGATCTCGTAACGGTAATCCGGCGGTCGCTGCACCAGCACCCACTCCTGCTCCGTCGCCTCGCCGGCCGTTTCGGTCGCGACCCGGTAGGTCACCTTCGCGATGATCCCCTCGGACGCTTGCCCGGCCAGGGACTCCAATTGCTGGACCCCTTCGCCGTCGGTGGCCGCGGGCGTCTCCCCTGCTGCCGGCGTCTCGCCTGCCTGCGGAGTCTTACCCGCGCCTCCCCCATCACCATCGCAGGCAACCGCCATCAGGGCGAACAATAGGGCAGCCGCCAGCAAGGCTGCGAAGCCCCTCAGCGGTGCGAATCGATCACTCGTGAACATGGCAACCTCCTTGCACCTGGCCCGTCTTCGTCTCATTAGAACGCGTGCTGCAGCAAAGGATAACCCTTGAGCTCCCCTGGGTCACGCCCCCCCGTGCGGCTCGCGGCGGATGCGCGGCCCCCTGATCTCAGCGTGCGCCATCACAGAGCATCCTGTGGTTGCGGTGCCGCCGACCGCCGCAACGTTTCTCGGGCGAACACGGCAAACAGCAGGGCGATGCTCACGAGCAACAGGGCGTTGAAGGCTAGCGCCCAGCCGAACCCGGCGAGGTCGGCCAGCGAGCCCAGAAGCACCGGTCCGATGACGAACCCGGCGTCGCCGAAGGTACGGTACAGGCTCATCGTCATCCCTCGCATATCAGCCGGCGCCAAGTCCGCGGCGTACGCCGCTGGTGCTGGACCGACGACGCCCGTGCCGAGGCCGTGCAACACCCCCGCCAGGACGAACACCCAGACCTCGCCAGACACCGCGAACAGCAGCAGCGCCGCCCCCGTCACCAGGGCGCTGGGAACGATCACCGCCTTGCGCCCCAGCTTATCGATCATCGTGCCCGCCGGCGCCAGGGTCAGCAGGTTGAGCACCGTCATCATGGTGAACACCAGCCCCAGGGTGCCTGGGCTCATGCCCAGCCGGTTCTCCGCCACTAGGGGCAGCAGGGTCAGGCGGCTTCCGGTGCGGGTGAGGAAGATGCTCAGGGTGAGCAGGCACACCAGCAGAAACCCCGGCTGCGCCAGAACCGACAGCACGCTCTGGCGCGCCGACTTGAGGCCCCGTGCTTCCCGTTCTCCTCTCTCGGGCGGCGTCGCCGCCTCTCGCTGCCGCTGCGTCGTCTCCGGCATGCGTCCGAACGACCAGAGGGTCGTCAGGGCGGCGAGTGCGGCTACCAGGAAGAAGGGCGCCGCCAGCCCGAAGGCCTCCGCTACGAAGCCACCCACCGCCGGGCCGACGGCCACGCCCGCCAGGAGGCTCCCCTGGTAGATGCTCATCAGGCGGCCGCGATTCTCCTCGGTGGTGATGTCGGCGAGGAGGATGATCGCCCCCGTCATGTACATCGCCGAGCCGGCGCCGCTAACGAAGCGGGAGGCGATGAGCCAGCCGAAGGTGGGCGCCAGGCCGCTCCCCAGCGACCCCAGCGCCACCACCGCTGGCCCGCCGAAGAGCAGGAGCCGCCGCCCGTACCGCTCGGAGAGGAGCCCCGCCGGCAGGTTCACCACCAGCCTCGCCGCCCCAAACACGCTGATGGTCAGGCCGATCATCGCTGTGCCGACGCCGAAGGACTGCGCGTACAGCGGGAGCACCGGGCTGATAATCCCCTGACTCATCATCACCAGGACGGTGGTGGCGCAGAGGATGAGCAGGACCTGATTCTCGATGAGGGGGCGGACGACCCGCGCCTCGACGTAGCTCAGCATGGCCTCGTCCCAGTCTACGGCCGAGTCCGTGGGAAGGGGAACCGGAAAGGCCGGTCAGCGGCCGAGGGTCGGCTGGCCCTCCCCCGGCCACATGTCGCGGAAGACGTACCACTGGGCGGGGTAACGGCGCACCGCCCGCTCGAACTCCGCCACGATGCGGCGGGTGATCTCCATGGCGTCGTCCTCAGCCTCCAGCTCGCGGTTGGAGAGGATGGGCGCGCTGACATGGGCCAGGTAGCGGCCCCCCGGCTTACGGGTCGCCCATCCGAATACGATGGGGGCGCCGCTGAGCCGGGCCAGGCGGGCGGGGCCGGCGGGAAACACCGTTTCGTGATCGAAGAAGGGCACCCTCAGGCCGTCGCCACCGCTGACGCCAAGGTCCACCACCAGCGCCACCATCTCGCCGCGGCGCAGTCGGCGCACCAGCTTCATCCCAGAGCCTGTGCTGGGCAGGAGCTCTATTCCCATCTTGGCGCGGCAGGCCATCACCCAGTCCCGAAGCATTTTCGGCTCCAGCCGATGCGTCACCGAGGTGATCTCGAACCCCTTGACCAGGGCCAGCGTGCCGGCCACCTCGATCGAGCCCATGTGGGCGCTGGTGAAGATCACCCCTTTGCCGTAGGCGCGGGCTTCGTCGAAGTGCTCGTCTCCCTCGATGTCGATGCGCTCGCGCATGGCGTCCAGGCTCCACCCCTGCACGCTGAGCAGCTCCACGATGTAGCGGCCGAAGTGGCGGAACGTGCGGTGGGCCATCTGCTCTACCAGGGGGTCATCAGGGGGCCGGCCGAGCATGCGGGCGTGGTTGCGCCTGGCCGCCTCCCGCTTGCTCCCCCAAAGACGATGAAAGATGTCAGAGATGGGGACCGAGAGCCAGTACCCGAAGGCGAGGGGAACTAGCTGGGCCAGCCCCCGGTTGAGGGTGTAGACCCACGGGTCCGTCCGCTCGTCCTTGGCCTCGCTGTCGGCCATCGTTCGTCTAGGCCCTGCCCGCCAGGTAGAACTCCTCCATCTGCTTGGCCTTCTCCGCTGGCAGGCGTATGAACACCGCTTTGGCCTCGGCCAACAGGGGCCCGCCGACGATCCGCAGGCGGCCCTCCGCTTCCAGCCAGCGGCCGCGGTCGCGCATCACCTCGGCGCTCACCTGTAGGCGCTCGCCCAAGGGGAGCGGCCGGCGGTACCTAACCTGCAGGCGGGCGGTCATCGCCCAGGCGCCGGCGGCGTACATCGCCCAGCCCATCGCCTCGTCCATGGCGGCAGCGGCAATACCGCCGTGGGCAACTCCCGGGAAGCCCTGATGGGCCTGTCGCGTCTCAAACTCGCCGGTGACGCGCCGCCCTTCGATGCGAAACTGGATGCCCAGTCCTTCCGGATTGGCCTCGCCGCAGCCGTAGCACCAGCGGCGCGGGCTGTCAGGAGCCTCCTGCACTGCCGTCGAACCCCCTGAATACGATGACGCCGTTCTGCCCCCCGAAGCCGAAGCCGTTGGCCAGCGCCGTCTGTACGGACATCGGCCGGGCGGTCAGGGGCACGTAGTCCAGGTCACACTCAGGGTCAGGCGTCTCCAGGTTGATGGTCGGCGGCGCCACCCCTTCGTGAATGGTCAGCACCGCCGTCAGTGCCGATAGGGCGCCGGCGGCCCCCAACTGGTGTCCGACCATGGACTTGGGCGCGGTAATGGCTACCTTGTAGGCGGGCTCACCGAGAGCCTTCTTGATGGCCACCGTCTCCGCCGCGTCGTTGAGGGGGGTGCCGGTGCCGTGGGCGACGATGAGATCGACCTCGCCCGCCTTCACGCCCGAGCGCTGCAGGGCGCGGCTGATGGCCAGGGCCGCGCCGTGGCCGGTGGGCTCCGGCGCCGTCACGTGGTAGGCGTCGCCGGTGACGGCGCCGCCGGCCAGCTCGGCGTAGACGCGAGCGCCACGAAGTCGGGCGTGCTCCAGGCTCTCTACGATCATGGCCGCCGCCCCCTCGCCGTAGACGAAGCCGTCGCGGTGCAGGTCGAAGGGCCGGCAGGCCTTTTCCGGCTCATCGTTGCGGGTGGAGAGGGCCCGCATGTTGGACATGGCGGCCACGGCCACGGGAATGATGTTCGCCTCGGTGCCGCCGGTGACTACCACGTCGGCCTCGCCGAGGTCGATGAGCCGCTTGGCCTCGACGAAGGCGAAGATGCCGGCCGCGCAGGCCGCCACCGACGTGATGGTCGGCCCGCGGATGCCGAGTTGCATCGCCACCTGGCAGGAGGCCATGTTGGGGGCCATCGCCGGCACCAGCATTGGCCCTACCCGGCTTGGCCCCTTCTGCAGGAACACCGTCTGACCGTCGGCGATGACGTCTACGCCGCCGCCTCCCGTGTTCATCACGATGGCGATGTCGTCCCGGTTGCCGTCATCGATGCGAAGGCCGGAGTCGTTCACCGCTTGCCGGGCGGCGGCGATGCCGAACTGGGAGAAGCGGGCCGCCCGTCGCGCCGCCTTGGCGTCCATGTGACGCGTCGGGTCCCACCCCTTCACCTCGGCGGCGATCTGACAGTCCAGCCCGCTGGGGTCGAACAGACTGATGCGGCGTATACCGGAACGGCCGGACGTGAGGTTCTGCCAGAACTCGCCGACATCCTCGCCGATGGGCGTGACGCAGCCGAGGCCGGTGACGACGGCTCGCGTCATGCTGCCACCTCCGCCTCGCCGCCTACGAGGACCGTGCCCTCCTGATTGCGGCACTCGACCTCGCACACTGTGCGACCGCCCTCGGTCCGAACGATGCGACCCACGGAGGAGACCGTGTCGCCGGGTCGGGCCGGAGCCTTGAAGCGCACCTTCAACCGCCCGCCGGAGAGCCAGGCCTGCCCGAAGGCCGCCGTCATCATCTCCGACAGGTAGGCCAGGACCAGCATCCCGTGGGCGATGGTGCCCCCGAACATGGTTCGGGCAGCGAACTCCGGGTCGGTGTGCAGGGGGTTGCCGTCGCCGCCGGCCTCGGCATAGCGGTTGATCTTCTCCTGCGTGATCTCCTTCACCATCGGCGCCAGCTCAGCGCCCACGTCCATGGTCATGTCACGACTCTCCCTCCGGGCGCGCCGGCATCGTGAGCAGCGCCCGGCCTTGCATCACCGGGCTGCCGCTTTCGTCCTCGACGTTGAGCTCGATGCCCATGACGATCCAGCCCTGGCGCTCTCCCCGGCTGGCGACCTGGCCCGAGGCGGCCAGTCGCTCGCCGACGCGCACGGGCCGGACAAAATCCATCTCCTGGCCCAGGTGAATGGCTCCGGGCGGGAGGTTGGCGCTCTCCAGGAGGGAACGGACGGCCAGGGCGGCCACGGCCATGGGGGGTACAAGGGCCTCGTCCAGGGCGCCGATGGCCTCGTCCTCCACAGAGGCCGCGTACTCCCGCACCCACTGGGGTGTCAGCTCGAACGAGAAAGGCGGGACCTGGTAGCCCTTGGGCAGCTCGTCCAGGCGGGGGGGCATCGGGGTTACGCGCCCCCTCCGGCGAAGCGGCTCATGTCGATGACCCGCCGCTCGTGGATCCCCTCGCCGATCTTTGTGCCGGCCTGGTTGTACGCCTCCACGGCGAACACTACCTTGCGCCCGTCGACCTCCTTGACCTTCCCTTTCACCGTCACCTCCATGCCGATGGGCGTGGGCGCCATGTGGCGGACGTCCACCCGGTAGCCGACGGAGGTCTCGCCGGCATCCAAGTGCTGCTGAAGCAGCGTGAGGCACAATCCCTCGAAGTGGCCGACCATGGCCGGGGTGGAGTACATGGGGACGGGCAGGTGGGCCACGCCCATGTCCGGGGTGGTGGTGATGGTCATCTCGTTGCTGGCGCCGATGGGTAGGTCTTTCATGCGACGGTGTCGCTTCCTGCTGCTGGCTGCGGGCCCGTCCGCCGAAGGCGGGCCGCACCCAGTATACGCGAAACGGGAGTGCGGTCTGCAAGCGAAAGGGGTGTGGCGGCTGAGAGTCAGTCTCACGCCAGGGCTACAGGCCGCGCTGCGCCCGGGTACCGCATGTTAGGATCATCTGTGAGCCCGGAAACGTGCCTAGAGTCACCGTGCAGCCCCTGGACCGCACCATCGACGCCGGGGCCGGCCCCGCCCTGCCCGGTCAAGGCTGGGGCCTCGACCTACGGGCTGGGGGCTAGGCGGACATCTCCCGCACGACGGCCGGCAGGTCCAGCCGCCGCACGAAGCGGATCGACGGCACCTCCGCCAGCAGCAGCACCAGCAGCGCCCCCAGCGCCGCGATGCCGTAGGTGCGGGTGTAGATCACCATGGGCATATCGAACAGCTCGTTCTGGTATAGGGAGGCGAAGTAGAGGCTGATCACATAGCCCAAGGGGAGGCCCACCGCCACTCCCAGGAGCCCCATGAGGACGTTCTCCACCGTAAGCATGGCGCCCAGGCGTCCCACGGCGGAGCCGATGGTGCGCATCGTGGCCAGCTCCCGTCGTCTCTCCAGGGTGTTGATGGTGATGGTGCTGAAGATGATGGCGAACCCCAGCGCCACCCCGAACGCCAGCATTATCCCCACAAACACGAAGAAGAGCTGGTTCAGCTCGTTGATGTAGTCCTCCACGTCCTTGGTGTACTCCACCGTCGGTGCGCCGGTCAGGGCCAGGAGCCGCTGCTGGAGGCTCTCGTCCGGCGGTCCGGCGAATGACACCAGGATGGCGCTGGCCAGACCTTGGTCGCCGGCCAGCCTCTGCGCCGTGTCCAGCCGGGCGAAGGCTACGTCCCCCATCGGATGCTCCACGATGGCGTCCACCGTCAGCTCGGACGCCTGCCCGCGCGGCAGCAGCACGGTCACCGTGTCGCCCTGCCCCACGCCAAGCAGCTTGCTCACCGGCGACGTGAGGAGGAGGCCGTCACCCATCGAAACTGACCCTCCCCCGGGCACCGGCGTGCCGTACAGGCGTGAGCCCGCCTCGAGGCCACGGAGTACGGTGTCGTGCTTCTCCTCGTCGGCCGACAGCGCCACCGGCACCTCCAGCAGCGGCTCCGCCGCGGTCACACCCTCGTAGTCGGCCACATCCTCGGCCAGCGACTGCGGCGCCGGCTGAGTGAAGCCGACCCAGGCGTCATACTTCTGGATATCATCGAACTGGAGCTTGATCATGCTGTCGTAGGAGTCGAGGAAGCTGGCCGCCACCAGCACCAGGGCGACGCCGGAGCCCACGCCCAGCGCCGTGTACAGCGTGCGACGCTGGGCCCGGAACAGGTTGCGCAGGGGCAGGCGTAGCAGGTACGAGACGCGGGCCAGGGGCGGAATGATGACCTCCAGGATCGTGCGCCGTCCCGCTGTGGGCGGCGGCGGGTGCATCGCCTCCGCCGGCTGGGTTCTGGCGCTGCCCCAGGCCGGGATTGCCCCCGCGATGAGCGCTGTCAGCACCCCGGCCCCAAATCCTATCGCCATAATGCCGGGTTGGAGGCGCTGGCTGATGAACGGCACGTTCAGGAAATGCCCGTACACCTCCGTTATCAGTGCCGACAGGACATACCCCAGGACCACCCCGGCCGCGGCGGCGACGACGCCGATGACTAGGCCGTACACCAAGTAGTGCCCCAGCACCTGGCCTCTGCTGTAGCCGATAGCGCGCATGAGCCCGATGTGAGGCCTCTGCGTCTGCACCAGCCGATTCAGCAGCGTGTAGATCGCCAGCGCCGATACCGAAAGAAAGAGGATGGGGAACACCAGCGCCAGGGCCTCGAAGCCGTCCAGGTCCAGTTGAAGCAGGCGGTTGCCGAGCTGGTGCTCCCGGTCGGTGATGCGGACTCGTTCCTGTTCCTGCTTGTCGGGCGCGAGCAGGGAAAGCACGTCGGCGCGGACGGCGCCCTCGTCGGCGGTGCCCTCCAGGCGCAGGGTCACCTCGTTGATCCGGTCCCGGCGGCCCAGCAGCGCCGACATCTGATCGTAGGGGACAAATACGATGCCGAAGGTCGAGGGCAAGGTGAACAGCTCGCGCTCGCTCTTGGCCACCCACAGGTACTCGGGGCTCGCTGCCACCCCCGCCACTCGGAACTCGACGGTCTCGCCCTCCGCCACGATGAGCTGGAGCATGTCGCCCGGTTGGGCGTCGTGGAAGTCGGCGAAGCTCTTCTCCAGCAGCACCTGGCGCTCATCGCTTCCGGGCGTGAAATACTCGCCGCTGGTGACCTTGACATCGTTGACGGCGGCGCGCCCCGCCGAGGGAGGGGGAAGGGTCACGAAGCGGCCAAGTATCCGCTCCGGCCCCGCCTCCGGCAACACCACCGGCAGCTCCTCCACCAGTCGACCCTCGGCCGCGGCCACGCCCTCTACGTTCCTGACCTCCTGCACGACCGCCGCCGGCGCGTTGTCGACCTCGAACCACAGGTCGGCCATCCGCAGCTCCTCATAGGTGCGGTCGTAGGAGAACCTGAGGTTCTGGTAGGAGCCGTAGGAGCCGATGAAGATCGCCACCCCCAGGGCGATCACCACCGCCACGGCCAGGAACTGCCAGCGGGAGGCCTGGATGTCGCGCCGAAGCTTCAGCCAGCTCCGGGACAGCCTCACCAGTGCAGCTCCTCCGGCGCCGCTGGCGTCTCGTTCACCCGCACCGAGGCGATGCGGCCGTCCCGCAGGCGTACCACCCGGTCCGCCATCTCGCCGATGACCGAGTTGTGGGTGACCAGCACGAACGTCTTGTTCCGCTCTTGCCCCAGGCGCCGCATGAGGCCGAGGACGCGCTTGCCGGTCTCCTCGTCCAGGTTGCCGGTGGGCTCATCGCAGAGCACCAGGGGCGGGTCCGTCACCAGTGCCCTGGCGATGGCCACTCGCTGCTGCTCGCCGCCGGACAGCTCGCTGGGGAAATGGTCGGCGCGACCCTCGAGCCCTACGGTGGCAAGCACCTCCATCGGGGGGCGCGGGGATTTCACCAGCTCCGCCGCGAACTCCACGTTCTCCACGGCCGTGAGGGTGGGGATGAGGTTGAAGAACTGGAAGATGAAGCCCACCCCGTGTCGGCGGTACCGCGTGAGTTCGGAATCGGGCAACGTCGCTATATCGCGGCCGTCCACCAGCAGTTGCCCGGAGCTGGGAGTGTCGATCCCGCCCAGCAGGTTGAGCAGCGTCGTCTTACCGGAGCCGCTGGGCCCCAGCACCACCAGGAACTCCCCTCGGTATATGTCGAGGGTGACGTCGTCCAGGGCGCGGACCTCGCCGGCGCCCATCTGGTATCGCTTGCACAACCCTTGAAGTCGTGCGAGCGTTTTCTGGGACGAAGCGGTTGTCATCTTCAACGCAATGATACCCGCGCGTGCCGGTGGGAGCGAACCGGCAACCAGCGGCTCAACGCATGCCCCTCCCCGATGGGGAACGTTCAACCACTGGAGCAGGTCGGCAAGCGGCTGTGCGGCGAGAAGCCAGCAACCTGCGTTCTGGTCGGACCGATCAGGGGTGTCAAGGACGGCAGTTGCTTCCGTCCCCGCACCGAGCATCGCTGAGGTCCATCGGCCCTTCATCTTCCAGACCGTGATATAATCCGTTTGAGTTTCTTGTGCTGAACCATAGGCATTGTCGATGACTCACACCGAGAGCGCACGCTAATGGACCTAGGTCAGGTTGAGGCCTTTGTCCAGGTGTCCGCCCACAACAGCTTCAGCCGCGCCGCAGAAGTTCTCCAGTTGACTCAGCCCTCTATTACTGCCCGTATTCAGTCCCTGGAGCGAGAGATGGGCGAGGAGTTGTTCGAACGGGGCGGCCGCGGCGTACGCCTCACGGACGCTGGTCTCGCCTTCCTCCCTTACGCGGAGCGCATCCTCCAGACCGTGGCCGAGGGACGGGACGTCATCGACGAGGTGCGCAACGTCCAGCTCGGCTCCCTCCATCTGGGCTCCGCCTTCACCATCTCCACTTACGTTCTCCCCCGCATCCTGCACACTTTTCGCGACCGCTACCGCGGCGTCGACGTAGCTATCCGCACAGGCCGCTCCGAACAGGTGCTGGCCATGATTCAGGCCGATGAGGTGCAGGTGGGCCTCGTTCGCTCCCTGTCCCACCAGGACATTGAGACCGTGCACCTGTACGACGATGAGATAGTACTCATCGTCAACCCGGATCACCCCTTCTCCGTCCGCGGCGCCACTGCGGTAGAGGAGGTCGCCAGCGAGCCCATCGTCCTGTTTGACCGCAGTTCGTCCTACTTCGGCCTCACCCACGGGTTCTTCCGACAGGCGGGGGTCGTGCCCAACATAGCTATGGAGCTGGACTCCCTGGAGGCCACCAAGCGCATGGTGGAGGAGGGGCTCGGCATAGCCCTCGTTCCCCTGATCACCATCGAGCGTGAGCTGCAGGACGGTAGACTGGTCAAGATACAAATGGTGGACGCGCCGCCTCTGAAGCGTTCCGTCTCCCTCATCTATAAGCGGCACCGCAAGCGCCCCCGTACCGTCCAGGCGTTTATCGACACCCTGGCGGAGATGTACGCCCTCAGCATTCCCGTAGCGTGAGCGCTCCTAAGGTAACCGCCGCCTAACCTTCCCCGCCCCCACCGCGTTCTCCTCGTTGAGGCCGGGCGTGGTGGAAGCGTAGCAGTAGCCGCGCTTTGGGCGTCTATGCTCTGTGAAGGGCGGTGTCGAGCCGCCTGTCGCAGTGCGAAGGAGTTCGTTATCGCGAATGGGGCTGAGGGTGCACGGACGTGACTCGTTGAAGCAATCGCTCTCCAAATCCGAGCTACGTGGAATGCTCGCTGGCAGGCCGCGCCTGTTCGAGTGTTGCCAACGACAGGTGAAGTCCCTCCGGTAGCAACGATGGTCAACGCGCGCACCCTCCTGCTGGTCGACGTCGACCTCCACTGCGTGGAGGAAGGGGAGGGCCTTCCCCTCCTTGTCCACCACGGCGGGCCGGGGTTGGACAACACCGTGATCGCGCCGCACCTTGGCCCTCTGGCCCACCACCTGCGCCTCATCTGCTACGACCACCGGGGAAGCGGCCGCTCCGCCCGGCCTCAGGGCCCTGACCCCTATCACATCGACCACTTCGTGGCTGATATAGATAGCGTCGCCAAAGGGCTGGGGCTGGACCGCTTCGCCCTTCTCGGTCACAGCTTCGGCGGCATCGTAGCCCTCCACTTCGCTCTCGCCCACCCAGACGCCCTGTCCCACCTTATCC
>DAOUMF010000007.1:0-5765 GCA_034411955.1 Dehalococcoidia bacterium
GGGGCGCCCAGCCCGGCATCGACGACGACGGGCACGCCGGCGTTCTCGACGATGATCTGTATCTCCTCCAGAGTGAACACGCCGCGGCCGGAGCCGAGGGGGGAGCCGAGGGGCATGACGGTGGCGCAGCCGACCGCCTCCCGCCTACGCGCCAGGACGGGGTCGGCGTGAATGTAGGGGAGAACGGTGAACCCCTCGCTGATGAGGGTGCGGGCGGCCGCCAGCGTCTCTACGGGGTCGGGTAGGAGGTATCGGGGGTCGGGGATCACCTCCAGCTTCAACCAGTTGGAGCCCGTGAGCTCGCGGGCGAGGCGGGCGGTGAACAGCGCCTCGTCGACGGTACGGCTGACGGCGGTGTTGGGCAGGAGAGTATAGCGCTGCCAGTCCAGATGATCCATCAGGTTGGGCTCATCGGGTTTATCCAGGGGGAGGCGGCGAATGGCGACGGTGACGATCTCGGCACCGGAGGCGTCGATGGCTGCGACCATCTCCTCCATGCTGCGCCACTTGCCGGTGCCGACGATGAGGCGCGAGCGGAACGTCTTGCCGGCTATGATCAGGGGGTCATCAGTCATGGTTTGATCCTTACCTCGTCTCTTGCATGAGCAAGCGCAGTACTTCCGCGCTGTGGCGGTCGATTTCTCGCAGCATAAGTCCCCACCTGGTCCCACGGGCCGCATGTCCGATGGCGAGACAGTTGAACGCTGACTTGACATCCTGAATAAGCTTGTCGAAGTCCCGCTTTATCAATGGATCGCCGCGCTTGGGATTTGCGTCAATGTGTGCTATCTGTTGATTTCTCCTACGCCTGAGTCTCTGAAGTATCTTCCTGTTGCTTTGAAGCTGTGTCCAAGCGGCATCGAGCTCGTCGCGTGTGCGGTTAGGTACGAGGCTAGGCTGTCGCCTCGCCGCATTCAGCAATACCCAGAGGCTCGCAGTATTCCGGTGTCTGTCAAACAGCTTAGCGAACTGGAAGAACGTCATCGTGAATAGGGCATTGCCTATCGGCGTGAAGAACCCTTTGAAGTCTCCTAGCATCTTATCTTGCGCTTCCAGCGACCAAGAGGCGCTGTCGTCGCGAAATGCGATTCGTAGCCAGAGGTTGTAGGAGGCCAACCCTTGGGTGATTGCCTGTCGCAGTAGATCCAGCCGCCTCCCGAATTCTTCACTGGTCATTGCGTGGCCTTCGCTCTGCGGGGCGTCTTCTTCGGCGTGTCCTCGTTCCCGCCCGGCGCGACCGGCTGCGACCTTATCATCGGCCGCGGCTCAGTGTGGACGATGAGTTCGAACACGTCGGGCCGGGCGTAGTGACCAGCCACGTCCAGCATCCACTTGGGGCCGCGCATGAGAGCGGGATCGACCTCTGCATAGAGGATGCCCTCTTCCTCGTGCAATGGGCCGGCGATGAATTCGCCCTCGGGGTTGACGATGGCGCTGTCGCCGACGTTCACCCACTCGCCACGGACGGCCCGGAAGAACTCGCGGAACTGGAACTGCTCCGGGATGTCGTCCACGCGCTCGACGATGGAGCAACCGACGACGTAGACCCGGCCCTCCTTGGCGATGTGGCGCAGGGTGGAGAGCCAGGGCTCACCCCGATCCCAGGTCGCCGCGACGTAGATCTGCGTACCCCAGGCGTACATGGCGTAGCGGGCCAGGGGCATGTAGTTCTCCCAGCAGATCAGTCCGCCCAGCTTTCCGAACGGGGTGTCGTATGCCTCCAGGGTGCTGCCGTCTCCCTGCGCCCACACCAGCCGTTCGCCGCCGGTGGGCACGAGCTTCCGGTGCTTGCCGAGGATATTGCCCTGAGCGTCAATGTAGAGCAACGTGTTGTAGAGGCTGGCCCCGCTCGCTTCGGTATTGCGCTCGGTCATGCCCACGACCACGTGCGCCTTGGCGCGCTTGGCGGCCTGGCATAGCCGCTGCGTCGCCGCGCTGGGGATCTCGACCGCGTTGGCCAGGAGCCGGGCGTACAGATCGCTGAGTATTCCGTCCTGGCCGGGAGGAACGACCCACACCCAGTCGGGATAGGCCGGGACGAACGACTCGGGGAATACGACGATGCGGGCGCCGTTGCGTGTCGCTTCGGCGATCAGCCCGGCGGCTTTGTCAACCGTGGCATCGCGATCAAGGTACACGGGCGCTGCCTGAACGGCCGCAATCCTAAAGCTGCCATCCGGGGTGGGCATCGCTACTTCTCCCTGTCGACCAGCTTCAACTCCTCGGCATCGGCGGGCAGGGGACGCTCCTCCCCCAGGTGGCGGGAGATCTGCATGGAGCAGAACTTGGGGCCGCACATGGAGCAAAACTCGGCGTGCTTGAACACGTCGTGGCCGAGCGTCTCATCGTGCATGCGGCGGGCAGTGTCGGGGTCCAGGGACAGCTCGAACTGCTTTTCCCAGTCGAAGTCGTAGCGGGCCTTGGACAGTTCGTCGTCGCGCTGGCGAGCGCCAGCGTGGCCGCGGGCGACGTCGGCAGCGTGGGCGGCGATCTTGTAGGCGATGACGCCCTGCCTCACGTCCTCCAGGTCGGGCAGGCCGAGGTGCTCCTTGGGGGTGACGTAGCAGAGGAAGGAGGCGCCCGCGTAGCCGGCCATCGTGGCGCCGATGGCGGAGGTGATGTGGTCGTAGCCGGGAGCGATGTCGGTGACGAGGGGGCCGAGGACGTAGAAGGGGGCCCCGTCGCACAACTCCTGCTCGATGCGGACGTTGTACTCGATCTGGTCCAAGGGGACGTGGCCCGGGCCCTCAACCATCACCTGGCAGTCGGCGCCGCGGGCGCGGCGGACGAGCTCGCCGAGGGTGCGCAGCTCGGCCAGTTGGGCCTCGTCGGAGGCGTCGGCCAGGCAGCCGGGGCGAAGGCCGTCGCCGAGGGAGAACGTCACGTCGTAGCGGCGGAAGATGTCACAGATGTCGTCGAAGCGGTCGTACAGCGGGTTCTGCTTGTGGTAGTGGAACATCCTCTGGGCGATGAGGGAGCCGCCACGGGAGACGATGCCGGTGACCCGCTTGGCGGCCAGGGGCAGGTACTCCAGGAGGACACCGGCGTGGATCGTCTGGTAGTCGGTGCCCTGTTTGGCCTGGTGCTCCACCATCTCCACGAAGTCATCCGGGGTGAGGTCCTCGACGCGCTTCACCTGAGTGACGACCTGATAGATGGGGACGGTGCCGATGGGGACGGTGGAGTTATCGATGATGGCCTGACGGATGCGGTCGATGTCGCCGCCGGTGGAGAGGTCCATGACGGTATCGGCGCCGAAGTGGACGGCGTTGTGGAGCTTCTCCAGCTCCTGGTCGATGTTGGAGGTGACGGCGGAGTTGCCGATGTTGGCGTTGATCTTGATGGCGCAGGCGTTGCCGATACCGATGGGGTCGAGGCGACCGGCGAGGTGGCGGACGTTGGCGGGGATGACCATGCGGCCGCGGGCCACTTCGTCGCGGACGACCTCTGGGGGAAGGCCTTCTTTCTCGGCGACGCGGCGCATGGCATCGGTGATGACGCCTCGCTTGGCATGATGGATCTGCGTGACGGGCTGGTTACCGTTGCGACCCATGCCGTTTCCCCTTTCTAGACCTGCCTGCCGGTAGGCAGGAGCGAAAAACGCCGCTGGGCTTGACCAGCGGCTCCTTCGTTCGAGTGATCTCCCTTCGCTGGTATTACCCAGATCAGGTTCCGGCGGTCGGCGGCTGATCCTGCCGCCCTCTCAGCCCGTGGCCACGAGCTCCCGCTGCGGATATTCGGTTGCAGGTTTAGGGTAGCATTGGTGAAGGGGGCCGTCAACGGCCAATGCCCCCACGAACCCGACGCCCGCCGTTAACCGAATCTCAACCCTGCGTTCGTAAAGAAACGGTTGACGCTCTACGGGACGGGGGATAGCCTGGAATTAAGGCCAAAAGGGAGGGTTTGAGATGATCGCAACGATGACCGGAATGTTTGTCCTGGCAGCACTGATCGTGAGCAGCCTCATTATCCACACCGGAGGCGCGGGCATCACCTGGCTTTGAGATTTCTCCTCCTTTCCAGTCGCCGCTGGCAGAAGCGGCGAAGCGAGGACGGCGCCCACTCTGGTGGGCGCTTCTTCTTTCGGGTAGAACGCGGCCGAAGAGGGAGGACCCTCATCCTTTCACCTTCGTCCGAGGCCACTGGCGCCGCCCCCGGTCAAATACTCCTTGGCGTGCCTCATCCCCCAATTAACCGAGTCTCAACCGTGCGTTGGTTAAGAAATGGTTGACGCCCTCCAGCGGCGGGGACTACGCAGGTACACGGAAAGCATCGCTTCCTCCAGCAGCCCACGACGGCGGCAGCGGCGGTGAGACCGGCGCCCGATTTTTCGGGCGCCGCTCCTTTTTTGGCGACGCCAGACCTACTCGTCCCACCAGGGGTAGAAGTGGTGGACGGGGCCGTGGCCGCGGCCGATGGGGTAGGCGCGGCGCAGCGCCTCCGTCAGATACTCTTTGGCACGGCCCACGGCCTCGGCCAGGGGCTCCCCCCGAGCCAGGCAGGCGGCGATGGCGGAGGCGAAGGTGCAGCCGGTGCCGTGGGTGGAGGTGGTGTCGATGCGGGGGGGCGAGTACTCCCGAATGGCGCTGCCGTCGTAGAGGACGTCCACGGCTTCTGCCCCCTCTCGGTGGCCGCCCTTCACCACCACAGCGCCAGCGCCCAGGCCCACGATCTCCTCGGCAGCCCTGCGGACGTCGTCGTCGGAGCCGATGGGATGGCCAGCCAGCACCTCCGCTTCCGGGAGGTTGGGAGTGACGACGGTGCACAGGGGGAGGAGAAGGTCACGGAGGGCGGCCACGGCATCCTCCCGCAGCAGGCGGTGGCCGCTCTTGGCCACCATCACCGGGTCCACCACCAGGTTGGACAGTCCGTGATCTCGCACCCTGGCAGCGACCACCTCGACGATGGACGCGCTGGCCAGCATGCCCGTCTTGACGGCGTCCGGCCGGATGTCCGCCACCACCGCGTCGATCTGGGCGGCCACGATGTCCGGAGACATCTCCTGGACGGCGGTGACACAAAGGGTGTTCTGAGCGGTGACGGCGGTGATGGCCGAGGTGCCGTAGACACCCAGGGCGGCGAAGGTCTTGAGGTCGGCCTGGATACCGGCCCCTGCACTGGAATCGGAGCCGGCGATGGTGAGGACGGAGGTCATGGCACCATCCAACCTAGCGTCGAGGCGGGCCAAGGGTCAAGTCCGCCCGCACGCGGCCCTGCCTGCCGGCAGGCAGGGCTACCGCTGCTGGCGGGCCTGTCCGCCGTAAGCGGAACTGCCCTATAATGAGTCGGCGAAGGCCAGCCCTGAGCCCGCCGAAGGGAGGCAGCTATTATGGAGCGGATACGCGTGAGCACCCGGTCGCCCCAATGCCTGGAGGACATCACTGCGCAGATCAGCGACGCTGTGCGGCAGTGGGGCGTCGTGGAGGGCATCTGCCACATATTCGTGACCCACACGACGGCGGGGCTTGTGATCAACGAGAACGCCGACCCCGACGTGGGACGCGACCTGCTGGAGAAGCTGGAGGCGCTGACGCCCAGCGGCGCTTCCTACCATCACTTCGAGGGGAACGCCCACGCCCACATCAAGTCCAGCCTGGTCGGCCAGTCGGCGGCGGTGCCGGTGGCGGGCGGGCGGCTGGCCCTGGGGCGCTGGCAGGCGGTGTTCTTCGCCGAGTTCGACGGCCCCCGCGAGCGGGAGGTGCTACTGACGGTGGCGGCCGGGCGCCCCCCCGAGACCCCCGCGGGGACGGAGTCCAGAGAGAGGC
>DAOUMF010000008.1:0-30965 GCA_034411955.1 Dehalococcoidia bacterium
CCCCCCTCCAGCCGCAGATGCTGGGCGGGGCCCAGGAGAAGAACCGCCGCGCCGGGACGGAGAACGTCGCCTACGCGGTGGGCATGGCCAAGGCCATGGAGCTGGCGTACGGGGAGTTCGACGCCCGCAACGCCCATTACCGCACCCTGCGGAACCGCCTGCTGGACGAGCTGCCGGCCCGCGTCCCCTACGTACACATCGTCGGGCCCAAGGACCGCAGCCGGCGCCTGTCCAACAGCTTCTCCTGCTGCTTCGAGTACATCGAGGGCGAGGCGATCCTGATGGCGCTCGACCTCCAGGGAGTGGCCGCTTCCAGCGGCTCCGCCTGCACCTCCGGCTCCCTGGAGCCCTCCCACGTGCTCACGGCGATGGGGCTGCCGCCCGACCTGGCGCGGGGCAGCCTGCGCCTGACCGTGGGCAAGGACAACACGCGCGACCAGATCGACTACCTGCTGGAGATACTGCCGGGCATCGTCTCGCGGCTGCGGGCCCTGTCGCCCACGTGGCCGGAGCGAGAGGCGACGGCAACGCCGGGAGCGGCTGAGAGGCCCTTGTGATAGAATCCTCAAACGGAGCCCTTCGACTGGGCTCAGGACAAGCGCTGACATGGACGAGCCGCTAGTCAACATCCGGGAAGACGGCGACATCGAGGAGGCGGTCAGGAAGAACGTCCTGCTGGCCCCGGTGGACGCCGTGGTGAGCTGGGCCAGGCGGTCATCGCTGTGGCCGGTGATGTTCGGGCTGGCCTGCTGCGCCATCGAGATGATCGCCGCGGCCAACCCCCGCTACGACCTGGCCCGCTTCGGCGCGGAAGTGTTCCGGGCCTCCCCCCGCCAGGCGGACCTCATGATCGTGGCCGGCACCGTCACCTGGAAGATGTCGGTGCCGGTCCGGCGCATCTACCTCCAGATGGCGGAGCCCCGCTGGGTCATCTCCATGGGGAGCTGCGCCACCATCGGAGGGCCCTTCGCCTACGGCTACAGCACGCTCCCCGGCGTCAACCTGATAGTCCCCGTCGACGTCTACGTCCCCGGCTGCCCGCCGAGGCCGGAATCCCTCCTCCAGGGGCTGATGCTGCTCCAGCAGAAGATCAAGAAGTACGGCACCCTCGGAGACCGCGAGCGCAGGATGCCCAGCGGCGATTTCTCCAAGTACCTGCCCGAGGGCGACCCCATCCGGCGCGAGCTGGAGTCGTTGTTCCCGCCGTTTGTGCCTACCGCGCGCCCGCCTCTAGCGGGGCAGGCAGGCGTCAAGACGTAGACCGCCGATCAACATTCGCGGATTGGCAAGCAGAACCACACCCTGAAGGGTGTGGCATCAAGAGGGAATCTGATGCCCCAGGCTTCAGCCTGGGGTCTCGTTCTTTACCTGCGCCTTGCCCGACAGCCAGCAGGCCCGGACTCAGGCTTAAGCCTGACCCTCCGCTCGCTGGGAGCCGCCGACGGGCCGCACCCTGCCCGGCGGCCAGTAGACCAGCCAGGCCCTGGCGTGCAGGAGGTCGCGGCCGACGGGGCCGAAGTTGCGGGCGTCGGTGCTCGCGTAGGGAGCGTCCCCCAGCAGCAGGTACTCGTCGTCGCCCAGCGTCCAGGCGCGAGCCGATGGCGGCGGCTCCTCGGGTCCGGCCGGCCTGCGCTCGCCGTAGGGCGCCGCGTTCACCCAGCAGCGCTCGCCTTCGATGGCCACCCGGTCGCGGGGCTGGCCCGCGACCCGCTTGACGATGCGCATCCCCGGCCTCGAAGGGTGCGACGCCAGCACGATGTCATCCCGACGAGGCGGACTGCGGCGGTAAGCGAAGCGGTCGAAGAGGACGTACTCGCCGGGCGCCAGCGTCGGGTACATGCTCCAGCCGCGGATGACCACTCGCCTGGCGAAGAGGAAGGCCAGGAGAGGATAGAGGCCGGGCACGGCCAGCAGCTTGTCCAGCATCATCAACGAAGAGTTCTCCCTTCCATCCGCTCGCCCTTCGACAGGCTCCCGCCAGAGGCGCGCAGGCAGGGCGAGCGGCTAGTCGGGGGCAGTCCAGACAAATCCGGCTGTCGTATATCATAGTGTAGACATTACGCTGAAAGGAGGGCCAAATGGCCTTGATTCGCCCGTTCGCACTGTTGAACCGCCTCTTCCCGGCGGAGGAGGCTCACGCCCACTGCGATATCCCCTGCGGCATCTACGACCCCCACATGGCGCAGATCGCCGCCCTCACCGTCGTCCGCATGAACCAGCTCATCGATGGGCTGGGGGAGCACGGCGCCGGCAAGAAGGAGCACGACGCCTTCGTCAACTCCCTCTCGCGCTACATCGCCACCAAGGAGGAGCACGCCGAGCTGTGCAAGCACGAGGTCCGCATCATCTGGGGCGACTTCTTCAAGGCGGATAACCGCCCGGACGGCCTGCACGACCTGGTGGACAGCATCATGAAGCTGGCGTCCAAGTGCCGCCAGAGCGTGGACATGGACGCCGCCCAGCAACTGCTGGAGGAAGTGAACAAGTTCGCCGAGGCGTTCTGGCAGGCCAAGGGCGTGGCCACCAAGCGCCAGCCCACCAACCAGGCCGTCGGCGGGGAGTTCGTCCTCCCCGCGGCGTAGCACCCCACCCGAACCGCACGTCGAGGGGCCGCCCGCACGGGCGGCCCCTCTGTCATTCTGAGCGGCCACCACGCAGCCACGAAGGCCAGACGGCCCTTCGCGAAGGAATCCGGGCCGGGGCCAGCCCAGCGCGAGGCGGTGGTAGAATGGCGGCGTGCTAGATGACTACAAGACCCTCGAAGGTCGCTGTCTCACCTGCGGCTTCCTTTCGAAGTGGGAGCCAGCTGGTAGCATCTTCCACATCGGAATGCCCGACCGATTGAAGGGCAAGGCTTACAGACATTTCCTTCCTCAAGGCGAGATCGTGACACTACCGTTCTGCTTCCGCGGCGCTGTTGCCTTCGAGACTGAAGATGAACTCGGCCTCATGGCCACCCGCCCAGCAGAGGAACGTGACAAGGCTGCTGCTGATGTATTTCAACGGGACAGGCGATGTCCTAAATGGTATCCATACAGGCCAGGGTTCAGCCCCCAAGCCCACCTAGAGGAACTGAGGATGTTGGAACTCGAACAACGCCGCGAAAACTTCGAGCAGCGAATGGAAGCAGAGCGACGTGGATTTGAGTGGAGCTTAGCTGCGCAAGCGGAGAAGGCCGAGCGTAAGCGCTACAAGGTCGTCATTTGGGTCGCTCTAGCCGCATTCATTTTCGCCGTTCTTCAGGTGGCAGCGGCTATCTTGGCTCTCGGTGAGGATTCGTGGATCGTGAAGCTACTTGGTCTCGACTAGTTTCCCATTCCGTGATTTCTTTCACCAATCGCTTGCGATAAAGCAAGCGCCGAGTGTAGCATTTGCCCTGCACGGCGCGAGACCGGGCAGGGCTCAAGCCCTGCAGCTACACACGGATTTCGGCTGGAAGGGAGCGCCGCTTGTTCGGGACCGGCATCGCCAAAGGGATGATGGTGACGGCGCGTCACCTCTTCCGCCGCCCCTTCACCATCCAGTACCCCGAAGAGATACGCCCCGTTCCCGTCAACGCCCGCACCAACCTCCTCTGGTTCGAGGAGCGTTGCACCGGCTGCTCCACCTGCGCCCAGGCCTGTCCCGACGGTTGCATCCTCGTCCAGACCAGCCCCAGGCCGGACGGCAGCCTCAACGTCGACCGCTACGAGATCGACATGCGGCTGTGCATGTACTGCGGCCTCTGCACTGAGGCCTGCCCCTACCAGGCGATCCAGGCCGGCGGCCCCCTCAACGACGCCGCCTACGACTTCGACAGCCTCTACCGCGACAAGCGCCGCCTGACCGAGATGGCCCAGGAGCACCTCCGCACGCACGACTGGACGTACCCCATCGGTAAGAAGGCCCCCCAACCGGACGAGAAGCTCCTCCACATGGGCCTGCCGGTGGAACGGGATCGGGTCAGATAGCGCCGTGGCCAAGATCACCCTCAACGGCAGAGAGATCGAGGCGCCCGAAGGCGCCCCCCTGGTCGAGGTGATCAAGAACGCCGGCGTCTTCGTCTCCAACCTCTGCTACCTGGACGGCCTCCCTCCGTACGCCGGCTGCCGCACCTGTCTGGTGGAGATCGAGGGAGCGCCCGCCCTCCAGCTCTCCTGCACCGCCAGGGTCACCGACGGCATGATCGTCCGCACCGACACGCAGCAGGTCAAGGAGACGCGCCGCGCCGTCCTCTCCCTCATCCTCTCCTACCACTCGGACCGCTGCCTCACCTGCCACCGCGTCGTCAAGTGCAAGCCCGGCGACACCTGCCTGCGCGACAACGTCGTCACCCACCGCTGCGTCACCTGCGCGAAGAACTACCGCTGCGAGCTCCAGACCACCTGCGAGATGCTGGAGATGGCTGGCTACGAGCCGTGGGAGGGCGAAGAGCGCACCTTCTACACGAAGGTGCAGCCCGAGGCGGACCACGCCAACCCCTTCCTGGAGTTCGACCCCCAGATGTGCATCATCTGCACCCGCTGCGTCCGCGCCTGCGACCAGATCCGGCACACCGGCGCCATCACCCTGGCCGGCCGCGGCCCCTCCGTCCACATCGCCTTCGGCATCGACGGCCCCGTACACGAGAGCACCTGCGACTTCTGCGGCGCCTGCATCGACGTGTGCCCCACGACCACCCTCATGGAGCACCCCAACAAGTGGTCGGCCACCCAGACGGAGCGCTGGACCGCCACCACCTGCACCTCCTGCAGCGTGGGCTGCAGCATCAACCTGGGCGTGCGCAAAGGCCGCGGCGTCATCGTCAGGCCGGACACCACTGCTAACCCGGTGAGCCACAACCAGCTCTGCGTGCGCGGCCGCTTCCACTACGACGCCGTCGAGCCCTCCCAGCGTCTGTCGCAGCCGCTCATCCGCCGCAACGGCGGCCAGGAGGCCGCCGCCTGGGACGAGGCGCTGGAGTTCGCCGCCGCCCGCCTCAGCGAGGTCCGCGAAAAGCATGGGCCGGAGGCCGTCGCCTTCCTGGGCTCGCCCCTGGCCACCAACGAGGAGAACTACCTCCTCCAGAAGATCGCCCGATCGGTCATCGGGACGGGCAACGTCGACTCCAGCGCCGGGCCCGTGGCCCGCGCCGCCTGTCGCTCGCTGCGGCACGCCTTCGGCAGCGAAGTGCTGCCCGCCAACATGACCCGGCTGGCCGAGTCCAAGACCATCCTGGTCATCGCCGAGGACTTGGAGTCCAGCCACAACGTCGCCTGCCTGCGCTGCAAGGACGCCGTCGTCAACAACGGCGCCCGCCTCGTGGTGGTGACCGCCCGTCGCGGCGAGCTGTGCGACTTCGCGGACGTGTGGCTCCGGCCGCCTCCGGGCGAGGAAGCGGCCGTGGTCGCTGCCCTCGCCGATGCGCTCCAGGGGAAGAGCGACAACCCCGAACTGTCGCCCCGCGTAGCGGAGGCCCTCCCCGCGGCCGTCGACATCCTGACCGCCGCCAGGGACGACGAGGCCTGGCGGCCGCTCTCGGTGGTGCTGGCGCTGCCGCACCTGGGCGCCGAGGGAGCGGGGGCGCTGACCGCCGCCGCGGCCAACGTGGTCGTGGCCGCCCTGGGCGACGAGGCCGCGCAGTCTCTCTTCGTCCTGCCCCAGGAGGCGAACGTCTGGGGCATGCGGGACGTGGGCGCCACCACCGACCTCCTCCCCGGCCACCGGCCCACCGGCGACGAGCCCTCGGCTAAGGCTCTGGAGCAGAGCTGGGGAGCGCCGGTCGCTGCCGCCACCGGCCTGACCTTCGAGGAGATACTCCGCGACGGCCGGCTCAAGGCGCTGCTGGTGCTGAACGATAACCCGCTGTTCTTCGCCCCGGCCAAGGCGGCCATGCGAGACCGCCTCTCGTCCCTCGAGTTCCTCGCTGTCATCGACGGCCTGCCGACGGACACGGCGCGGGTGGCGCATGTCGTCCTGCCGGATGTGGGCCCCTACGGCATGGAGGGCACCATCACCAACGCCGACCGCCGCGTCCTGCGCATGCATGCCGCCACGGCGCCCGAGGGAGAGGCGCAGCCGGCCTGGCGCATCCTCGGCGAGCTGGGGACACGGCTGGCCACACGTCTCAAGGTCGGAGAGGTGCGCCTCAACTATGCGAGCCCCTCGGAGATCATGGACGAGATCGCCCAGGTGGTGCCGCTGTACGGCAACTCCACCTATCGCGAGATCGAGTCCGGCGCCCAGGCCGCCCTGGGTGGAGGGCCGCAGAAGGCGGAGCTCCAGGCCGTGCCCACCATCGCCGGGCCACGCGGCGATGGCTTCCTCCTCACCACCGGCCGCAGCCTGTACACCAGCTACGACGGCGCCGCCGTCCACTCGCCGGAGGCCGACAAGCTGCACCGCGAGGAGTTCGTGGAGATTAACCCGGCCGACGCCCAGGAACTGGGCATCGCCGAGGGGCTGGAGGTGACGCTGAAGGCCAACGACAGCCAGCTCACCATCCGCGCCCACGTCACGGAGAGCATGCAGCCGGGCATGCTCTACGTCCCCCTGTATTACGACGGCGGCGCGGTGGCGGCCCTGTTCGACGAAGGGCAATCGATAGCGACAGTGTCGGCAGCCGCCGCCAGCAGCTAGGCCGCCTCCCCCTCCCTTGTGCTAAACTAGGTTGTCGCCCCTGCCTACCGCCTGCCTGCCACAATGGCCACCAAGAAGCCCCACCGCATGGTCAAGATCGCCGTCGCCCACGATGAGCTGGAGGCCAACGTCTTCAAGGACGTCCTAGAACAGGCCGGCGTCACGCCCTACGTCAAGAGCCTTGACCCCCTGACGCCCTTCGGCGTCGCACCGTCCCTCCCCGCCAGCTTCGAGGTGTACGTGCTGCAAGAGGACGAGAAGCGGGCCCGCTGGATCCTGGGCCGGCTCCAGGCCGATCCATAGGAGGACCGGATGGAGCTGCCGCTGTTCCCCCTGAAATCCGTCCTTTTCCCCAGGGCGACGCTGGCCCTCCACGTCTTCGAGGAGCGCTACAAACAGATGATCCGCTGGTGCCTGGAGAACGACTCCCCGTTCGGGGTGCTGCTCGTCCGCTCCGGCAGCGATGTAGGCGAGGGAGCGGACCCATTCGAGATGGGGACGACGGCCCGCATCATCCGCGTCCAGCACCTCGATGAGGGCCGCATGAACCTGGTATGCCTCGGCCAGCAGCGCTTCCGCCTGTCGCACAAGGTGAGCGAGAGCCCCTACATAGTGGCTGAGGTGGAGCCGCTGGAATCGACGGAGGGCGAGGGCGAGGAAGCCAGAGGCCTGGCGGATACCGTGGCCGCCCTCTTCGCCGAATACTATCGGCTGTATCTGGCGGCCTCCAACCAGTGGTCGCGCCAGATCGGCATGCCCTCGGGCCCCGGAGAACTGGCCGACTTCGTGGCCTCGCGTCTATCGGTCAGCCTGTGGAGCAAGCAGCGGTTGCTGGAGGAGCTTTCCGTCCGCCGCCGACTGGAGATGGAGCTGGACACGCTGTCCGACGCCATCCGCGACCTGACGCCGAAGGTGGACGCGGCGCGGGCGCATCGCTGGCGGACCCTGGGGCCGCTGAACTGAGGCCGCTATCTCACTGCAAGAAGATGTGAATGTCGGCCTTGCCCATCACCTCCATGAAGGTGAGGTACTCCGACACGATCACGTCATCGAATATCAACTCGTCCCTCTTGACACCGAAGTGCTCCATCGAGGGGCCACACAGGTAGATATGCGCGCCAAGCTCCTTGAGCTGCCTCAACTTGTCCTGTGGGGGGATATGCCCGATTTCCGCCAGTCCCTTGCGGGCGAAACGGCTGAACGGCCGGCCTATCCCATGAAGCGTCTCTTTGAAATCCTTCTGCAACACCTTCACCGCGGGCCCCTGGAAGTAGAGATGGACGTCGGTGCCCCCGAGAGCGGCGGCCAAGGCAAAACCGAGCGGCGAGAGCAACTCCTCCAGCCCCGCATCAGAGATCACCACCGCTAGTTTGCGTTCCTCCTCCTTGAGGGCCCCCTTCTGCACGCAGTATCTTTCCTGGCCGGGTGCCCTCTCCACATCAAGCAGGTTATGTCCGGTCATCCGGCACCACGCTCGAATGTCGCTTTCTATCGGCTCAAAATCCTCGGTGATTATCTCTAGGACGTCCCCCTCCTTCATCTCCCGCAACTTCATCACGGCATCGTAGAGGATGAAGGTGGTGATCTTCTTGCCCCGCATGTCGATTGAGACTCTCGCCGATTCTCCCGCCATCGATATCACCTCCGCGACGAGCGCTCAGGGCCGAACCTGCACCCTGACCGAGGCCGTAGACTTTTCGTCGGCATTGTAGCACGTGTCCCCTGGAGCCCCGATGCGCTATCATCATTATTGTCATGCGGGCCGCCAATCAGCCGGTTAGCTGGTGGGGCTGGCACTGGGAGCCACCGGTGCCGCTTTCCCTGGTGCAGGTGCTCCAGGCGGGCAACATGCCGCCCCGCCTGGCGGCGATGTTCTGGCTGGCGATGGAGCGCGGAGCATCGCTCATCATCGCCGCGGACCCGCCCTCGGCAGGGAAGACCGCGACCCTCACCGCCCTCCTCTCCCTCACCCCTCCGGAGACCGTGGCCTACTTCACTCGCGGCATCGGCGAGACGTTCAGTCTGCCGCCGCGGACGCACGCTCACCCCACCTATATCCTGGTGAACGAGATGAGCGACGACCTCCCCGTGTACACCTGGGACGCCTACGCGCGCCGCGTCTTCGAACTGATGGCGGAGGGATACTCGATGGCGACGACGGTCCACGCCGACACCGCGGACGAGGTGCTGGGCATCCTGCACGAGGAGATCGGCGTGCCGCGGGATCAAATCGCTAAACTCACGTTCGTCGCGCCGCTGCAGTTGAGCTACGGGCCCAGCGGCATGCGCCCGGCCCGCCGCCGCGTCAGCGAGGTGGCGTTCCTTGAGCCGGACGGAGAGGACGGCTTCACCCAGCGCAAGCTGGCCCACTGGCATGCGGACACGGACGGCTTCGCCATCCTGGAAGACGACGGGGATCGGCAGGCGTTGGCCCGATGGTGCGGCCTCTCTGCTGAGGCGTTGATACGGGAGATGGACAGGCGAGAGGCGTTTCTCAGCCGCCTCATGAAGGACGGGACATCCTCCATCCCGGCGGTGAACGCCGCCATCGAGCGGTTTTACGCCGAGGAGATCAGCCCTCGCCGGTCAGGGTAGCGGCGGCCCGGCGCCAGTCCGAGAAGTCCTCGAACACGAGGTCGGCGCCGCACCCGCGCAACTCATCGACGGTGTTGCGACCGGTGGCCACGCCCACGGCGACGGCGCCGCAGGCCTTGGCGGAGGAGACATCGTAGGGAGTATCGCCGATGACCCCCGCCTCCCGCGGCGAGAGCCCGTCACCCAGCCGCTCCAGCGCCCGCCCGACGACGACCGACCGATCCTCGCTCTCCTCGCCGAAGGCGCCGTCGCTGAAGTAGCGGTCGATGTCGAAGTGAGCCAGCTTGAGCCGGGCCGCTCGGCTGAAGTTGCCGGTGGCCAGGCCTAGGCGGACCCCCGGGCGGCGGCTCAGTTCCTCCAGCAACATGGGGAAGCCGGGCATCAGCTTGCCCTGGCGCTCGCGCAGCGCCTGCGGCAGGTGGGCATAGTAGCGCTGCTGGAAGGCGGCCTCGTTCTGGGCGTAGTCGCCGCCGATGCCGTGCTGGCGGAGCGCCTCGGCCAGGATGTAGCAGTCGGTGCGGCCGCTGAACCCCCCCCCCTTGAACCCATCCTCGATCCCGAACAGGTCGCGGAAGGCGAGGCCCATCGCCCTGCTGCCGGCCCCGCCGCTCCACAGCAGCGTGTTGTCTACGTCGAACAGGAGCAGGCGCGGCACGTCAGCCCTTCTCCTCCCACACCACACCCACAGCCCGCTTGCCCGTGTGGATCAGGAACGCGGGGCCGATCTTGGACTCGACGATCTGGTCACGGGTGAGGTTCAGTGCCCGCGTGAGACGCTGGATGAGCGCCTCCTTGAGGTCAGGCGCTATCCCCTCGATGACGGAGATGCGGCCCAGATTGCGCGTCTTATTCACCTCTTGCACGATGGACTCGATCGCCTTGTCCATGCGGCCCCGCATGCGGTCGAACAGGATGAACGCCCCGCCGCGGAGGCTGACCACGGGTCGGACACTTAGGACGGAGCTGAGCAGGTGCTGCATGGAGCGCACGCGGCCACTTTTCACCAGATACTTGGTGGTCTCGAAGGTAGCGAGGAAGCGAAGGCGCGTGCTCAGGTCTTCCACCATCCGTTTGGCATGGGCCAGGCTCAACCCCCGATCCCGGGCCTGAGCGGCCTCCATGACCAGGAACCCCTCGGCCATGGTGCCCGACTGGGAGTCGGCCACCTCGATCTCCGCCTCGGGGTGTTCGTGGCGCACGATCTCGGCCCCCTGAAGGGCCGTCTCGTACGTCTTGCTGAGGCCAGAGGAGATGGTGATGGCGAGGATGCGGGACTGGCCAGAGGCGATACAGCGGCGGAAGGTCTCCGCGAAGCGGCCCGGGGAAGGGGCGGAGGTGGTGGGGTAGCCGGCGCCCTTCTCGTAGCGGTCCAGCAGGCCGGCGAACTCCTCCAGCTCCAGAACGCCGTCGTCGACGCTCCCCTGTACGCCGAAGTTGATGGTGAACGGCACCTCCTGGAGATCGAGATCGCGAAGGATGGTAGGGGGAAGGTTGTGGCCAGTGTCGGCAACAATGGTGAAGGGTCGCTTCATGCCATCGCCCTCCTCAGAGCCGCCGGAGCTCCGCTCTCCGGCACTACTTCTTCACTGGGTAGCCGGCCTTAATCCAGGCCTCCGTGCCACCCTCCAGGTTGAACAGGCGAGTGAGACCAGCGGCCGCCGCCATCTCACAAGCCAGGGCGCTGCGCTGGCCGACCGCGCAGACGAAGACGATGTCCTTGTCGCGCGGCAGTTCATCCCTGCGGGCGAAGACGGAGGCCACCGGGATCAGCCTGGCGTCGGGCACATGGCCCGCGTCGTACTCGTGTGGCTCGCGCACGTCGATGACGGCCACGTCATCGCGGCTCATCATCTCCTTACCCTCGGCCACGCTGATGCGGGCGAAGGGCTCTCGCGGGCCATTGCTGGGCATCCGGGTCGACCTCCCTCGTCCATGGGATTGTCACAATTCTAGCACGGATTACTATGCTATAGCAGCCAGCGGGTATAATTCTAACATCCTGCGGCGCTTATTGACAGACCCGAAACCGTGGGTATTATTCGTGAAGGAGGAAGGCCGTGGCCGAGGAAAGCCAGATCAACGAGCTCAAGGAGAAGATGGCGCTGGAGCGGGGCAAGCTGCTGGCCGTACTGGAGTCCCTCTCCGAGGAGGAGTCCGACACACCTGCCAAGCCCGGCGAGTGGAACGCCAAGCAACAGATGTCCCACCTGTGCGAGATGGAGGCCGCGTACCGTGCCTGGGTGGAGAAGACACTGGAGGAGGACGGCGCCAGGCTGGACGGTATAGTCGGCGAGCCGGTGGCCATCCCGCTGGAGCGCGCCAATCTCCACTCCGTGTCGGAGCACGCCGCCGAGATGCGCCGCCAGCGGGACAAGACGCTGGCGGTGATGCAGCGGATGCGCCCCGAGGACTACGACCGCAAGGCCACGAGTCAGATCTTCGGAACGCTCACCGTCCTCCAGTGGCTGCGCTCCTACTACCGGCACGACCGCATGCACTACGATCAAGTTCGCGGCGAGGAGCCCTCCTACAAGCCGCAGTTCCGGAGCGGCAAGGAGCCGGATCAGCGCCGCCCACCCGCCGGGGACCAGCGACATGACTAAACCCATCGTGTTCGTGACGCGCCGCCTGCCCGGAGGCGCCCTCGATCTGCTGGCCCAGCACACGGACCTGCACGTGTGGGAGGAGGAGCTGCCGCCACCCCACCCGGAGCTCCAGCGGCAGGCGGCACGCTGCCACGGCCTGGTCACTCTCCTAACCGACCGCGTGGACGACGAGCTGCTAGAGGGCGCTCCCCGCCTGGTGGTGGTGAGCAACATGGCGACCGGCTTCGACAACATCGATGTCGCGGCAGCCAGCCGGCAGGGCGTGCTCGTGACGCGCACGCCGGGCGTCCTCAGCGAGACGGTGGCCGACTTCACCTTCGCGCTGCTGCTGGCAGCGGCCCGCCGCATCACGGAGGCGGAGCGTTACGTGCGTGCCGGGCGCTGGAAGACCTGGGGTCCGTCGGTCCTGCTGGGCCGCGACGTGTTCGGGGCGACGCTGGGAATCGTGGGGCTGGGCGGCGTGGGGGCAGAGGTGGCCAGGCGGGCCCGTGGCTTCGGCATGCGCATCATCTACCACGACCGCGTCCGCAAGCCGACCCTGGAACGGCGCTACCGGCTGACTTTCCTGCCCCTGCATGATCTCCTGCGGCAGTCGGATTTCGTGACGCTGCACGCGGCGCTGACGCCGCAGACGCGCGGCCTCATCGGCAAGCGGGAACTGGGCTTGATGAAGGAGAGCGCCATCCTGATAAACACGGGCCGCGGGCCCCTAGTGGACCAGAAGGCGCTGTACGAGGCGCTGAAGTCCGGCCGCATCGCCAGCGCCGCTTTGGACGTCACGGATCCGGAACCGATCTCCCCGGACGACCCCCTTCTGGCGCTGGACAACGTCGTGGTCGTACCCCATATCGCGAGCGCGAGCGTGGCCACCCGCGGGCGCATGGCGATGCTGGCGGCGGAGAACCTGCTGGCCGCGCTTGCGGGACGGATGCCGAAGGACACGGTAGACCGTGAGATCGCCCGGGCCTGGCGGGCGGCGCGGCGGCGACGCCTCGCGTCCCTATCTTGACACGCCGAATGGCGGATGTTATCGTCGCGCTAACTCAACGGCCAGCTATGGGCCCGTCTGCTCCTGCGGGGGCCCCCTTCTTTGTTTGCCAGCGAGCATGCCCCAGTCGATCCGAGACACCGGCAACCTGTGGCTAGCAAAGGCGCTGTGGGACCTCGGCGCGGTCCAGTTCGGCGACTTCAGCGTGGGCCGCACCACCCTCCACTCGCCGGTTTACGTGAACCTGCGCCTCCTCATCAGTAACCCCCGCGCACTGCAACGGGCCGGCCGCGTGATCCACAATGAGGTGCAGACCCTCCAACGGATGCTGCACCCCAGGGTACAACCGTTCCAGCGGGTCAGCGGCATCCCTTTCGGCGGGCTGCACCTAGGCCTCTCCTACTCGCTGGCCAGCAAGGTGCCCCTGGTCTACATCCACCCGGCCAAGGAGCAGAACGGTGCCCGAGCCTTTGTGGAGGGGAAGTACGAGCGCGGCGAGACCGTCCTCCTGGTGGACGATCTCATCACCAGCGGCGGCACCATCATCGAGGCCGCCGCCTTCCTTCGAATCGAGGCCGGGCTCAAGGTGAACGACGTCGTGGTGCTCCTGGACCGCCAGGAAGGCGCCGAGGAGCGCCTCCGGCGCCACGGGTACAACCTGATCTCCATCCTCGGCCTGGAGACGATGCTCAACTACCTCATGGCCAGCGGCCGCATCGACGAGCAGTGGTACCGGAAGAGCATCGAATACATCCAGAGCCGCCGCGCCGAGCGCACCCTCTGACTGCGGGGAGGCACCTGCGCGTCTAGGGGCGACGGGCGAACTCCGCCACGGTGGGGTGGGCCAGCCGTTCGAAGTCCGCGTACTTCATGCTCATCGTGTCGGTGTGGGTCCCCGCCTCGAAGAGGATGGTCTCGTCCTCGGCGAGCGACTTGTCCGCGAAGATGGGGACATCGTAGAGGTTGCCGAAGGGAGGCATGGCCCCCACCTCGCAGCCGGGGAAGCGGTCCGCGAACTCATCCTCATGGGCCAGACGGGCCTCCTTGACGCTGAGGACGGCGGCGGCCTTCTCCAGGTCCACTCGCGCCGGCGCCGGCAGCACGAACATGGCGAGCTTGCCGTCCCCCATCAGCATGACCACCTTGGCCAGCATGCGGCCCGGCACGTGCTCCGAGGCGGCCACCTCCTGAGCCGTGTAGGCCACAGCGTGGTGCTGAACCTGGAACGGCACCTTGCTCTCCCGCAGGTAGGCCTCAAGGTCTTCCTTGCACCCCATATCAGACCTCCTTGCTGGTTTTCCGGCCTTCCAGCGTACATTATCCTCCGACGGCAGGCCGTGACCAATAGCCACCTGCCCAGGAGTCATTCGGCCCGTAACAGTTCTTTGACCGCCTGCGTCTACGGTGCTAGACTGGCTTGGCTACGGTAGGCAGACACTTGCGACCCGCAATCAGGACGTTAGTCCCCGCGCTGGCAGCGCTGGCCCTGTGGGCGTGCGGCGGAAGCGATTCGGGCACTGGCCCGTTGGACGTCGGCGACACTGCTACGCCCAGCCCATCCAGGGTGCAGGTCTCCTGTGATGCCGTCCAGGACATCCAGAGCTACCGTTACGTATTTGAGATCAAGCGGGATCTGCCGGACACTGAGCCGCCGGATGACGCCACCCCCAACCCCCTGAGCAGCATCACCGAAGGCATCAGAGAGCTCTTCATGGACTCGCAGTGGGAGGGCGCCTTCGTGGCCCCCGACCGAAGCGAAACACTGGTGCGTTCCGGGGGAGAGGAACTGGAGCTGCGCACCATCGGCGACAAGAGCTGGATACGGGTAGGCGCCACCTGGCAGGAGCAGGAACCACCGGACAATAGTGTACTGCCCGCGCTTGCCTCGCTCTGTGCGGACATCGTGGAGGAGCTGGCACCATCCCTAGCCGCGCCAACCGGTGAGGAGGACGTGGTGAACGGCGTCGCGACGGTCCACTACCGGCTGAGCGAGGCTGACCTGAAGGAGCTGCCGGAGTTGCTGGGCCGCAGCGGCGAAGAGGGGCTGCCCAGCGAATTCGATTTGGACGTCTGGCTGGAGCGCAACGACGGCTGGCCTGTGCGCCTCCAAGTATCGGCTTCGGACACCGACAAAGAAGGCAGGCCCATCAGCGAGGAGTGGTTCATCGAGTTCAGCGATATTGATGACCCCACTATCGAGATCGAGCCGCCGCCGGTGTCACCGGCCCAGACCTAGGGCCCGCAGTCGTAGGGGCGTAGCATTCTGCCCCCTACAGGAGACGACGGATGGCCTTGCGGCCGGGACGGGGGTCGTAGTTAGACTTGAACATCTCCAGCTTGTCGCGCTCGATGAGGTACTTGCCTGCGAACAAGATGGCGGGGACCTTCTTCTGCTTGATTAGACGGCGCAGACTCTGTGGGTGTATGCCCAGAGCGCGGGCGGCCTCCACCAGATCCAGGTAGTTGTCAAACGGTTCAACGACCATAACTCTCACTCCGAATAAGATGCTAAGACGCGTGAATGATTCTACCACAAACGTCAAGGGAACGGGGACAAGTAGCACCTATCAGGGCGTGAACCTATCTGCAAGCCGCGCCAGATGTGGCACCTTGTGGTATCCTTGCGCTGGGTCTTCAACATGTATGACCGTCAGAAGCTGAAGCGCCTCAACGAGAAGCGGACGCGGTGGAATCAGCGCTCCGGAGACAGTGAGCGTGCGGGCCCCTTCATCACCACCTCCGGCCGCCCGATCCGCCGTGTGTACGACCCCACAGACCTGGGTGACCTAGACTACGAACGCGACCTGGGCATGCCGGGCGAATATCCCTACACCCGCGGCATCCACGCCACCGGTTACCGCGGCAATGGATGGACGATGCGGATGTTCGCCGGCTTCGGCAGCGTAGAGGAGACCAACGCCCGCTTCAAGTACCTGCTCTCCCAGGGGCAGACCGGGCTGTCCATCGCCTTTGACCTGCCGACGCTCATGGGCTACGACACAGACGCGCCCGAGGCAGAGGGCGAGTTCGGCAAGTGCGGCGTGGCCGTCTCTTCCCTGGCCGATATGGAGACCCTGCTGGACGGCATCCCCCTGGCGGAGATCACCACCTCCATGACCATCAACTCCCCCGCCGCAATCATCTGGGCGATGTACATAGCC
The DNA here is from genome assembly GCA_034411955.1 of Dehalococcoidia bacterium. GTDB lineage: Bacteria > Chloroflexota > Dehalococcoidia > SM23-28-2 > RBG-16-64-32 > DAOUMF01. The sequence continues at coordinate 15,948 of DAOUMF010000008.1, forward strand.
GCGGCGGAGAAACGGGGGGTTCCCCGCCGCAAGCTGGGCGGCACCATCCAGAACGACATCCTCAAAGAGTTCATCGCCCAGAAGGAGTACATCTTCCCGCCCGAGCCGTCCATGCGTCTGGTGGTGGACACCATTGAGTTCGGCACGCGGGAGATGCCCAAGTGGAACAGCATCAGCATCTCCGGCTACCACATCCGTGAGGCCGGGGCGACGGCGGTACAGGAGCTGGCCTTCACGCTGGCCGACGGCCTTGAGTACGCGCGCTGGGCCGTCGAACGCGGCCTGGACATCGACGAGTTCGCGCCCAGGCTATCGTTCTTCTTCAACTGCCACAACGACTTCTTCGAGGAGGTGGCCAAGTTTCGTGCCGCCCGCCGCATCTGGGCCCACGAGATGCGCGAGCGCTTTGGGGCCAAGGACCCACGCTCCTGGTGGCTTCGCTTCCATACCCAGACGGCTGGCGTCTCCCTCACCGCCCAGCAGCCGGAGCTGAACCTGATCCGTACCGCTATCCAGGCCCTGGCGGCAGTGATGGGCGGCACCCAGTCCCTCCACACCAACTCCATGGACGAGGCCCTGGCCCTCCCCAGCGAGAAGGCAGCCCGGCTGGCCCTGCGCACACAGCAGGTGATCGCCCACGAGTCCGGCGTCGCCAACACCATCGATCCCCTGGGCGGGAGCTTCTTCGCCGAGGCGCTCACGAAGGAGACCGCGGAGGAGGCTTACGCCTACCTCCACCGCATCGAGGACCTGGGGGGCGTCATCCCCGCCATCGAGAGCGGCTTTTTCCAGCGGGAGATCGCCGACTCTGCCTACCGCTACCAGCGGGAGATCGACTCGCGGGAGCGGGTCATCGTCGGCGTCAACGAGTATGTCCTTGACGAGCCGCTGGAGATACCGATCCTGCAGATGGACGCTCAGGGCGAGCGGCGGCAGGTGGAACGGCTGCGCCGCCTGCATCGAGAGCGCGACGACCGGGAGGCAACACGCTGTCTGAGGGCTGTTGAGAAGGCCTGCCGCGACGAAGAGAACGTCATGCCCTATTTGGTGGACGCCGTCAACGCCTCGTGCACCCTGGGCGAGATCTGCGGCGTCATGCGGGATGTCTTCGGGGCGTACCAGGAGCAGTCCGTGGTCTGACGAAGGATTGAGCGACCTCTGCCCCGGCGCGCGCCCTTCCCCTGAACGTCGAAACGAGCTATTATAGTTAAACTAGCTACACTGCCTCCGACGGCCTCTCTTCCGACGTTCGAGGCAGGCTCTTTGCCAGACCGGAAGACCATGCCCCGCCAGGGCGCGCCAGAGGAGGCTCCCCGTGGCCATGAAGCTTTACGTCGGAGGTCTGTCCTTCGACACGACCGACGACGGTCTGAGAACGTTTTTCGAGCAGGCAGGCACGGTGGAGTCGGCCAGCGTGATCACCGACCGTTATTCCGGGCGGTCCCGCGGATTCGGCTTCGTGGAGATGGCGACCAGCGCCGAAGGCCTCAAGGCCATCGAGGAACTGAACGGTAAGATGCTGGACGGCCGCACGCTAACGGTGGACGAGGCGCGGCCCCAGTCCCGGGAAGGTGGTGGACGCTCCTTCGGCGGCGGCGGCGGCGGGCCGCGGCGGGGCGGTGGTGGCAGGCGGCCGCGATGGTAGAGTCCGTCCGCGACCCCAAGGGCCAGCAGGAAGACTGTACGCACCACTGGCGCATCGCCACACCGTCCGGCGAGACCAGCACCGGCGTCTGCCTGATCTGCGGCGCCTCCCGCCAGTTTCAGAACTACGCGTACCGCCCCTCCATGGCCCGAACCCGGAGGACCCCAGTCGACAACAAAGCCTCCAAATAGGCCTTCTCGCACCGGGTAATCGCTCTCGTTGACGTTAGCGTGAGAGCTGACGTATCATTAGCCCGCTTTCACACCCTAGGAGGAGCACCTTGTCCATCGTCGACGTCATAGACCGTGCCAAGAGCGAAGGCCGCGCCGTCCTCACGGAGATCGAGTCCAAGCTGATCCTGGAGGAGGCGGGCATCCCCGCCGCGAGCGCCCGCCTCGCCCGCACCGCCGACGAGGCGGTGGAAGCTGCCTCGGAATTCGGCTACCCCGTCGTCCTCAAGATCGTCTCGCCGGACGTGACCCACAAGTCGGACGTGGGGGGCGTCAGGCTGGGGCTGGATTCGCAAGAGGCCGTGGCCGCCGCCTTCCAAGAGATCACCAATGCCGTCAAGGATCAGCAATCCGACGCCCGCATCGAGGGGGTGGCCGTCCAGAAGATGGCCCGCCCCGGCATCGAGGTGATCGTGGGCATGAGCAAGGACCCGCAGTTCGGGCCGGTGCTGATGTTCGGCCTGGGCGGCGTCCTGGTGGAGGTGCTCAAGGACGTCGCTTTCCGCATCGTCCCCCTGGAGCAGCGGGACGCCCGCCAGATGATCCGCGAGATCAAAGGCTTCCCCGTGCTGGAAGGCTTCCGCGGTCAGGAGCCCGCCGACCTGGAAGCGCTGGAGAAGCTCATTCTGAAGGTCTCCGCCTTCGTGGAGGCTCACCCGGAGATCGAGGAGTTGGACCTGAACCCGGTGTTCGCCTACAAGGACGGGGTCCTGGCGGTGGACGCCCGCATCGTGGTGGGGTAGAGGTTGGCCCGCCGCTCCGTCTGCGAAAAGTGGCCCGTCGGCTTCATCGATCACAGGCAGATCTAGTGGCCCGGGCCGCCGAGACGAGAAGCGATCTCCAGCAGCGTCTGGACCGCGCCTTCAACCCCCGCACTGTGGCCGTCGTGGGCGACAAGCGAGCCATGGCCTACCTGTGGCTGCGCTCCATGAGCACCTTCCAGGGGAAGGTCTACTCCGTCCAGATCGACCCTAACGAGATACCGGGCATCGAGGCGCTGGGCGTGCCCAACTATCCCAGTCTCCTCGACATCCCAGACGAGGTCGACTACGTGGTGTGCGCGGTGCCGAGGCAGGTCTCTCCCCGCATTCTCGCCGACTGCATCGAGAAGAAGGTGGGCGCGGTCACGCTGTTCACGTCCGGCTTCGCGGAGACGGAGACGGAGGAGGGGACACGGCTCCAGGAAGAGATCGGGGAGATAGCGCGGTCCGCCCCCGGCGGAGGCCTGCTGGTCATCGGGCCCAACTGCATGGGGATCTACAATCGTCGGCTGGGCCTGCGCAACTCCTGGGAGCAGCCCGCGGGCGACGCGGGCAATGTGGGGTTCATCTCCCAGAGCGGCACGCACTGCATCAACTTCTCGCTCGTGGGCGAGCGCCACGGCATCCGCTGCTCCAAGGCGGTAAGCTTCGGCAACGCCGTAGTCCTAGACGCCGCTGACTACCTGGAGTATCTGGCGGACGACGCCGAGACGGAGATCATCGGCATCTATCTGGAGGGGGTGAAGGACGCCCGTCGCTTCTTCAACGTGCTGCGGGAGGCCGCCCGCAGGACGCCGGTGGTGGTGTGGAAGGGGGGCGTCACCCGCGCCGGCGCCCGAGCCATCTACTCCCACACGGCGGCCCTGGCCACGGCCCCCGTCGTGTGGGACGCGGCGATGCGCCAAGCCGGCGCGATCCAGACCGAAAGCCTGGACGAGACCATCGACGCCGTGAAAGCGCTGGCCTACTGCGGCCCCGGCACGGGCTACCGCGTGGGCCTGGTCGCCATGACCGGGGGCCAGTCGGTGGTCATCACCGACGCCTTCGAGCGGGAAGGGCTGGAGGTGCCGCTGCTCAGCGCGGCCTCTTACGAGAGGCTATCGCAGTTCTTCAACGTCATTGGCGGCAGCTACCGCAACCCGCTGGACTCCGGTGGCACCATCGGCTGGGGATTCGCGCCTCAGAATCTCCAGAGGCTCCTGTACATCTTAGACGAGGACGAGAATGTGGACGCCATCGCCATAGAGGTGAGCGCCGGCTTCCTGGCCCGGCGCATGCGGGAGAACCCCGGCATCCTGGACGCGTTGCTGGACACTCTGTCCGCCCACAGGCAGCGCTCTCGGAAGCCGTTCATCGCTATCACCCACCCCGGGCACGTGGAGGACGTGTCGGCGATGGTCCGCTCGCGGCTGCTGGAGCGCAACATTCCACCCTTCGCCAGCTTCGAGTCCGGGGCCAGGGCGCTGCGCCATGCCATCGACTACTGGCGGTTCCGGGAGAGCCTAGACTAGGGGATCGACGCGCCGACCGTCATGGATGACTGGACCGCAGCCTAAAGGCTGCGGCATCAAGAGGGCACGCCAAAGGCGCATCGAGCTCCAGCGGAATTCATGCCACACCCTTCAGGGTGTGGTGATGTCTGCAAACGCATGAACTGGCAGGACGCTACCGAACACTCCTCTCGTTTGACAGACACGATAACCGCCCGCTAGGCTGGACTTGACACCCCACCCGTACGTCCCAACCTCGCCCATGAAGCGCACTGTCTACTTCGATCACGCCGCCACCACTCCCCTCCACCCCAAGGCGCTGGAGGCGATGCTCCCGTACCTCGACGACCGCTTCGGCAACCCATCCGGCGCCTACGCCCTCGGCCGCCAGGCGGCCCGCGCCGTGGACGAGGCCCGCAGATCTGTGGCGGAGGTGCTGGCCTGCCGCCCCCGCGAGGTGGTGTTCACCGGGGCGGGCAGCGAGTCCATCAACCTGGCGATCAAGGGGGCGGCCTTCGCCCAGAAGCTGGCCGGCATGGGCAACCACATCGTCACCAGCCCGACGGAGCACCACGCGGTCCTCCACTCCTGCGAGTACCTGGAACGCTTCGGATTCGAGACTACCTACGTGCCGGTGGACAGCTTCGGCATGGTGAGCCCTAAAGCCGTGGCGGAGGCCCTGACCGACCGCACCATCCTGGTGAGCGTGATGCTGGCCAACAACGAGGTGGGCACGATCAACCCCGTGGCCGAGCTGGCGGCGGCGGTGCGGGAGCGGGGAAAAAAGCTGCGACGGCGCATACCTGTCCACACGGACGCCGTGCAGGCGGCCAACGCCCTGGCCCTGAACGTGCAATCCCTGGGAGTAGACCTCCTGAGCCTGTCCTCACACAAGTTCTACGGCCCCAAGGGGGCGGGGGTCCTGTACATCCGGGCAGGCACGCCGCTCCTTCCCCTGCAGAGCGGCGGCGGCCAGGAGCGACAGCGCCGCGCCGGCACCGAGAACGTCGCCGCCATCGTGGGAACGGCCGTGGCGCTGCGCCTGGCGCAGGAGGGCCGGGCGGAGTACTCCGCGCTCTCGCGCCGCCTGAGGGACCGCGTCGTGGAAGGCGTGCTGGCGGCTCTACCCGCGCCCACCCTCAACGGTCACCCCGACCGCCGCCTGCCGAACAACGCCCACTTCAGCTTCGAGGGCGCCGAGTCCGATCACATGCTGGCCTCCCTCGACAAGCGCGGGATCGCCGCCAGCGCGGGCAGCGCCTGCACCTCGGCCACGTGGGAGCCATCGCACGTCCTGGCGGCGATGGGGGTGCCGCTGGCCAGGGCCGTGGCCGCCCTGCGCCTTACCGTCGGGCCCGACAACACGGACGACGAGGTGGAGTACCTGCTGTCCGTGCTGCCGGAGGTCGTGGCCCAATCACGGGCCGCAAGCCGCGGCGCCTCCCCCAAATAGCGCGAATTCTGCTGCTCGCAGACTGAGGCCTGGGGTGGAATACTCAATTTTCCGTATAGACACGGGCCAGCAGCGAGTGTATATACTGCTAAGGCGCATGCGCGCCTACTCCGAATATCGTACGTGACGATATTCAGGGGTCGCTGCAAGAGAGGATCGCGCCGTGGCCAAAGCGGTGGCCAGCCAGCGCAGGGGGTCTCGGCCCGCAGGAAGCGGCGCCGCGAAGCGTGGCTGGGTGGCGCGTGATCTCATCCGGAGCATCACCGGTCTCAAGCGGGCGGAGGAGGCGCTGCGGGAGAGCGAGGACCGGTTCCGCACTGTCTATGAGGCCGCTATCGAAGGGATTGTCATCCACGAGAATGGCGTGATCGTGGATGCAAACACTGCCTTCGAAAAGCTGCTTGGCTACTCGCTCTCGGAACTGATCGGCATGTCCGTAGTGGACCTTGCGGCTGAGGAATCGCGCGCTCTTATAGAGGAGAAGGTACGGTCAGAGACGGAGGAGCCGTACGAAGCGTTTGGCTTGAGGAAAGATGGCACGACTCTCAGGGTGACGATTAGCAGCAAGGACCACATGTACAAAGGCCGCAGGGTACGGGTGGCTGCCGTGCACGACATCACGCAGCGCAAGCGGGCGGAGGAAGCCCTGCGCGAGAGCGAAGAGCGCTACCGCAACCTTGCGGGAAGCATCAATGACGTCATCTTCGAGATCGACACAAGTGGCCGCGTCACCTACATCAGCCCCGCGATAGAAGAGGCGACCGGGCACAGTCCGTCAGACATCATCGACCAGTCTTTCACCGAGTTTCTCCACCAAGACGACCTACCGGCTACAATCGACAGGGCTCAGAGACGGCTGTCGGGTAACCGGGAACCGAATGAGTATCGGCTCCTCACCAAGAAGTCCGGGGAAGCACGCTGGGTTCGCAGCCTGGGCCATCCGGTTTTCGAGGGAGACCGCGTCGTCGGCTTCCGAGGAATTCTGACGGACATTACGGAGCGGAAGCGGGCCGAGGAGGCGCTGCAGCAGAGTGAGGAGCAGTATCGAAACCTCGTCGAGACCGCCCGGGACGTCATCTACACCCTCTCAACAGATGGAGCCTTCACCTCCCTGAACCCAGCGTTCGAAAGCATCTCGGGCTGGTCGCGAGCCGAGTGGCTGGGCAAACCCTTTGCCCCCATGATTCACCCTGATGACCTGCCCACTGGGGCCGAGGACTTCCGGCGCATCCTGCGGGGAGAGATACCGCCGGTCTCCGAGATTCGCATCCTCACCAAGTCCGGCGAATACCGCGTGGGAGAATTCGCAGCCAGACCGCTCATGATGGACGGGCAAGTGGTCGGCGCCTTCGGCATCGTCCGAGACATCACGGAGCGCAGACGGGCGGAGGAGGCGCTGCGGGAGAGCGAGGAGAAGTACCGCGAGCTTGTCGAGCTTTCCCCTGATGCGATCGGTGTTCATCAGGACGGCAAGATCGTGTTCATAAACAGCACGGGAGTAGCGCTTGTGGGAGCGGAAAACCCTGGGCAAGTCATAGGTAAATCGATAGCGGATTTCATTCACCCGGACGGCCAGGACATCGCCCGTGAGCGCATGCAAGAGCTAGAAAGAGGCGCACTACAAGTCCCGCCCATAGAACAGAAGCTGATTCGCCTCGACGGCAGGTGCGTCGACATTGAGGTGGTTTCGGCAGTCGTTACCCACGGCGGCAAGCCAGCGGTGCAGTCCGTCGTCCGCGACATCACGGAGCGCAGGCGGGCGGAGGAGGCGCTGCGGGAGTCAGAGAAGAAGTACCGCGAGCTGGTGGAAGACATCAACGACGTCATCTACGCGGTGGACGTAGAGGCGCGAATAACCTACGTCAGCCCCACGATAGAGCGGCACAGCGGATACAGCCCAGCAGAGCTCATCGGCCGGCCCTCCACCGAGTTCGTCCACCCGGACGACTTGCCAATAGTCATGGAGGGTCTTCAGAGGAACCTGTCCGGGAATCCAAAACCCAATGAGTACAGGCTCTTGGACAAGTCAGGCAGAATACACTGGGTGCGCAGCCTCAGCCAGCCCATCGTGGAGGGAGACCGCGTCCTCGGTCTACGCGGAGTCGTGACCGACATCACGGAGCGCAAGCAGGCGGAGGAGGCGCTGCGGGAGAGCGAGGAGCGCTTCCGGAGTTCCTTCGAGCACGCGGCTACTGGGATGGCCCTGGTAGCGCCCGACGGCCGTCTCCTGCAGGTCAACCGGTTCACCTGCGAGATTCTTGGCTATTCGGAGGAGGAACTGACATCGATGACCTGGGAGGCCATCAACCACCCGGATGAAGTGGACATCACCCGCGACCACATACGACGAATCCTGGCGGGAGAGATCGAGTCGTACCAGCTTGAGAAGCGGTACATCCACAAAGACGGGCACGTGCTGTGGGGCCATTTGAGCACTTCACTGGTCCGCGACGCCGATGGGACGCCCCTCTACCTCCTCTCGCAGATCCAGGACATCACGGAGCGGAAGCGGGCGGAGGAGGCGCTGCGGGAGTCAGAGGAGAAGTACCGCGAGCTGGTGGAGAACATAAAAGAAGCCATTTTCGAGGTCGACACCAGCGGGCGCGTAACCTACTTCAGTCCTGCGGTGGAAAAGGCGACCGGGTACCGCCCGTCTGCGCTCATAGGGCGATCTTTGACCGAACTCATCCACCCGGACGATCTCGCATCTGTTCTGGAGGCTTGGGAGAAGGGTCTCTCTGGGAATCCACAACCCGTTGAGTACAGGGCCACGTCCAAGTCCGGCGAAGCGCGGTGGATGCACAGCTTCGGCCAGCCGATCTTCGAAGGAGACTGCATCGTCGGCTTCCGGGGAGCGATGGCTGACATCACGGAGCGGAAGCAGGCGGAGGAGGCGCTGCGGGAGAGCGAGGAGAAGTACCGCGAGCTGGTGGAAGACATCAACGACGTCATCTACGAGGTGGACGCAGCTGGACACATCACCTACATCAGCCCCGCTGTCGAACGGGCGGCCGGGTGCAGCCCATCAGAGATGATTGGCCGGTCTTTCACAGACTTCATTCATCCAGACGACGTGTTGTTTGCTGTAGAGGACTTACAGAGAGCACTCGCTGGAAGCCCGGTACCCAGTGAGTACAGAATCCTACTCAAGTCTCGTGAGGTGCGCTGGATTCGCGACCACGGCCGGCCGATCTTCGAGGGAGACCGCGTAGTCGGTTTCCGCGGAGTCCTCACGAACATTACGGAGCGCAAGCGGATGGAGGAGGCGCTGCGGGAATCGGAGGAGCGCTATCGCCATCTGGTGGAAGACATCAACGACGTCATCTTCGAGGTGAACCCACATGGGCGGATAACCTACATCAGCCCCGCGGTGGAAGGCCCCAGCGGATACACCCCATCGGACATCATCGGCCGCTCTTTCCTCGAGTTCCTCCACCGGGACGACGTGCCAGCCCTTGCGAAGAGCTTTGAGAAAGGTCTCTCTGGAAACCCAGAACCGAGCGAGTACCGGATCTGCTCCAAGTCCGGCGAAGCCCTCTGGGTGCGTAGCTTCAGCCGGCCCGTCTTCGAAGGAGACTGCATCGTCGCTATCCGCGGGGTGCTGACGGACATCACCGCGCGCAAGCGGATGGAGGAGGCGCTCCAGGCGGCGAGGGAGGAGTTGGAGGCCAGGGTCGAGCGTCAGATGCTGCGGCGGAACCCCTACGGCCTCACCTTCCGCGAGCTGACGGTCCTCCACCTCCTGGCCGCCGGCAGATCCGACAAGGAGATCGGCACCGAGCTGGGGATCAGTCCCCTGACCGCCCAGAAGCACGTCGAGAACATCCGCACCAAGATGGGCGCCGCCTGCCGCACCGAGGCCAGCGTGCGCGCCGTCAGGGAGGGACTCCTCGACCAGAGGCAAGGCTGACTCCCCCGTCGACGAAGCGGGGGAGGCCGTAGCGCGCTTCGGCACCCCTACCATACGTGAAATACGGTACGGATTTACACGACATTCCGTATGGATGTTCGCGCTCTGGTCTGAGAGCATGAACTACAAGTGTGGGGGGGAGGGGGCGTGCCGTGGGGGAGGGACGGAGCGCCCCTAGGCAGGCGAATGGGCTGACTCCTCTCGCAGTGATATAATATGACGTTGCCCACGGTCGCCGACTGGAGAGGGGGTACCATCGTGCGACAAGATTACGCCGGGCCCGGTTCATCGGTAGGCACCGGCCAAGAGGATCAGGCGCCGCTCATGGACGTGCTCCTGAACCTGACGGATCACGCTGGCCGCAAGCGCCAGGGGCGGGCGGTCCTGCTGCCAAGATGGCTGGAGGGCCGCGACGGTGAACGCGCCGCCGAGGGCGAGGACTTTCGTATCGTCCTCCTCTCAGAGCCGCCGGAGGGCCTCGTTTCGCCCGCGCAGGGTATGGTGGTCAGCGCCCCGGCCCACCGTCTCGCCTCTGGGGCCAATGCCGTGCGAGAAGTTGCCACCACCTACAGATCGGGAGTCCGGTCCGGTCTACCCCTCTCCCCTCAAGACGTGGAACTGCTGTGCCAGGGCCGCCTGTTCGCCGCCGCGCCGCTGCAAGTGACGCCGGAAGAGGTCTTCGCCGAGGGGAAGGCGCACCTAGACCTGCTTGCCCGCGACCTGCTGCTCTCCATAGCGGTGGCGGAATACCTCTCGCCCGTCGCCATCGCCCTCTACGCTCCCGGTGCCGCCAAGCCGGCCGACATGGAACGGCTGCATGACCTCAGCGACCTCATCCGAGCAACCTGCGCTGAGTCAGCGGATCAGGCCCCGGAAGCGAAGGAGGCGCTGACGCGGTTGTCCCAGCTCGCCTCCTGCACCGACAGGGACCACTTCATCACCTGCGCTGAACAGGTCTACCCCGACAAACGGGCGCTGATGGAGGACATCTACATGCTGCGGGCCTTCGCGCAGAGCCCGCAGGAGGCGAACGAACTGCTCTCCATGCAACGCTTCCTCCAGCAGGCCGTGGTCCCCACCGAGGAGGCGGATCTGGCCCTCGACCGCTCTCTGGCGCTGGAGCAACTGACCTTTGTCGCCCTGGCCGCGGAGCCGCAGCGTTTCCCCCCGGCCAGGGCGATGCTGAACACCTTCCGCCGGAAATACGTCTCGGAGTACCGCGAACGCCACACGCGACACTGGGCCCAGATGGCCCGCCTGCACGCCCAGCTACGGGAGGAACAGACGCTGGTAGAGGCCCTGCACCGGCTGAACACCCTGGCGGAGCTCGGTCCGCCGGCGGGCATAGGCGCGCTGGCCGCATACGAGCAACTGGTGGCGGAGACCGCCGGCTGCCCCCTTGTCAGCGGGGTGGAGGAGATGCCGGAGACGGAGGCGGTCTGTCCCGCCTGCGGCCTCTCCATGGACGAGACGGCACCCGTCCAGCACGTCGAGGAGATCATGCAGCGCATCCGGCGGGCCTGCGAGCATCAACGGGCGCGGCTGTCGTCCAGCGCGGTGCAGCAGGTGCTGCGACGCAGCAACGATGCCCGCGTCGACCAGTTCCTGAGGATCATCCAGGCCAGCCAGCTCTCCTCTCTGCCGGACATCCTCGATGACGAACTGACGGGCTATCTGCGCAGATTCCTGGTGGAGTCCCGCATACAGGACGCGCTAGAGCCCATCCTCGACCAGCTCCAGGAAGGCGTCCTCCCAAAGGTGAGCGATGCGCAGGCCGCCATGCGGGAGGCCTCTCAGGTGCTCCAGAGGGCGTTCCTGGCGGCACGCAAGTCTCTGCCGCCGGGCGAGTTGGCGGTGGACAAGAGCCCACGCCGCCGCAAGCGAAAGAGATAGGCTAAAATGGCCGCATGGCGGCAGACAAGTGGCTGATAGTGGGCCTGGGTAATCCAGGCTCCGTCTATTCCCACAACCGCCACAACGTCGGCTACTGGTCCGTCAACCGCCTGGCGCGCCTGCACGGCATCCCCCTCAAGGCCCGACGCCTGGCCACCATCGGCGAGGGTTCCATCACTGGCGTCCCCGTTCTCCTCGCCAAGCCGAGGACGTTCGTCAACCGCAGCGGCCACGCCGTGGCCGCCCTCCTGCGCAACTTCCAGATCAAGCCCGACCAGATGCTGGTGATCTGCGACGACCTGGACCTGCCCACGGGCAGGCTGCGTCTGAGGCCGGGAGGCGGCCACGGCGGCCAGAAGGGACTGCGCTCGATCATCGGGACGATAGGGAGCAGGGACTTCCCCCGCCTGCGCATCGGCATCGGCCGACCCGTGGTGGACGGAGAGCCGAGCTGGGAGCCGGACGTGGTGGCCGACTACGTGCTCAGCGACCCCACGCCTCAGGAGGCGGAGGCGCTACAGGCCGCGGCGGCGGAAGCCGCAGAAGCCGCGGAGACAGTCATCCGCGACGGGCCGGAGGCGGCCATGAACCGCTACAATCGCTAGCTCCCCCAAGCTGCTACAATTGAAGCGCGAGGGCCCCGACCCAAGGTCGAGGCCCTAGAAGTGTTGCCATGAACCTGTCCGGACTGCTATCGCAGATAGAGGAAGCGCCGTCCCTGGCGCGGCTGCGGCAGGTGCTGGACCACGCCCCTTTGCGCCTGACCATCGGCCTGCCTGACTCCGCCAAGGCGGCGGTGCTGGCCGCTCTGGCCCGGGCGAGCGATGGGCCGCTACTGGCCGTCGTCCCCCGGGAGGACCGCGCCGAGGCTCTGATCGAGGAGTTGGCCGCCTGGCTGGGCAGCACCGTGCCCGTGGTGCCCTTCCCCCAGCGCGACGTCCTCCCCTACGAGCGCCTAGCTCCTGACCCGGAGGCCGTCCGCCAGCGCCTGACGGCCATCTCCCTGCTGGCCGACGGGGGCCGCCGCGTCGTCATCGCCTCGGTGATGGCGCTGGCCCAGCGGACGCTGTCGCCGCAGGAGCTCGCCGCTTCCACCCGGGTTCTGAGACCGGGCAGCCGCCTGGACCCCGACCGGTTCCTGGCCCAGCTTGCCACCCTGGGGTACGCCATCGAGCCGCTGGTGGAGCGAGGGGGGCAGGCCAGCCACCGCGGCGGCATCATCGACGTGTTTCCGCCTCAGGCAGAGGCGCCCGTGCGCATCGAACTGGTCGGTCGGGAGATCGAGAGCCTGCGGCGGTTCGACCCGGAGACGCAGCGGTCGATGGGGCCAGCCGAGGCCGTGGAGCTGGGGCCGGCGCAGGAAGCCATGTTCGCCCTACACGCGGATTCCGGCAGGGGAGATACGCTGGCCCGGCTCGACCTGTCGCGGTGCTCCACAGAGGCCCGCCAGCGCTTCCAGGATGAGCTATCCCTTCTGGCAAACGGGACGGGCTTCGCCGGGGACCATTTCTACGTGCCGTTCCTGGCCCGCGCCACCCTGCTGGATCACCTCCCGCCGCGAGCCGCCGTGATTGTCGACGAGGAGAGCGATGCGGCGGCGGCTCTGGAGGAGACGGAAAGGGAGGCGGAGGCCGTCCGACGGGAGCTGGAGGAGCGGGGCGAGATACCAGGAGGCCTGCCGCTGCCGCAGGAGGTCTGGCGGGAAGTGAGGGCGGCTCTGGAGCGGCGTCCGCTGCTCCTGAGGCTATCGCGCTGGCTCGCCTCAGGCGAGGAAGAGCCGAACAGCGTCCGCCTGCCGTTCTTGCCGGTAGCGGCCTACGGGGGCCAGTTGCGCCGCCTGGTCAGCGAGAGCGTGTCCGGGCTACGTCAGGGCCACTCCCTGACCGTTGTCTCGCAGCAGGCGCGGCGGCTGGCAGAGCTGTTCCGTGAAGAGGGCGCGGACGTGTGGTTCACAGAGGAGCCTGCCTCCGTCCGCGGCCTCGCCCTGGTGCAGGGCTCACTGCCTGCGGGCTGGCGCCTGAGCGAGGATGGCGTCGACATGGCCCTGGTCACGGACACGGAGGTGTTCGGGTTCGTCAAGCAGCGCCGCCGCACGCCCCGCCGCGGTGTGAACCGAGAGGCGTTCCTGAGCGAGCTCTCGCCGGGCGACTACGTGGTGCACGTAGACCACGGCATCGCCCGCTTCGCCGGGCTGGTGAGGAAGGCGGTGGACGAGCACGAGCGGGAGTACATGGAGCTGCACTACGCCGAGGGCGACAAGCTGTTCGTCCCCACCGACCAACTGGACCGGGTGAGCCGCTACGTGGGCCCCTCCGAGCACGAGCCACGGCTGACGCGGCTGGGCAGCGGCGACTGGCAGCGGGCGAAGCGGCGTGTGAGGCAGGCGGTGCAGGCACTGGCCGTGGACCTCCTCGCCCTCTACGCCGCGCGGGAGGTGCTGCCCGGCCACGCCTTCGCGACCGACGCTCCGTGGCAGGCTGAGCTCGAGGCGTCCTTCCCCTACGTGGAGACATCAGACCAGGTGGCCGCCATCACGGAAGTGAAACGGGACATGGAGCGACCCCGGCCCATGGATCGCCTGGTCTGCGGCGACGTGGGCTATGGCAAGACGGAGGTGGCCATCCGGGCCGCCTTCAAGGCGGTGATGGACGGACGCCAGGTGGCCCTCCTGGTGCCTGCCACCGTTCTCGCTCAGCAGCACTACCAGACGTTCCAGGAACGTCTGGGCGCCTTTCCGATGAGAGTGGAGATGCTGTCCCGGTTCCGCTCAGAGGCGGAGCAGCGGCAGGTAGTGGAGGGGCTGGCCACGGGCACGGTGGACGTCGGCATCGGCACCCACCGCCTGCTCCAGAAGGACGTTCAGCTCAAGGATCTGGGGCTGGTGGTGATCGACGAGGAGCAGAGGTTCGGTGTGGCCCACAAGGAGCATCTGAAGCAGATGCGTCGCGACATCGACGTCCTCACCCTCTCGGCGACGCCGATCCCGCGCACCCTGTACATGGCCCTGGGCGGCATCCGCGACATGTCGACGATGGAGACGCCGCCGGAGGAGCGGCTGCCCATCCGAACCTACGTCTCCGAGTCCGACGACCGCCTGGTTCGGGAGGCGATCCTGCGAGAGCTGGAGCGCGGCGGACAGGTCTACTTCGTACACAACCGGGTGCACAACATCGCCATGATCGCCCACAGGGTGCAGGAGATCGTACCGGAGGCGAGCTTGGGCATCGCCCATGGACAGATGCCGGAGCAGGACCTGGCCAGGGTGATGCAGGAGTTCGTGCGGGGACGAATCGACGTGCTGGTGTGCACTACCATCATCGAGTCCGGGCTGGACATCCCCAACGTCAACACGATCATCGTCAACCAGGCGGACAAGCTGGGCCTGGGCCAGCTCTACCAGTTGCGGGGCCGCGTGGGCCGGGGCGCCCACCGCGCCTACGCCTACCTGATGTACGACCGCAAGGGCCGGCTGACGGAGCAGGCCCAGAAGCGGCTGCAGACGATCTTTGAGGCGACGGAGCTGGGAGCGGGCTTCCAGATAGCCCTGCGTGACCTGGAGATCCGCGGCGCCGGCAACCTGCTGGGCCCCGAGCAGAGCGGCTACATGGCCGCTGTGGGCTTCGACCTGTACTGCCG
>DAOUMF010000009.1:0-19706 GCA_034411955.1 Dehalococcoidia bacterium
AATGAGATTATACGACGTAACTTCCATCCGGCAGGCAAACCCGATCGAAGAAGTCGTGGCCCGCGCCGGTGTGGAGCTGCAACCCAACGGCCATCGGCTCGTGGGGTCCTGCCCGTTCCACCGGGACGTGCGCCCCAGCCTGGTGGTCTATCCCCGCAACGAAAGCTATTTCTGCTTCGGCTGCGGCGCCGGCGGCGACGTTATCGACTTCGTTGGCCGGCTGCACGGTGTCGGCTTCAAGGAGGCGGCAGCGATGCTCGCCGGCGAGTCGCAACATCGGGCGAGCCCCAGGCGGGCCAAGATCATTCGGATCACGAGTCGGCAGGGCACCGAGCCGTTGACTGGAGCGGAGGCGGACGTTATCGACGCAGCGGCATCGTTCTATCACGAGGCCCTGTGGCACAGCGAGCATGCGCTGGCCTACATGGTCGATCGCGGAATAGCACACAACACGGCCCGCCGGTGCTGGCTCGGTTTCGCATGCGGGGGCCTCGCCGACCACCTGAGTCGTTGTGGCCTCAGTCTGGCGGCCGCCCGACGTGCGGGGCTCCTCGTTGGCGACCGCGACACCATGCTCGGCCGCATCATCGTCCCCGACCTGAAGGACGGGAGAGCGACGTGGCTGACGGGCCGCGCGCTTGGCCCAGACGGCCTGCGCTATCTGAACCTGCGCCTGCCCACGCCCCTGCTTGGGCTTGGTCTGGTGCGTGGCGACGAAGTGGTAGTCACTGAAGGCCCCTTCGACTGGCTGACGGCCGTTCGGTGGGGCCTGCCCGCGGTAGCGCTTCTCGGCACCCGCGTGTCGCGAGCCACAATCCAGGGCTTGGGCCGCTTCCGCCGCTTGTATCTGGCGCTGGACAGGGACGAGGCGGGCCGCCGGGCCACCGAACAGTTGATAGCTGCGTTGGGGTCTCGGGCGATGCCCGTGGAGCTTCCGTCCGGCGTCCACGACCTGAACGACCTGGGACGCACTCCTGCTGGGAGGGAGGCGTTCCAGCGCTGCCTTGAAATTGCACTGAAAAGAAAGGAGACGCGATGGCAAACGTTCGACGCAGCCGTCCGGCGTCAGGCCGCCTGACGGCTGGAAAGACGGCGAGCAACCCTCGCGCCGAGCGGCTGCCTCGCCGGGTGCTCGCCCTTCTGGCGGAGCCTCTCGACCCGGCGCTCATCTCGGAGCGGAGTGCGCGCGACGGCCGCCTGCTCCACTACATCGAAGGCTGGGCCGCCATCAACCAGGCCAATCGCATCTTCGGCTACGACGGCTGGGGCGCGGAGGTGGTCGGAGAGGCGGCCTACCGTCCCATGAGCCTGATCGATCCGGCGACGGACTCGCCGCTCGCGGTGGGGATGTACACGGCGGCCGTGCGGGTTACTGTTCGCGGCTGCCCTCCCCGAAGCGACGCTGGCTGCGGATTCGTCGCAGATGATACGCCGGAAGCCCACGAGGCGGCGTACAAAAGAGCAGTCACCGACGCTCTCAAGCGGGCGCTACGCCACTTTGGTGACCAGTTCGGCAACGCCCTCTACGACCGCCGCAACGTCATCGACGCTGCATCAGCGACGGGGGCGCCGGCCTCCCTCCAGAAGTTGGAGGAGATGCGCCGAAAGGTGCTGGATCTGTCGGAGCGCCTCGGCGTTGACGGAGTTGGGGCATGCTCTTGGGTCGAGCAGCGCTACCACAAGCCGCTCGACGAACTGGGCGAGCAGTCCCTGGCCGACGCGGTTCGCTCGCTCGCCGAGCAGTTGAACGCGCGCAACGGTCGGACCGTCAGGGGCGGCGGCTCCCGAAAGGCCGCGTAGGCGTGGTCGTTGCAGGTCAACGCCTGGTGCGGCTCGTATTGACCCGTGCCGGGCCTCGATACGTGGTGCAGGTGCCGGAGCCACAGTGCCCGATCCCGGGCTGGCGCGCCTACTCCGTCCTGGCCTTCGGGCCCAACGGCGACGGCAGCCAGCGCCTGACCCTGTATGAGCGCGATGACGGCTTGCCGGAGGCTACTGATGGCCCGGCCGCCGCGTAGATCACAAGGACAGCAGAGCTCCCTGACACCGGACGACGCGGCGCTTCTCGACCTCGTGTGGGAGAACCTGCGGCTGCTGGCGGAGCTGCGTTCGCGCTATCGCTCCGCGGACCGCGGCGGACCGAATGGTCGGCAGGTGCGCTGCCCGCAAGACGTGTTCGACCTCCTGGCCCCGGAGATGGAGGCGCTGCCGCAGGAGCAGCTACGAGTGGTCCTCCTGAATACGCGCAACAGGGTGCTGGACGTGGTGACGGTCTACCAGGGCAGCGTCAACGCGGCGGCGGTGGCCCGCATGGCGGAGCTGTTCCGCGACGCCGTCATCGCCAACGCGCCGAACGTCATCCTGGCCCACAACCATCCCTCGGGCGACCCGTCCGCGTCTCCGGATGACGTGAAGCTGACCAAGGACGCGGCCCAGGCCGCCGAGATCCTCAGCATTGACCTCCTGGACCACGTGATCATCGGCGACGGGCGGTTCGTCAGCCTCAAGGAGGAGGGCGCGATGTGACAGACGGGGGAGTCACGTCCGGTCTGAATGCCGTAGACTTGACTCATGCTCGGTAGGATTTGGCGGTGGCTTAGCGCTAAGATACCGGGGCCAGGATCATTCGTTGCGCTGATCCTGTCGGCAATTGGCCTTGCCCTGGATTCTACTGATCTGTTGGGTCTGGGTGTCGCCTGGCGGGTGTGGACGTTCATCTTCCTAGGCGTGGCGTTTGTTCTATTCTCCGTGACCTATCTGGATTTTCATCGCCGCGTGACGCCGAGGATAAGGGTCAGGGCAATTACTCGCGGCGCAGAGGTTAATGGAGCCTGGCTGGAGTACGCCTGCTTAGAGGTGACCAATGACGGCGAGCGGGTCAAAGGGTGTACTGGATATCTGCACTCGGTGGAGATTGAAACAGAGCATCACGGGCCTCAACCGGAGGCCGACAAACACCCTACCTACCTGCAATGGTCGTCGAAAGATGGCGGAGGTAAGATCCTGGACTTCGACACACACGCGGCCCTCGACGTCGCGGAATTCGGGAGCTCCGTCTACCCGCTAGTCGTGTACGACCACGCGCAACGTGACCAGTATCGCCTCGTCGCCGGTTTCTCCTATCTTCTGGATATTGAAGTGTCGTCTGAGAACGCGGGCCGGAAGAGGGGCAAGTACCGAATTAGTGTGAAGGCGGGAGGTGAGGACCCGTCGTTCGACGAGGTATTAGCCTAGTGACCGAGGACATCAAGGAGAGCCAGCCTGCTGCCGACGTAACGCTGGATTCGATTCTCGATGCCATGGGCGACCTGGCAGCGTTGGGAGACCGGCATGTGGAGGTGGCGACGCGCGCCCTCGCGCTCGGATCGCCGGTAGCAACGGAGGGCGCTACGCTCTCAGGAAGACCCGCTGCGTTAGAGTTGTTCGACTACACCCTGAAGAGGGCTAGCCAATCACTCGTCGCAGCGGGAGACGCCATCCGCGGTCTATCGAGGCTACTCCGCCAGGAGCCGCTGAAGACCTCGCCCAGCGGTGTGGCAAGGGATGTCACTGAGTCGGCAGCCGTATGCGCGTGGCTAACCGATGTCACGTGCGATTCGAATGAACGTCTTCTCAGGGCGGGACGTCTCTGGCTGCGCGACTTGGACGAGATGCGCAAGCTCTCAAACGCCAAGTCGACTGACGACTCGGAAGAAGCCAAGTCGGCAAGCGAAGAGGATCTTCGCAGCGTTCAAGGCCAAGAAGCCAGGGTGCGTGAATGGCTTGAAGTTGAAGGGATTCAAGCGAAGCCCATGACTCCGTCCACGTACCTTGTGAAATACCTTTTCGATGCCGAGTTCGAGTACCGCCTCTGGTCAAACGTGTCGCATGGGAACCCTTACGCGCTTCAATCCATAAGAGAGATGCACGCTCGCGCAGAACAGAGAGCGCTCGCTGTTCTTCACCTAACGACGACATCGGTCGACGCCTACGGCCGCGCCGTCTTCTCTTACGTGGGGTTCTTTAGGCCGGATATGACTTCGACTTTGAAGGCAAGCTTGAACGGCCTTTACGACCGTCTCGGTATCCACGAAGGCGAACCGCGGCACTTCCTTAGGTAATTCCTCAAGCCGGCTGGCCATCTGGATGCGCCCGCGAAGGCGCCCAAAGTCCGGCGCCTCTTGCTTCTCGGAAAGGAGCATCGATGCAACTACTCACTATACGCGCCGCAGGGTTCACCGCCACGGTGGACGCCTGCGCCAGAGACGACGGCCAGATGTGGTTCGTGTCGCTGCTGGGGAACCAGCAGAGCGTGCGTGCCCTCTGGGCCCGCCTGGTCAAGGGCGAGACCGCCTACCTCAGCGAAGACGACTTGGGCGGCGGCTCGCCCTGCTGGCTGGCCAGCGAGGCCTGGGGCACGTGGCGCTTCTACTCCGCCCGCCTGCCCTCCGGCGCCGCCCACCACGGTCTGCTGGTGCCGGAGCTGGCGGCCTACGCCTGCGACCGGCGTGACTTCCTGCTCCTCGCCCGCAGCCAGGACGAGGCGCCGGCCCTCCACTACCGCTTCCTCAACCGCCGGCTGGACCTGCCGCTGCACCCGTCGTGGGCGAGTTGGCTGTGGGAGCGTGGCCTGAACGCGGACGAGGTCGAGGCTTTGGAGTCGGTGGGCGTCCACGCCTACCGCTGCCAGCCCGACCCGGACGCCTTGCAGGAAGACATCTCGCAGGCCGTACGACGTCGCGTTCTGTCGGTGCCGGTCGACGGCGAGTCCCTGGCTGAGGCGAAGGCGGCTTAGCCGTGCGCCTCGAAGGAGTTGCCAAGGCGGGGTACTATCCGACTCCGCCTTCAGTGGTGGAGCGGGTCGCGGCTCTCGTCCGGCCCGCTCATCCGACGACCCGACAGGCAGTGCGCCTGCTCGACCCCTGCTGCGGCACCGGCGCCGCCCTGCGCCAGCTCGCCGACGCCGTGGGCGGCGAGACCTACGGCATCGAGATAGCCCGCGACCGCTGGCAGGAGGCGGAGGCCGTCCTCGACCACGCCCTCAGCGCCAGCGCGTTCGCGGTGCGGCTGGCCCACAACGCGTTCTCCTGCCTGTGGCTGAACCCGCCATATGATCGCGATGACGAAGCGAAGCGGCTGGAGCACGCCTTCCTGACGACGACGAGCCGCGCACTCTGCCCCGGTGGCCTGCTGGTCTTCATCGTGCCGCAGAGGCGGCTGGCGCTGTCGGCCCGCTACCTGGCCGGGCACTACACGCGGCTCGCCTGCTACCGCTTCCCCGACCCCGAGTACACCGACTTCGGCCAAGTCGTTCTGCTGGCGGTGAAGCGTGACGGCGTGGTGCCCGAGGGCCAGTGGCGACCGCAGATCGAGGCCTGGGCATCGGAGCCTCTGCCGGAGCTGCCGCCGCCGGGCTCTACGGAGCCGCTGTACGACCTCCCCGCTCTGCCTGCGGGGCCTGTGCTCTTCGCCTCGCAGTTCTTCGACCCGGAGGTGGCGGCCCAGCAGGCGCGGCAGTCAGGCCTCTGGGCTAGCCCCACCCTGGCCGAGCGGCTGTGGCCGGCGGAGGAGCGGCCGGTGCGGCCCCTCATGCCTCTGCGACGCGGTCACCTGGCAGTGCTCATCGCCGCTGGCTTCCTCAACAACATCCTGCTGGAGGCCAACGGCCGACGCATCCTGGTGAAGGGCCGCACCTACAAGGAGATGGTGCCGGTGGACTCCGGCGACCCGGATGTGGAGGTCGAGCGGGAGGTCCTTCGCACCTCGGTCATGGCCCTGGACGTCCGTACGGGCCGGTTCGAGATGGTCGAGCACTAGGCGTTCGGTGTTGGCCTTCTTGGCCCCCGAAGTCTCCGGAACAACCTGGCAAGTATGTCGACGCCACGAACGAGGTCGATGCTGAAGCCGAAAATGCCTGGTTTCGCCTCAAATACGCTAGCGACATCGGAAAGCTGGACTTCACTAATGACGTCATGCGCTGCTTCGAACACGTCTTCGTCCGAATCGAGAACTGCGTCTGCCAGATGGCCAAGAAGTTCGCC
Source organism: Dehalococcoidia bacterium (assembly GCA_034411955.1). GTDB lineage: Bacteria > Chloroflexota > Dehalococcoidia > SM23-28-2 > RBG-16-64-32 > DAOUMF01. The sequence goes on from DAOUMF010000009.1 coordinate 6,021, forward strand.
ACACTCCTCAACAGCTCTGAACCTGTCAGACCACAGCTGGCTACCGTCAAGACGCCGGCCAAAGTGGAGCTGAATCCAGGGATGTGACCTAGGATCGAAGGCATCAAAGTCCTCATTGATCATCAGCAAGCTCGGCGTCTTCCGAATCTCCTCCAACTCTCTCGGCGACCACTCCTTGTTGAGGACATGTTGCCGGGTCTCCTCTATATCGCCTTGGAATGGGCGGACCAGCGCTCCGGCGTCGCCCAGACGACGAGCAAACCGCTCAAGGTAAGGCTCGAGCTCTTGCATGAACCGAGTCTGCAAATCGACGTAGTCTTCAAGAAGCAGGAAGAAGAGGCATCGGTACGGACCGCGCGTCGTGCCCAAGTAACTGTGCGTTATGAACACCGGCTGCCTTCGATTGTGCTTCCAGTATCACCGCGAGTGCTCAGGCGGTGGTATCCCATCCTGCAACGCGTGGGCGGAACTGTCAAGACGAGCGATTCAGCAAGGAGGCACCTATGCTATTGGCCTGCCACGCTTCTCACGTCGGATCACACCGAGCGACTGTCCCATGAACCTCGCGCAGTTCATCGCGACCTTCCAGGAGGCCATCACACGGGCGGTGCTGCGCACCTACCCGCCTCTGTACTCGGCCCGCAACCGGCACGAGTGGGGCTTCGACCTGAGGCGCTTGCGTCGGCGCCCCCTGGGTGCCCAGGGCGACGCCATCCGGGCCGTGGCCCTCTCGCTCCAGCGGCACCGAGGCACCAACCTCGTGGGCGAGATGGGCACCGGCAAGACGACGATCGCCGCGGCGGCGGCCCACTTGGCTGGGTCGCGGCGGGTGCTGGTCCTCTGCCCGCCCCACCTCGTGCGCAAGTGGCAGCGCGAGGTGCTGGCCACCGTGCCCGGCGTCGGCGCCGCCATCGTCCGCACCATCACCGACCTCGATCGGCTCCCGCTCCTCGGAGGGCGGCCGCTCTTCGCGATCCTATCGCGCGAGCGGGCCAAGCTGTCGTACCGCTGGTCGCCGGCCGTGGTCGAGCGGATCGCCGTTGACGGCGGCGGTCTCCTCCGTGACGAGGACGGGGCGCCTCTCCGTCGCCTCGGCTGCCCGGCCTGCTTCGCCCCGGTCGTGGACGATGAGGGTGTGCCGCTAGAGCGAGAGGACTTGGCCCGCAAGAAGCGTCGCTGCCACCAGTGCGGCGAGCCCCTCTGGCAGGCCGATCGCTCTGGGCCGCGTCGCTTCCCTCTCGCCGACTACGTGGGCCGGCACATACCCGGCTTCTTCGACCTGCTAGTCGTCGACGAGCAGCACGAGTACAAGGCCAGGGGCTCGGCCCAGGGCTTGGCGGCAGGCACGCTGGCCGAGGCCTGCCGCCGCACGCTCACCCTCACAGGCACGCTCATGGGCGGCTACGCCTCGACGCTGTTCTACCTGCTCTGGCGCTTCTCGCCCGCCCTGCGAGAGGAGTTCGCCAACAGGGACGAGCGCCGATGGGTGGCCCGCTACGGGATCGTCGAGCGCATCACCCGCAAGGGAGACGACGACGCCTACGAGGACGGACGGGTGAGCAGGCGCCGGGGCTACCGTACGCGGGTAGTGGAGAAGCCCGGCGTCTCCCCTGCCGTCCTCTTCCACCTCATCGGGAACACCGCCTTCCTGCGCCTTGCCGACGTGGCGGCCGGTCTGCCGGAATACCGCGAGGAGGTGCGGCTCGTCGGGATGGAAGGCGGAGACAGTGCTCAGGAGGCGTCGCAGTCGGCGTACTACCACCGGCTGGCGGGGAAGCTCCACGCCGCCGTCATGCAGGCCCTGGCCCAGGGGTCGAAACGCCTCCTCGGCACGTACCTCCAGAGCCTCCTCGCCTACCCCGACGCCTGCACGAAAGGCGAGACGGTCCTGGACCCTCGCACCGACGCGGTGATCGCTGCCGTCCCGCCCCTGCCGGAGGATCGCTTCTACCCCAAGGAGGAAGCGCTGCTCGAGCTGGTGCGGCGCGAGCGGCTCGAGGGCCGGCGCGTGCTCGTCTACATCACCCACACCGCCAGCCGCGACATCTCGCCCCGGCTGGAGTCGGTCCTGAGCGGCGCGGGCTTCCGGGTCGCAACCCTCAAGTCGGACACCGTCTCGGCCGACCGGCGCGAGGAGTGGCTGGCCCGCCGCGTGAAGCAGGGGCTCGACGTGCTCCTCGTCCACCCCCGCCTCGTCCAGACCGGACTGGACCTAGTCGACTTCCCGACCATCGTCTGGTACGAAGTCGAATACAGCGTCTACACCATGCGGCAGGCCAGCCGCCGCTCCTGGCGCATCGGCCAGCGCCTGCCCGTGCAGGTGGTGTACTTCGCCTACAGCGGCACCCTTCAGGCCCAGGCCCTGGCGCTGGTGGCGAAGAAGCTCCAGAGCTCCCTGGCCGTTGAGGGCGAGCTGGTGGAGGAGGGGCTGGCGGCTCACGGCGACGAGGGCGAAGACCTGCTGCTGTCCCTGGCCCGCAGCCTGACGGAGCGGGTCGAGGCCAGCGAGGACTCGCTGGAGGGCCTCTTCGCCGGCGTGCGACAGAGGGAACAGGACGCGGAGTCCGCCCTCCGGCCGGACGACCTGACCCCGGAGGAGTACGAGCCCGAACCGGAGTGGGTGCCCTGGGCGATGCCGGAGCGGGAGAACGGCGACCTCACGGAGTTCGTCGACCTGCCGCTTTTCGGGGCCGTGGTTACGGCGACGCCGTCAGGCAACGGGGAGAGGTCGGAGCCCGCACACGACGAACCGGAGGCCGTCACGCCGGCGGGCCGGGACGGAGACGATGCGGAGGAGACGACGGCGACGGAGGGGGAGCAACTCCGGTTGCTGTGAAAGGCGGTCGCTCACCGACTCCACCAGCCCGAAGGTGCTGGAGAAGCTCACCCGCCGTCGCTTCCTCGCCGGCTACGAGCGAGGGGAGGGCCAGGGGGAGTGATCCTAGCCCTGCTGCGGGGCCGGGGTTATCTGAACCACCGCCTCATCGAATGCGTGCGATCCCGTTCTATCCAGGCCACCTGACATGGTCCCTTACGTCGAAGTCACGCGAAAAGAGTTTGAGCCTGCTGGGTTGGAAGAATCGGGGCGCCGGGTATCCACCTTCAAACGCCTCGACCGCGAACTCGAGGCGGCAGCGTGGGCAGGTCACGAACTGGTAGTACGGCTCGCCCGCCTGCCACCACCGCGTCTGCTCCCTGGGGCTCCGGAGGTAAACGGGAACGCTGACCTTCTCATACCGTCGCTCGTACTTGGCTATCACGGGCGGCATATAGGTGCCGGGCACGTGGCGAACGTCAGCCAGGCATCCCAGCTCCAGTGCAGACAAGATCGCCGAACCAGACGGTGGCTTCTCGTCATCTTGGAGGATCATTCCTCGGGCCATCTGCGGCGAGCCTCTGACTAAGTACCAAAACACTTCCTCGGCGCAAAGATAGGTCACCGAGATCCGCCCTGTGCCCGAGCTGAAGCTCAGGTCATTCTTCCACGTGAGGTCGGTGATGCTGTCAAGCTCGTAGCGGCGCGGAGGGCGCTTGTGAACATTGACTATGTGTCTGTCGGTCAGCAGCCACTGCGGCCTAAGCATGCCTTGTATCACAAGCAGCGGCGCTTCGGAGCCGACTAACAACGGCTCAAGCTTCCGCCTATCGTTAGGCGGAACGGCATCCCATGGCCGAACGTTAGACGCATAGTCCGCCAACCAGGCTGCCTCGCCCATAGCGGTAGGGTGACACACCTCCGGCCACAGTTGCGCCAGGTAAGCACCCAGCGCGTAGTCGTCCATCTTGACAAGCAGAGTCGGCCCGCAGCGGAACTTGATCTCGCCGTCCCATCTCATATCACTCATCGCCGAGATCTCGTACCGCTTGGGCCGCCCCTCACGCAGGTCGATGAGGGACCGGTCGGTCAGCAGCCAAATCGGCCCGAACGGGCTGTCCACCGCCAATATCCCTGTTTCCGACGGATCTAGCAGTAGCTCGACTCTCCGCCTGGTCCCTTGCGAGAGGGCTTCCCATGGCGTGCCCGGCAGCTGCGTTCCCACCTCGTCCGCTTGGACCACCCGCGGTTGAGGGGATTCTTGCGGTGCGGCCAACGAGCGGACACGTTGCCGGATCGCGCGAAGGTCGGCATAGAATTCTTCTGCTTTTCCGCTGGCGACATAGGGTGAATAGGTCGCCCCGCTTCTCGTCTTGATATTGACCCCGTCGCACCAAGGCCACGCCCGCGCGAGTTTATCCCGCCAAGTGAATCGGCTCACCTCGGCTATCTCGTCCATCGGGATGCGGTGTGTAGTCCAGCGGCCCCGCTCGACGACCAAACCGTCTTCAATGCGGAGCGACCAGGCGTACTTCTTCACCGACCCCACAACCTCGTTGGCGGCCCTCTTGAAAGTTTCGCGTAGGTTTGGCTCGGTCATCTGAGGTTCCCGTGGTCGCCCTCCCAGCGCGGCTGACGATGGGATTCTAGCAGGTGTTCCGGTACACGTCCAAGCACCACGGGCGCATCGCGAACCGGGGCGCGAAAACAGCAGGGCATGAGCCCTGCGCGGTTCTCGCGGCTGCGTCCCGCTAGGCCGGGGCACTCATAGGCGGCCAACTGGTCTGCTTGAACAGCCCACTTCATCAGAGGAGGACATAACATGCCGCAGAAGAAGTGGTTCTGGAACGACATCATGGACGGTGTCTTGCGCCGCCTCTACGACCCGACGGTGAGGGGCAGGTCGCAGGAGATCGCAGTCCGGCTCAAGGTGCCGCGGTGGGCCGTCAACTGCCGGGCCGCCGCCCTGGGCCTGAGCCGGCCCAAGGATAGGCCCTGGTCCGCCGAGGACGAGGCCTACCTCGAAGGGAACTTCCATCACACGTCGGTGAAGACCCTGGCCCGAAGGCTCGGCCGCTCTTCGACGGCCGTGAAGCTGAAGGCCAAACGCCTGGGCCTCCGGAAGTACGGCGAGGGCTACACCGCTTTCTCGCTGGCCGAGGCGCTGGGCGTCGACCCGCATTGGGTGCTGGCCCGCATTCGGTCGGGCAAGCTGCAGGCGTCCCACCGACATACCGAGCGTACCAGCCAGCAGGGCGGCGATAGCTGGCTCATCACCGACGACGCGGTCGTGAAGTTCCTACGCGACCACCCCTACGACATCGACCTGCGGAAGGTCGATAGCCTGTGGTTCATGGACCTCATCACGCCGTTTCTCCATCGCTCGGGCACCGACGTCCGGCGCGCCGAGGCGGCGTAGACAACCAAGGAGGTAGAGAGATGCCAGTCAAGACTCGAATCAAGAACCGCCAGAGGCGAGGAGCCCCCTGGACCGACGAGGAGGACCAGCGCCTGCTCGCCATCGCCCACCTGCCGCCGAGGGCGATCGCCGACCGCATGAGGCGTAGCTGGCTCGCTTGCAGGCGTCGCCTCGTCTACCTGCAGGCCGATGGTAGTGGATCTGCGGGTGCGCTGGCCGGGCTCTCCTCGAAGCGCCCGTGACACGCATCCGGGGCCTTCGACGCGGCCCGAGCACAAAGAAAGCGGGGGACCCCCCGCTTTTTTTGTTGCCCGCAGCCGGGCGCGCAAACGGATCGACTAGAATGAGACACCCTGCGCTTGACATAGTAGCACGCATGTTCTTACACTTAATGTCGCAGTGCTTCGCCCCACCTGCATCGCTTGCGTACACGTCCCCCGCTTCGCCGTCGAGGTCGAGCGGCAACGCCAGCCTGACCTCGCCACGCGGCTGATCCTTGTAGGCAAAACCACAATCTTCGACTGTTCCCTGGGTGCTGAGACGTCGAGCGTCCGGCGGGGGATGCGCATGTCGGAGGCGATTGGCCTCTGTCATCGGGCGGACGTGCTGCTGCCGGACCTCCCCCACTACCAGCGCCGGTTCGAAGAGGTCCTGGACATCCTCGATGGCTACAGCCCGATGGTTGAGGACGGTGAACTCGGCACCGCCTACCTATCGCTCGACGGCCTCTCGGTTGAGCCCCAGGCCTTCGCTGAGGAGCTGGTCTCCTCCCTGCACCGACGGCTCGGCTTCATGGCGTCGGTGGGCGTGGCCAGCGGCATGTTCGCATCCCGCGTCGCCGCCCAGACGACGCGTGCGGGCTTGGCGAAGGTGGTCCCGCCGGGCGGCGAGGCGGCCTCCCTGGCCCCTCTGCCCGTCGAGCACCTGCCCGCCAGCGATTCCATGCGCTGGCGGCTCCGTATGCTGGGCCTGGAGTCGATGGGCGACATCGCCCGCCTGCCCCTGGGGCCGTTCCAGGCCCAGTTCGGCCCCGACGGGAAGCGCTACTGGGAGCTGGCCCTGGGCATCGATACGGAGCCCCTGCTGCCACGGATCAAGGAGGAGACCGTGGTGCGCCGGCTCCAGTTCCCGACGCCCGTCGTCTCCCTGGACGCGATCCTCATGGGCGTCGAGCGGCTGGTCCACGCCGCCTACGCGACCCCGGATCGGCGGGGCCGCTGGGTGCGCAAGGCGGTGATGAGGGCCGCTCTCGATGGCGGAGCTTGGGAGCTGCCCGTCCCCTTCCGCGAAGCGCTTGCCGATCCCCGCGACGCCTGGTTCGCCGTCAAGTCCGCCATCGCCCGCAGGCCGCCGGAGCGACCGGTGGAGGAGTTGGAGGTGGAGCTCATGGGCCTGAGCGGGGAGTCGGGCAAGCAGGCCGTCATGTTCGAAGGAAAGGGCGGGCTGGCCCAGCAGGTGCAGGAGGCGGTGCGACAGCTACGCGTCCAGCACGGACGGGTGTCGATAGGAAAGGTGGTGGAGGTGGAGCCATGGTCGCGCATACCGGACCGACGGGCGGCCCTGGTCGAGTTCGACCCCTAAACCGCCCGCGGCCCGTACGGGTGGAGGCCGATGAAGACGGCCGTCCCATCGCAGTTCACCTCTCGAACCGCCGCTACGCCGTCGAAGCGGTGCTGGAGACCTGGCGCAGCGACGACGAGTGGTGGCGGCAGCGTCCTGTCTCACGACTGTACTTCCGCTTGCTGCTGGAGGACGGACGGACGACAACGGTGTACCGGAACCTAGTGAGCAAGCGATGGGCCAGGCAGGCGTACTGACGTGGCCCCCTACGCGGAACTCCACGCCCACTCCAACTTCTCCTTCCTCGAAGGCGCTTCGCACATAGAGGAGTTGGTGCTTCGGGCGCGGGATCTGGGGTACGAGGACCTCGCCCTCACGGATCACGACGGCCTCCACGGGGCGATGGAGTTTGCCCAGTGCGCCCGCGCCTGGGGCCTCAAGCCCATCACCGGCGCCGAGGTCACCCTTGCCAGCGGCCACCACTTGACTCTCCTCTGCGAGACCCAGCGCGGATACGCCAACCTCTGCCGCCTCCTCACCCACGCCCACCTGAACCACGAGCGGGGCAATCCCTGCGTGGAGCCCGATGTGCTGACCTGCCATACCGAGGGGCTCATCGCCCTCTCCGGCTGCCGCCGCGGCGAGGTGCCGTCGCTGGTTGCCCATGGCCGCCACCGGGAGGCGGAGGAGGCGGCCCGACGCTACCTCCGCTGGTTCGGGCGCGAGAACTTCTTCATCGAGCTACAGAACAACCTGGTGCACGGCGACGCCAACTGCAACCGCGCCCTGGCCGACCTGGCGGAGCACCTGAAGCTAGGCACCGTCGCCACAGGCAACGTCCACTACCACGTGCGTGAGCGCCACCGCCTCCAGGACGTGCTGGTGGCCATCAAGCACCGGACGACCCTGGACGCCTCTCACCGACAGCGCCGCGAGAACTCCGAGTATTTCCTGAAGTCGCCCGCCGAGATGGCCGAGATCTTCCGCGACTACCCGGAGGCGGTCGCCAACACGGCCCGCGTCGCCGAGCGCTGCCAGTTCGACCTCACCCGCGACCTGGACTATCGCTTCCCGGATTGCCCCGTCCCCGAGGGCGAGACGCCGGACTCCCATCTCCGGAAGCTTTGCCACCGGGAGGCGGAGCTGAAGTACGGCCGCATCACGCCCAAGGTGCGGGACCGGCTGGAGGAGGAGCTGGCCCTGGTGGAGCGCCACGGCCTCGCCGGCTTCTTCCTCATCCACCGCGAGATTCTCCAGCTCGCCTACCGGGTCGCCGAGGAGGTGCGAGGCCGCCCCTGCCACTCGCCGCCGGGCCGGGGCCGCGGCTCCTCCGTCGGCTCCCTCAACTGCTACCTCATCGGCCTCTCCCACATCGACCCCATCGCCAACAACCTCTTCCTGGGCCGCTTCCTCAACGAGGAGATGGCGTCGGTTCCCGACATCGACCTGGACTTCCCCCGCGACATCCGCGAGAAGCTCATCCTCCGCGTCTACGAGCACTTCGGCCGGGAGCACGTCGGGTTGGTGGCCACCTTCCCCACCTATCGCATCCGGAGCGCCGTACGGGAGGTGGGCAAGGCGCTGGGCCTGCCGCCCGCCGAACTGGACCGGCTGGCCAAGATCAGCGAGGGCTTCTACGGCTCCGCTAAGGCGGTCCGTGAGGAGATGGGCCGCCTGCCCCACTACCGCGACAAGCTGGGCGCCCCCCTCTGGCGCCACCTGGCCGACCTGGCGGAGCAGATCGCCGGCTTCCCCCGCCACGTCTCCCAGCACGTCGGCGGCATGGTCATCTCCTCGAAGCCCCTGGTGGAGCTCGTCCCTCTCCAACAGTCGGCTATGGAAGGACGCGTCCTCGTCCAGTGGGATAAGGACTCGGTGGACGACGCCCGCATGATCAAGATCGACTTCCTGGCCCTGGGGATGCTCTCGGCTGTGGACGAATGCCTGGACCTCATCGAGGAGCAGCGCGGGAAGCGCATCGACCTCTCCCGTATCGATTTCCGGGACGAGCGCGTCTACGACGCCATCTGCCGGGCCGACACCATGGGCGTCTTCCAGATCGAGTCGCGGGCCCAGATGCAGACGCTACCGCGGGTGCGGCCGCGGTCGCTGGAGGACCTGACGGTGGAGGTGGCCATCATCCGGCCCGGGCCCATCGTGGGCGGTGCCGTCAGCCCCTACATCAACCGTCGCCTGGGGCGGGAGCCTGCCACATACGACCACCCGTCCCTGGAGCCGGTGCTCTCGGAGACGCTGGGGGTGATCCTCTTCCAGGAGCAGGTGCTCCAGGTGGCGATGGCCCTGGCCGGGTTCAGCGCTGGCCAGGCCGAGAGCCTGCGCCGGGCCATGAGCCGCAAGCGTTCACGAGAGGCCATCGCGAAGCTCAAGGAGCAGTTCATCGAGGGCTGCCTGGGCAACGGCGTTTCGAAGGACGTGGCGGAGGGGGTCTTTCACAAGATCGCCGGCTTCGCCGAGTTCGGCTTCCCCAAGGCCCACGCTGCCGCCTTCGGCCTCCTGGCCTACCAGACGGCCTGGCTTCGCACCTACTACCCGACGGAGTCCCTCTGCGCTCTCTTCAACGCCCAGCCCATGGGGTTCTACGGCCCTCACGTGCTCGTCAACGACGGCAAGCGCCACGGCGTGGAGGTGTTGCCACCGAACATCAACTGCAGCGGGGCGGACTGCACGATCGAAGACGACGCCGTGCGCGTCGGCCTGCGCTACGTCAAGGGCCTGAGCGAGACGGCGGCGCGGGAGGTGGAGGGAGAGCGACGACGCGACGGCGAGTTCCGGTCTCTGTTCGACTTCCTGGAGCGCACCCGCCTGAAGAGGGAGGCCGTCGAGAACCTCATCGCCTGCGGCGCCTTTGACGGCTTCGGCCTGGAGCGACGAGAGCTTCTCTGGCAACTCGGCCTGCTGTATCGCTCTGGCGGCCGCAACGCCGCCGAGCGGCAGTTGGCTCTGGCCTTGCCCACGGAGCAGGACATGGTGGCGTTGAAGCCGATGACCGACTGGGACCGTATGGCGGCGGACTACGCCGTCCTAGGTCTCGCGCCCAACCACCACCCGATGGCTTTCCTGCGACCGCGCTTGCACGAGGGGATCGTCGCCAGCCGCATGCTGGAATCGCTGCCGGACGGGACACCGGTGGAGGTGGCCGGGCTGGTCGTCTGTCGGCAGAGGCCCGGCACAGCCAAGGGGTTCGTCTTTCTGGTGCTGGAAGACGAGTTCGGGCTGGTCAACGTGGTCGTGAAGCCTGCCCTCCACGAGCGGCAGAGGTCGCTGGTGCGTACGGAGCCGTTCGTTATCGTCCAGGGGGAGCTTCAGCGGCGGGACGGCACCGTGAACGTGATAGCGGAGCGCTTCGCGCCGCTGCAGGCTGACAACGCGCTGGCGCCGGAGGCGCACAACTTCGGGTAGGTTGACACCAAGTCAAGTCGGTGTGGCCGCAAGGTTGGCGGTCCCACTGTCTTTACCAGTGTCGTCTGCGAGACTATGATGACGCTCGATCGCTCCACGGATAGGCTGGCCAATGCTGAATAGCTCAGATCGAATCCTCACCACGCACGCGGGGAGCCTTCCGCGCACTCCGGCTCTGGTCCAGATGCAGGTAGCCCTCAGCCGCCAGCAACCTGTTGACGCCGATGCCCTGGCACGCGAGGTCGCAGGCGGCACCAGGAGGGTCCTTCAGCGGCAGAAGGATGCCGGGATCGACATCGGCAACAACGGCGAGCAGTCACGCGAGAGCTTCTTCACCTATGTACAGCACCGTCTCACTGGCTACGGAGGTGAGAGCAACCGTCCGATCATGCGGGACATCACATCGTTCCCCAGCTTCCTCCAACTCAAGCTGCCTGACTTCTCCCGGACGATGGTCAACCTCGTCCGCGCTCCGAAGGCCGTGGGTGAGGTGCGCCACGCAACCCTGCAACCTCTGGAAGAGGAGTGCGCCCTATTCCAGCAGATCTTGGGAGAGATGGACGCTCCGTTTGCGGAGACGTTCATGACCGCCGCATCCCCGGGCATAGTCGCCGCCGCCATGCTCAACGAGCACTACGCCAGCTACGAAGACTACGTCCTCGCTGTGGCCGACGCCCTGCGACCCGAATATCGCTACATAGTCTCCAGGGGTTTTGTGCTCCAGGTTGACTGTCCCGATCTGGCGATGGAGCGCCACACGTCCTTCGCGGACCGTCCCCTCGGCGAGTTCCTTCGCTTCGTTGACACGAACGTCGGTGCCCTCAACCACGCGCTGGATGGTTTGCCCGCGGACCGCGTGCGCATGCACGTGTGCTGGGGCAACTACGAGGCTCCCCACCACCTGGACGTCCCCCTAGACGAGATCCTGCCGCGGCTGTATGGCGCGAACGTTGGAGCGATAATGCTGCCCTTCGCCAACCCCCGCCATGCCCATGAGTGGCGCAGCCTCCTGCGGCACCCGCCACCTGAGGACCGGCTGATCATCGCCGGCGTCATCGACCCGACGACCAACTACGTCGAGCACCCTGAGGTCGTGGCCGACCGCATCGAACGCGTCGCCGAGGCCATAGGCGACCCCACACGGGTTCTCGCGAGCACGGACTGCGGGTTCGACAGCGCCGCTGGCTTGGGCGAGGTGGCTGAGGAGGTAGTCTGGGAGAAGCTGACTTCGCTGAGCGCCGGTGCAGACCTCGCGGCGGGACGACTACTGAGGCAAGAGCGGGGAACGTAGTACCGCGCCCACAAGCTCCAGGGCGGGCTATCAGCATGGCGCAATGGTGAACCCAGCCTCCAATGCACGTCCTACTAGTGTTAGGCGCCCGAAGTAGGCGCTATAATTCGAGGGCGACAAGACGGGGCCCCTAGTTCGATGACGATGAACGGTCACACACCTCTCGCCCCCGGTGCTATCCTCGAAGGGCCATTCTGGTCTGAGCCAGTACGGGTGATCGCGGCGCGCGCCCTGGCCAACCTGCAGGAGATCGAAGCGGAAGGGCTGCGCACAGGGCGGTTCTACCGCTCAGCCTTGACTGCGGAGCAGATGGCGGGGGTGCGAGTACGTACGGGCTTGGCCCGGTTCGCCTTTGACGCATCCTCCCGAATCGTGAGGTTGGGAGTGGAAGCCAAGCGCATTCGCCTCGCCCACCTCTTCGACCCCCTGTACGCGGTGTCCGTCTCCCAGGTTGATCCTTTGCCGCACCAGCTCGACGCCGTTTACAGCCGGCTGCTCCGCCTGCCCAACATCCGCTTTCTCCTAGCCGATGACCCAGGCGCCGGTAAGACGATCATGGCCGGCCTCCTAATGAAGGAACTGAAGCAGCGCGGCCTCGTCGAGCGGACGCTGGTCGTAGTTCCAAAGGCTCTAACGGACCAATGGCGTCGGGAGATGTACGACCGGTTCGGTGAGGTCTTCGAAGTCGTGAACCGGGACACCTTCGACGCGACCTACGGGGTCAACCCGTGGGAAGGCAAGGAGCGCTGCATTACGTCCGTTGATTTCGCCAAGCAGGACTCAATCCTGGCCACTCTGCGAGATGTGCACTGGGACCTGGTCATTGTTGACGAGGCGCACAAGATGGCCGCCTACCGGTATGGCGCGGAGACGAAGAAGACCGACCGCTATCAGCTAGGCGAAGTGCTCTCGCAGAACGGAGGCGGACTCCTCTTTCTGACCGCGACCCCGCACCGCGGCGATCCGGAGAACTTCCGACTCTTGCTCGCCCTGCTGGATCAGGATCTGTACGCCACGGCCGACATCCTCGGGCAAGCGGTCGCCGTCGGCGACAACCCAAACTTCCTGCGGCGCATGAAGGAGGACATGCGCGACTTCGAGGGCAAGCCGCTCTTCCCGCCGCGACACGTCAAGACGATGCCATACGACTTGTCCGAACCCGAGACGAGACTATACGAGGCCGTCACGCGCTACGTGGAGGTCGGTCTAGGAGCGGCAGAGACCGCAGGGAACCGGAACGTTGGCCTTGCGCTCACCATCCTCCAGCGACGGCTGGCCTCTAGCGTCTATGCGATCCGGCGTTCACTGGAGCGGCGGCGTGACCGCCTTCAGAAGTTGCTGGAGGAGACGCTTGCCGGCGTGAGCCTCCAGGAGCAGATGCGCCTCGTTCCCACGTACTTGGAGGAAGACCTCGAGGACATGACGGAGGCGGAGACCTGGCAGGTTGAGCAGCAGATGCTCGAGTCGCTGACCCTGGCGCGATCGCCGGACGAACTGCGCCGAGAGATCGAAGACCTGGAGGTGCTGGTGAAGCTCGCCCGCGAGGTCGAGAATCTGGACTGCGAGCGGAAGCTGGAGGAGCTCCGAGGCGTCATTCACAGCGAAGACACCGCCCGAAACAAGGAGAAGCTGCTCATCTTCACCGAGCACAAGGACACGCTCGACTACCTGACCAGCCGACTGCGGTCGTGGGGGTTCGCGACGACCAATATCCACGGCGGCATGCGCCTGCCCGACCGCATCCAGGCAGAGCGTGACTTTCGGGAGCGCGACCAGGTGATGGCGGCCACAGAGGCCGCCGGCGAGGGCATCAACCTCCAATTCTGCAAGCTGATGGTCAACTGGGACATCCCCTGGAACCCCAACCGTCTCGAACAGCGGATGGGCCGCATCCACCGCTACGGCCAGACCCACGAAGTCAACATCTACAACCTTGTCGCGCAGAACACCCGAGAGGGCCAGGTGCTGCTCCGACTGCTCGATAAGCTCGAGGTCATGCGAGAGCACCTGGGCTCCGACCGCGTTTACGACGTGGTCGGCGACGTGATGGACGTCAATCGGCTCCGCCTCGACCAACTGATCCGCGAGGCGATAACGGGCCGCCGATCGATGGAGGAGATCCTGAAGGACATCGATGTCGTCCGACCCGGAGACGGTCCGACGCATCCGCCAGGATATCAG
>DAOUMF010000010.1:0-1706 GCA_034411955.1 Dehalococcoidia bacterium
ACCAGGGGCTCCACCAGCGGCCAGATGACTTCGGACTTCCACAGGCGGAGGTAGACGTCGCGGTTTCGCTGCCAGACCCGCAGGGCCCGCAGGGAGACGTCCGGGCGGCGGAGGGCGGGACGGCGGACAGCGATGGCGGTCACTCCTGAAGCCCCCTCCCCGTCAGGCGCAGGAACACGTCCTCCAGGTTGGCCTGCCGGTAGACGATCTTGGCCGCCTCCAGCTTCAGGGCGGCGGCGTCGAAGCCGTTCTCAGCCCGGACGTAGACATAAATGATATCCTCCACCTCCTCCACCATCAGCCCCTCGGCGACGGCCAGGCGGTCCAGCAGAGGCCCCCGCTCACCCTCCCCCACATGCACCTCCACCACCTGACGGCCCGCGAAGCGCTCCACCAGATCTGCGGGCGACCCCTCAGCGATGATCTTCCCCTGGTGGATGATGACGATGCGATCGCACAGGTGTGCCGCCTCTTCCATGGAGTGAGTTGTGATCGGCATGGTGACGCCCTGAGAGCGGAGGTAGCGCAGCTTCTGCCACACCAGGTGCCGCGCCTGCGGGTCCAACCCCGTGGTCGGCTCGTCCAGGACCAGTATCTTGGGCGCGTTGATGAGCCCGCGGGCGATGGTCAGCCGCCGCTGCATGCCGCTGGAGAGCGATGCGATGCGGTCGTTCTGGCGATCGGAGAGCTGGAACAGGGCCAGCGACTCATCGATGCGCTCATCCACCACCCGCGGCGGCAGGTCGAAGTAGCGTCCGTAGACCCGCAGGTTCTGCCGCACCGAGAGGTCGGGGTCCAGGTTGTTCTCCTGAGGGACGACGCCCAGCACCGCCTTGATGCGGCGGGGCTCCCGGCGCACGTCCATCCCGGCTACCGTGAGCTCCCCCGCCGTCACCGGCGAAACGCAGGTGATCATGCGAATAGTGGTGGTCTTGCCCGCCCCGTTGGGTCCCAGAAAGCCGAAGCACTCCCCGGGCCGCACCGAGAAGGAGATGCCGTCTACAGCCGTAAACGTGCCGTAGCGCTTCACCAGATCGCGTGCACGGATGATTTCGGACATAACGCTAGGGTTGGGAGATTATCCGGGCCTGAGGTATGTTAGCAGAGGGGGCTACCAGGCGGCAAACGGAGAGAACAACAAAAGCCGGGCCGCTGAGGCCCGGCCGGGGATCCCGTTGGTCGAGGTCTACTCTTCCTCGTCCACCTCTTCGCTCTCCTCGTCTTCGTCTGGCCCCGGTGTGCCGCCGAACTTGTGGATCGTCACCTCTGCCTCCTCAACGTCGCGGCCCATTTCCCAGTCTTCGCCCTCATCGGAGGCGTAGTAGGCCTCCTTCAGTGCGTCCTGACGGATGAGCCGCTCCTTGAGATATGGCCGGAACGCCTCAGTCACCGCGGGCGGGAAGGAGAGCTTGCCCGCCTGGCTTGCGTGCTGGAACGTTTCGCGGATAAACACCTTGACATCGTTATCGGTGAGGCCGCTGATGGCGGCCACATACTGATTGCCGCCGTCCATCAGCTTGATGAGCCGCTGAGCCAGGCGCGGCTCAACCTCGCCGATGAACTCCCCCTGGATGCTCTTGATCACCAGCGTGCCGTTGTCCCGCACCAGGTCCACCTGATCACCGGCGGTCATGCGGGCAGCGACCTCCATATTGGGCCGCAGGAGGGTAGCGACGCCGGTCTTGCCCGTCTCCTCGATGAACATG
>DAOUMF010000011.1:0-3104 GCA_034411955.1 Dehalococcoidia bacterium
GGGCCACGGCGGGCCACCCGGTGTGCTTCAGGGCCATGGCCAGGAGGGTGCAGGAGACGATCTCGCCGGTGGAGAGGAGGAGGTCGAGCTCCCGCTCCTCCGGCTTGTCGGTCATCTGGGCGGCTAGGGCGAGGAGGTCGTCGGTGGTGGCGCCCATGGCGGAGACGACGACCACGAGGCGGTCGCCGGCCTGGACGCGGCGGGCGATGCGGTCGGCGACGCTGCGGATGCGCTCGGCGTCGGCGACGGAGGTGCCGCCGTACTTCTGGACGATGAGGGCCATCTAAGTCTCCTCCACGATCTCCGCGCCCCGCTCGGTGGGGGCGGTGATGAGCGTCTCCGCGGGCACATCGCGGCTGCGGGCCGCCTCCAGCATGGCGTCGGCGATCCCCTGCTCGTTGTCGGTGCAGAGGGCGCAGATGGCGGAGCCGCCGCCGGAGAGGTAGGCGCAGTGGGCGCCGGCCGCCCGGGCCGCGTCGAAGATGGCGAACATGGGCGGGAAGAGCTTGGCGCGGGCCGGCTGGTGCAGCCGGTCCTTCGTCGCCTCGTCCAGGAGGTCGAACCGGCTCTGGCCGAGGGCCGCCACCAGCAGGGCGGTGCGGGAGGCGTTGCGCACCGCGTCCGCGCGCGACAGCGATTGGGGGAGGAGCTTGCGGCTCTTCTGGGTGGGCATGCGCAGCTCCGGGACGAGGAGGACGGCCTTCATCGCCGTCGGCAGGGGGACGGCGACGTGGGTGAGGCGCTGGCGGTCGCGCACCACGATCTGGAGGCCCCCGAACAGGGCAGGAGCGGCGTTATCGGCGTGGCCTTCGAGCTCCGTGGCCAGGAGGAGGAGGCGCTCGCGGTCGAGGGGCTGGCCGACAAGGGCGTTGGCGGCGAGGACGCCACCCACACGGGCAACGGCGGAGGCGCCCAGGCCGCGGGCGACGGGGATGGAGCCCTGGTAGGTGGCGGCGTAGCCCTGGGGTGGCTCCAGGTCGGCGGCGGCGAACAGGGCGCGGGCGGCGTTGAGGGCCATGCGGGCCAGGGGGCGGTCGTCCTGGCCTGCGTCCCTGGACAGGGTGACGGTGGCCCAGACATCGAGAGCCATCCCCAGGCAGTCGAAGCCGGGGCCCAGGTTGGCGCTGGTGGCGGGTACCCGGACGGATACGGACGAAGGCGGCATCGAAGCGGACGGACAGGCTTGCCCGCCGGAGGCGGGCTCGCGGCTTACGTCAGGGTCATCGTAGCATCGAGGATAGCGGCCAGCAAGAAGGCGGTTCGCCCGGCTGCGGCGGGTGGGGCACAAGGTGAAAGTTAAGGAAGAGTGAAGAGAGACGGTAGTGGTTCGTCTTGACAGCGGCACCTTATGATACCAGAATAATAACACGAGTATGCGATTGCGGTAGTCGCATAAGAGTTGAGTGGCGAGCCCAAAGGGAGGGTGCGGCGACCCGCAGAGGAGCGGCCCTGGCCATTACGCCGGGGCCGCGCTGCTTTCGCCTACATGAGACGGTCGAGGAACCGCTGGAGGTGCTGCCAGGCCGCTTTCGTCACCTGGTCGAGGGGTAAGGCCGCGTCCACGACGACGATCCGCTCAGGCTCTCGCTGCGCTAGGTCCAGGAATCCCTGACGCACCCGCTGGTGGAACTCCAGCGGCTCCCCGCCGATGCTGTCCTCTCCGCCAAAGGCGGATTCGTGATCCTTGCGGGCGAGGCCGGTCTCCGGGGGCACGTCCAGAAGTATCGTGAGGTGAGGGGCCAGCCCTTCTGTGGCGATGTGGTTGACGGCGCGGATGTGATCCAGGCTGAGGCCGCGCCCATACCCCTGGTAGGCCAGGGTGGAGTCCGTGTAGCGGTCGCAGAGGACAACGGCGCCGCGTTCGAGGGCAGGGCGGATCACCTCCCGGACGTGCTGGGCGCGGGCCGCCTCGAACAGGAATAGCTCCGCTTCAGGGGTGACCGACGCCTTCTGCTGGAACGTCGCCATGACGCTGCGACCGAGCTCCGTGCCGACAGGCTCGCGAGTCAGGGTGACGGTGTAGTCCTGGGTTCGCATGAGGGCGGCCAAGGCCTCGGCCTGGCTGGACTTGCCGGATCCCTCCCCGCCTTCCAGGGTGACGAGGGCGCCGCGGCGGAGCTGCGGAGGCACGGTCAGTCCAGCCCGCTGGGGAGGATGTGCACCCGGCGATAGGGCTCTCTGCCCTGGCTGCGGGACGACACATTGTAGCGCTGGGCCAGCATGTGCTGGAGCCGCCGGATGTAGGCGTTCTGAGGGTTGAGCTCCACGACATCGCTTCCGGTCATCACCTGGCCGATCGCCTCTTCAGCTTCCCGCAGGGCGGCCACCACCGGGTCGCCGGCCTTCTCGGTGCGCATGGACAGGAGGCAATGCTCGAGTTGGAACTCGGTGTTGCTCTTGATGACATAGACGGGGATGCCGCGGTCCTCGGCGTCGCGGAGCGTCTGAGGTTTGCGGCGGTAGTAGGAACGGAGGGTGATCAGGGCGTCGGCGTCGTCCAGGCTGTCCACCACCCGACCTGCGAACTTCGTCTGGCCCAGCGCCTGCTCCAGGCGCGGGCGCGACACGCCGAAGGGGAAGATGCGGCGTTCGCGGTCGGAGACGGCGGCGGTGACGGTGGGCGCGGGCGTCGGCGGGGCGCGCCGCCCGAGGGCGCGGCGCCCTCCGGCGGGAGCGCCGGCGGTGTGGACGTTGCCCTCGGCGTCCAGGTCGCGGGTCTCGGCCGGGACTTCGTAGCCGCGGAGGATGGCGTCCACCACCTCGGCCACGTCGCGCTGGACGGCGACGCGGGAGAAGGACTGGATCTCGACGAGGATATCGAAGGTGGGCGGGGCGCGCCGTTCTAGGATCGCCTTCTGGGTGCGGCGGCGGCGGGCCTCCTCGTCGCTTAGGGTGACCGATTGGATGCCTCCCACGAGGTCGGACAGGGTGGGGTTCATGATGAGGTTCTCCAGGGTGTTGCCGTGGGCGGTAGCGACGAGCTGAACGCCGCGCTCGGCGATGGTGCGGGCGGCGGCGGCCTCCAGATCGGTGCCGATCTCGTCGATGATGATGACCTCCGGCATGTGGTTCTCCACCGCCTCGATCATCACATGGTGCTGGAG
>DAOUMF010000012.1:0-4773 GCA_034411955.1 Dehalococcoidia bacterium
GCCCTGAGCTGGAGTTCACCTTCGCCGACACGCCCGACTACATTAAGGACTTCGCCGCAGACTTCGTGGAGGGCCTCCGGCTGAGCATCGGAGCCAACGTCAAGGACGAGGTGGTCCGGTCCTACCCGATAATTGCCGAGCAGCTTCTCAAGGGCTGCGATGTGATGAAGGCCAGCTGGGGGTTCGACAATGGCTGGATCGACTTGGACGACTGGGTCTATCCCTACTTCAAGACCGGCGAGTCCAAGAACTCCTTCGGCGTGAGCGACCCGGAGCTGGACAAGTTGCTGGAAGCCCAGCGGCTGGAGTTCGATGAGGAGAAGCGTCGGGAGATCGGTTACCAGATCCAGCGCTACCTCCTGGGCGTCAAGCCGGATGGCAGCGGCCCGCTGGACCTGAAGCCCGACTCCGCCGCCTTCGCCCGCCTGGACTACGCCACGCTCATCGATGCGGGCGGATCCTGGCCCTACTACAAGAATCGCTACACCTTCCCCTGGTTCGGCAACAACCAGTGGATCGCCAACCAGTGGCTGGACCGCAACGACCCGTCCTGGGGAGGGCGGGCGTAGTGATACGAGTAGAACCCGTTGGGGACGGCGGTGATCGCGGCGGCGCGTATCGCTGCTAAGGCTGCGGGCGTGGATATCCTGGACTCGGAGGTGGTGTGGGGCTGGTAGCGGGCAAGGAGTTGACGAGGGGCGGTGCAGAGCTGTAATATGGGTGAGGAGTCACCCACATTACAGTACCCGGTATGGCCCGCATCAGCGCCGCAACGAAAGAAACAGTAAGAACTCGGCTGCTGGAGACAGCGGCCCGCCATTTCGCCCGGGAGGGACTTGAAGGCGCGAACGTCGACGCCATCTCCCTCGACGCGGGCTTCGCGAAGGGCACCCTCTACAACTACTTCCGGAGCAAGGAGGAACTGTTCGCCGAGGTCCTGGCCGAGGGCTGTCGGCGTGCGGTGCAGCGCTACTCTGCCGCCGAGCCGGGTGGGTCCGTGCGAGAGCGGCTCACGGCGCTGGCCGCCGCCGATGTGACGGTGCTTCGCGAAGACGAAGGCTTCCAGAAGGTCCTGGTACGGGAAGTGATGAGTTTCCGAAAGGAGACCTATCCCCTGATCGTGGGGCATCTCGCCCCCTATTTGGAGAAGGTCGAGGAGATCCTGGCGGAAGGCGTCGCCATGGGAGATGTGCGGAACGACCGGCCGCTCCGCGAGCTCGGCCTGCTGTTCGTGGGGATCCTGGCCCTCTTATACGTGCAGCACTGGGGCTCCGGAGGGAACTGGCCCCGCCTGGAGGAGATCCCCGAGCTGGCTGTGATGACGTTCCTCGATGGTGCTGCTCAGCGGGCGGGATCGGCGGGTGCGAGGTGAGCTCGTTCGTCCTGATGCGACTGCTGGAGTCTGCTCCGCGCCGCTACGACTTGGGGATCCGGCTCCTGTCCCTGGGCCGGATCGGGCGAGTGCAGGAGCGGATGGCGGAGCAGGTCGGGGCCGGCGAGCGCGTCCTGGATCTCGGTTGCGGGACGGGCTCGTTAGCGCTTCGCCTCGCCGGCAGGGCGGCTCGGGTCACGGGGATAGACATCTCGCCCGCCATGCTGGACGTGGCGAGAGAGAAGGTGGAAGCGGCGGGCCTGGAGGACCGAGTCGAGCTGAGGGAGATGTCTGCTATTGACCTGAACGAGGCGTTCGCGGAGGGAAGCTTCGACTTGGTGGCTAGTAGCCTGATGTTCAGCGAGCTGTCTGAGGACGAGCAGGTCTTTGTCCTACGGGCGTGCCGTCGCCTGCTGCGCGACGGCGGCCGGCTGGTCATCGCGGACGAGGTCGCGCCGCGCAGCTGGCCGCTGCGCCTGCTGAGCCAGGCGCTGCGGCTTCCTCTGGTAGTGCTGACGTATGTCTTCACCCAGACAACGACCAGGGCGGTCGCCGGTCTCGAGGAGAAGGTTGCCGAGGCAGGGTTCGCTATCCGCGCGGCGGAGACAAGCCTTCTGGGCGGCCTGAAGCTCGTGGTGGCGGCCAAGAGCGAGGAGGGGGAGTAGCTGTGCTGCCGTCCCCCCTGGACCTGGCGAAGGACGTGCTGCAGACCGGCCTGCGGCTGCTCCCCTTCCCAGTGAAAACCGGGCTGATCCGCGTGGGCCAACCTGATAGCGACTCGCCGGTGCTCGTGACCTGCAACTTCGGCCTCACCGTGCGGCGGGTGATCCGGGCCCTACGCGGGGTCGACGCCTATCTTCTGGTGGCAAACAGCCGGGGCATCAACGTCTGGTGCGCGGCTTCCGGCGGCCACTTCACCGCCAACGACGTTATCTCCGCCGTCAGGACCAGCGGCATGGAGAACCTGGTCAACCATCGCCGCCTCATCCTGCCTCAGCTCAGCGCCACCGGCGTGGAGCGCTCCGTGGTCGAGGAGAAGACAGGCTGGCGCGTCGTATTCGGTCCGGTCTACGCCCAGGACATCCCCGCCTACCTTGCCAACCACAACAAGAAGACGGCCGGGATGCGAACGGTGCGCTTCGACCTCAGCGAGCGGCTGGAGATGGCGGTCATGTGGGCCGTCCCAATCAGCGTCGTCCCCCTGGTGCCGCTGCTCATCTGGTGGCGACATCTCGCCTTGCCCTTCGTTGCGCTGGTGTGGGGCATCGCGCTATTCGCTTTCGGTGCCTTCCCCTGGCTCCCCATTCGGGCGGGGGGAGCCGGGGGCGCACAAACCGAAGGCCGTGGACCTCGCTGGGCCCGCTACCTTATCGTTTTCGATCCCCGGCTCCGCGCCAGCCTCACCGTTCTACTCCTCTTCCTCGCCGGGTTCGCCGTCTACATGTGGCTAACGGGCGAGGGTGGATGGTTCTCCCTCGGCGGCTGGGGTTTGGCCGGCCTCGCTGTCAGCCTGCTCATAGGCCTTGATCTAGCCGGAAGCACGCCCCTCTACAAGAGCGGTCTGCACGAGGATCGCCTGCTGACGGTAGCCCTTGACGCGCACAAGTGCGAGGGGCGAGCCATCTGCCGCGAGGTTTGTCCCAAGGACCGCTTTGAGATCGACAGCCGGGCGCACAAAGCCAGCATCGTCTTCGAGAACCAGTGCGTCCAGTGCGGCGCCTGTATCGTGCAGTGCCCCGAGGACGCGCTGGTGTTTGCCTATCCTGACGGCAGGACGATACCGCCGCAGCAGATACGGCGCTACAAGCTCAACATGTTGGGCGAGCGGGTGAAGGACGCCTGAGGCGTACGCCGCGGGCGATCGTATGGGTCCAACGTCAGGCAGCGACAGAGAGGAGTTGCTTGGGCAACTGGACAAGGCGAGGAGCGAGCTTCGCGCTAGCTATCAGGGATTGTCAGACGAACAGATGGTGCGGCTGGCGGCGGTAGGAGAGTGGTCGGTGACGGACGTGCTGTCGCATGTGGCGTCATGGGATGAAGTGATGCTCCCCGACCTGGCTCGTATCGCTCGGGGAGAGACGCCTGCCCTGGCGAGCATCAACCTGGAGAGCGCGAATTTCGACAGCGCCAACGCCGCCATCATGTCGCAACGGCGAGACCTGCCGCTGGCCCAGGTCCTCCGGGAGCTGGACACCGCCCGCGCCGACGTCGTGGCGGCCGTCGGCCTGCTTCCCGCTTCGGCGCTGGTGGAGGGTCGGTTCGGCCGCCTCCTTCTCCAGATCACCGCCGCCGACGATCGTGAGCACGCCGCGGGCATCTTCGATTGGCGGAGGAGAGAAGGGCTATGACGAGTGGGACGAGCTGGCCGGGCGGGGCACGATGACAGACGTGCGCATCTGTGGATGGGGGTGGGAACGGTGAGGGTCCTGGTGGTCTACACCAACACCTACCGCATGTTCGCCCCCGCGCCCCTGGGTGCCTCGCTGGTAGCCTCGCGGCTGCGGCGGGACGGGCATAACGTCCGCTTCCTCGACCTCATGTTCGCCGGATCGCCAGCGCTGGAGGCGGCCCGAACGGCGCAGGAGTTCAGGCCGGACCTCGTCTGCTACTCGATCCGCAACGTCGACAACCAATCACCGGCGCCCTTCTTCGATCCACTGCCGGTCATCCGGCCGGTCGTTTCCGCCGTCCACACGGCCTGGCCGACCCCGAGGCTGCTCGGCGGCACAGCGTTCACGACCTTCCCCACACACCTCTTGGAGGCGCTCGACGCCGATTACGGCATCGCGGGTGACGATCTGGGCCCGATCTCGCGGTTCGTGGCCTCGCTTGCCGAGGGCGAGCCGGACCGCAGCGTCCCGGGCCTGGTCTATCGCGACGGCGACGGCGTCCAGCGTAACCCCTTCACGATCCGTGGGTACGCCGACACCGA
This sequence comes from Dehalococcoidia bacterium, assembly GCA_034411955.1. Classification (GTDB taxonomy): domain Bacteria; phylum Chloroflexota; class Dehalococcoidia; order SM23-28-2; family RBG-16-64-32; genus DAOUMF01. Next base: position 4,305 of record DAOUMF010000012.1, read on the forward strand.
GTTCGACAATTGGGACCTTCTCGATCTGCGAGCCTACCGGCGCTCGCTGACCACCCTCGCGGAGTGCGGCCTGGTGGTGCGGACGGGGTGCCCATTCGAATGCGTCTACTGCGACTACTACCGGACGTTCGGCCGTGGGTGGGTGCTCCGGGACCCGCGCCGCGTCGCGGAGGAGGCGCTGGCCCTGCAGCGCGCGGGGGCGCGATCCGTGATGTTCGCGGACGCCGGGTTCAACCGGCCGCTCGACCATGCCACGGAGGTGCTGAGCGCGCTGATCGCCGCCGGCGTGCGCCTGAGGCTGAGCGCTATCTTCGAGCCGGGGGAGATCGACCGGGAATTCGCGGAGCTCTTCCGGCGGGCCGGGGGGTACGGCGTCCTCCTGTACGCCAACAGCCTGTCCGACGATGTCCTCGCGCGGTGTCGCAAGCCCTTCCATGTCGAGGACGTCGTGCGTGGGGCTGCTGTGCTG
>DAOUMF010000013.1:0-3962 GCA_034411955.1 Dehalococcoidia bacterium
CTGCTCGGCATCCTGAAAGAGCGAAGCGCATGAGCGGACGGTTGCGGCGGCTGAGGGAGAAGATGGCGGATGTCGGCCTGGACGGGTTCCTTGTGGGAGCCCCGGTGGAGGACACCTTCCACACTCATGCGGCCAACCGACGCTACCTGTCCGGCTTCACCGGCTCCACGGGCTGGCTCCTCATCACCGCCGATACCGCCTTCATCGCCGTGGACTTCCGTTACGTCGAGCAGGCGCAGCGGGAGGCGCCTCAGTTCACCCTGTTCCGCACCAACGACGGGATAGAAAGCTGGTTCGGCGGCCTGGTGGGAGAGGCGGGGCTCATGGGGAAGCGCGTCGGCTTTGAGCCGGCCGGCGCCACCGTCAGCGCCTACCAGGCGATGAAGAAGGCGCTGGAGAGGGGAGCTTCGGCGGAGCGGCCGAAGCTGCTGGCGGCGCCGTCGCTGGTGGAGGAGATGCGGGCGATCAAGGAGCCGGAGGAGATCGCTGCCATCCAGCGGGCGGTCGACCTGGGCGACGAGGTGTTCCAGGCCGTCGCTCGGCGCATCGAGCCCGGGTGGACGGAGCGTCAGGCCGCCTGGGAGATCGAGAGGTACGCCCGTGAGCACGGGGCCGACGCCCTCTCGTTCGAGACGATCGTGGCGTCGGGCCCCTGGGGGGCGATGCCGCACGCGCAGCCTCGCGACCACGCGATCCAGGCCGGCGAGCCAGTGATCATCGACATGGGCGTACGGGTGGACGGCTATTGCTCCGACCTCTCCCGCACTATAGTGGTGGGTGAGGAGAGAGACGGCCGCCTGCGCGAGATCTACGACATCGTCCTGACGGCGCAACTGGCGGCTGAGGAGTTGGTGAAGGCGGGCATGAGCGGGGAGGAGGCGCACATGCTGGCCTACAACGCCATCGCCGAAGCTGGCTACGGCGAGAACTTTGGGCACGGGCTGGGCCACGGCGTCGGCCTCCTCGTTCACGAGTCGCCACGGCTGGCCAAGACATCGAAGGACGAGCTCGAGGACGGGATGGTAGCCACCATCGAGCCGGGGATATACATTAGCGGTTGGGGTGGTGTGCGCATCGAGGACATGATAGTCATTGAGGAGGGGAAGGCGCGGGTGTTGAGCCACTCGCCCAAGCTGCCAGGCGAGCTGAAGCCCTAGAGGGAGGGACACATGGCCCAGGAGAAGGAGGGTCTGAAGAGGCGCATCGCCGAGGTGCTGGCCGAGAACCGGGTCATGAACCTGGCCAGCGAGGGGGAAACGAACCCCTGGTGCGTGACGGTGTTCTTCGCGGAGGACGGGTTCGACATCCTGTGTCTGCTGGAGGCCACCTCGCAGACGATGGCCAACCTGAAGCGCAACCCGCGGCTGGCCTTCACCATGAACCGGCAGGTGCCCGACCGGTTCTTGCAGGGGATGGGACTGGCGACGATCGTCGGGCCGCCAGCGGAGCACCGTGCGCTGTTCGCTCGCATGTCAAAGAAGGTGCCGGAGTTGGCGGCGTTCGTAGGGGCGGTGCCGGGGCTGACCATCGTCCGCATCATCGCGGAGCGGCTCTCCCTGTCCGACATGGCAGCGGGGATCTTCCCGCGGGTAACCCTGTACCGTCGCGGCGAGGAGTGGCTGACGAAGGATGAGATGGGCCCCCTGCAGCGGCCCAAAGCCTGGCTGCTGGCGACGAGGCCTTGGTCCTTCCCGGCGTCCATCGTGCCGATCCTGGTGGGCGGGGCGCTGGCCCACCGCGCTGGCGAGTTCGCCGGCGGCCTGTTCATGCTCACGCTAGTCGGTGGACTCCTGTTCCACATAGGTGCCAACCTGTTCAACACCTACTTCGACTTCCGGCGCGGCGTGGACAGTTCCGCCGACGCCGATGACCGGACGCTGGTGGACGCTCTCCTGCGACCCAGGGACGTGGTTATCGGAGGGCTGACCGTTTTCGCGGTGGGCGCGGCGATCGGCGGGTTCCTGGTCTCACAGGCCGGGTTCGCCATCCTCGCCCTGGGAGGCATCGGCCTAGCCCTGGGGGTCTTCTACACGGCGGACCCGCTGGGGTATAAGTACAAGGCGCTGGGCGATCTGGGCATCTTCGCCGCCTTCGGGCCGGTACTGGTCCTGGGGACGTACATGGTGCAGACGGAAGAGATGGACCTACTGCCGTTCCTGTTCGCGGTGCCGCTGGGGCTCATAATCGACGCCATCCTGCACGCTAACAACGTGCGCGACGCGCAGGCCGACCGCCGCAGCGGCGCCTGGACGCTGGCCCAGCTCCTGGGCGACGACGCGTCCCGCTGGGTGTACGCGGCGCTGGTGCTGGCGCCCTACGGCTTCGTGGCCGGGTTTGGAGCAGCGGTATCGCCCTGGATGCTCTTGCCCATCGTCACGATACCGCTGGCCTGGAAAGCGGTGCAGCAGATGAGGATACGGAAGGAAGGGTTGCAGCCGGCCATCGCGCTGCTGCCGCAGCAGACGGCCCAGCTATCGATGGTGTTCGGCCTGCTGCTGGCGGCCGGAGTGCTGGTCAGCTCGCTCACGCAGTAGGGGAGAGGACTGGATGATCGAGACGGGTGACCTGAAGAAGGGCATAGCGCTGGAGGTGGACGGCACGCTGTACCAGGTGCTGGACGTGGCCCACATCAAAATGGGAAGGGGCACCGCGCAGGTGCGGATGAAGCTGCGGGACATCCGGGCCGGTCACATCATCGAGCGAACGGTCATGGCAGGCGCCCGCTTCCCGAGGGCTCGCGTGGAGCGCCAGCCCTCGCAGTACCTGTACAGCGACGGCGACCTGCACTACTTCATGAACACGGAGACGTACGACCAGTTTCCCCTCAGCCGCGAGCGCCTGGGCGACGCTCTGGACTACCTGCGGGAGAACGCCACCTGCGACGTCCTGATGTACGGCAACGAGGCGGTGGGACTGGAGCTGCCGGCGGCGGTGGAGCTGACGGTGGCGGAGACCGACCCCTGGGTGAAGGGGGACACGGCGCAGGGGGGCACCAAGCCGGCGAAGCTGGAGACAGGCATCACCGTGCAGGTGCCGCTGTTCATCAACATCGGCGATACGGTGAAGGTGGACACGCGGTCCGGGGATTACCTGGGAAGAGGGTGAGCATCGCTTGATCGAAGCCTACCGCGTCTCCTCGTACGCAACTCGTCATTCTGAGCGAAGCGAAGAATCTCAGCGTGCAGCCAAACCCTTCTCCGCCTCCGGCGGATCAGGGTGACACAATCGGTGCCGCTACCACGATGATCGAAGCCTACCGCGTCTCCTGGCTGACCGGCTACCTGAGGGAGCTCATCGAGAGCGACCTCCGCCTGTCCAACATCTGGGTCGAGGGAGAGGTCTCCAACCTCACCCGCTCCAGCGCCGGCCACATGTACTTCACCCTCAAGGACGAGGAGGCCCAGCTCCGCTGCGTCATGTTCCGTCGCTCATCGGAGGGCGCAGCCGTCGAGAACGGGGCGCAGGTGCTGGCCCACGGCAACGTCTCCTTCTACGAGGCGCGCGGCGACCTCCAGCTCATCGTGGACTTCGTGCAGCCGGCGGGCGTCGGCGTCTGGCAGGCCCAGTTCGAGCGGCTGAAGGAGCAGCTCGAAGGCGAGGGGCTGTTCGACCCGGCCCGCAAGCGGCCGCTGCCGGAGTTCCCGCGTCGCCTGGGCGTGGTCACCTCGCCCACGGGGGCCGTCCTCCGCGACATCTGTCACGTCGTCGGGCGGCGCTGGCCTGCGGCCGAGATCGTCCTCGCGCCGACGGCGGTGCAGGGCGCCGAGGCGGTTCCGGGGATCGTGGCGGCGCTGCGTCGGCTCAACGCCGAGCCCGACATCGACGTCATCATCCTCGCCCGCGGCGGCGGCTCCATGGAAGAGCTGTGGGCCTTCAACGAGGAGGCGGTGGCACGGGCGGTCTACGGGAGCCGCGCGCCGGGCGTGTGCGGCGTCGGCCACGAAACGGACTACACCATCGCC
>DAOUMF010000014.1:0-23469 GCA_034411955.1 Dehalococcoidia bacterium
CCCCTCTCCCGCCCGCGGGAGAGGGGCCGGGGGTGAGGGTTACACCTCGCGGAACTCGCCCTCCACGGTGCCTTCCTCCGCGGGGCCTTCCCCTTCGCCCTCGCCTGGAGCCTCACCGCCTTCCGGCGGGGGGCCGGCCTCGGGGCCGCCGGCGCCAGGCTGGCCGTACACGGCGGCACCGGCCTTTTGCAGCGCCTCCGATAGGGCGGTCAGGGCGGTGCGGATGCGGTCCGCGTCCGCCTGGGCGGCCAGGGCATCGCGCACCTCCTTCACCCGCGCCTCGATATCGCCGCGCACGTCGGCGGGGATCTTGTCGCCGGCCTCGCGTACCGTCTTCTCCGCCGTGTAGGCCATGGAGTCGGCCTGGTTGCGCAGCTCGATCTCCTCGCGGTGGTGGCGATCCTCCTCGGCGTGGGCCTCGGCGTCCTTCTTCATCTGGTCGACCTCTTCCTGGCTGAGGCCGGTGCCCGCCTGGATCGTGATCTTCTGCTCGCGGCCGGTCCCCTTGTCGTGGGCGGAGACGTGGAGGATGCCGTTGGCGTCGATGTCGAAGGTGACCTCGATCTGCGGCATGCCGCGGGGCGCGGGCAGGATGCCGTCCAACATGAATCGGCCCAGCGACTTGTTGTCGGCGGCCATGGAGCGCTCTCCCTGGACGACGTGGATCTCCACGGAGGTCTGGCTATCAGCGGCGGTGGAGAAGACCTGCGACTTGGAGGTTGGGATGGTGGGGTGGCGGGGGATGATGGGGGGGGCGACGCCGCCCAGGGTCTCGATGCCCAGGGTGAGAGGGGTGACGTCCAGCAGCAGGACCTCGCGCACGTCTCCCTTGAGGACGCCGGCCTGGATAGCAGCGCCCACGGCCACCACCTCGTCCGGGTTCACCCCCTTGTGGGGCTCCCGCTCGAAGAACTTCTTGACGGTCTCCAGCACCAGGGGCATGCGGGTCTGGCCGCCGACGAGGATCACCTCGCCCACCTCGCCAGCGGTGACCTTGGCGTCCTCCAGGGCCTGGCGGCAGGGGCCCACGGTATTCTCCACCAGGTCGCCCACGAGCTGCTCCAGCTTGGAGCGGCTGAGGGTGATGTTGAGGTGCTTGGGGCCGGAGGCGTCGGCGGTGATGAACGGGAGGTTGATCTCCGTCTGCATGACGGTGGAGAGCTCCACCTTGGCCTTCTCCGCGCCCTCCTTCAGGCGCTGGAGGGCCATCCGGTCCTGCCGCAGGTCGATCCCCTGGTCGCGCTTGAACTCCTCGATGAGCCAGTCGATGATGCGCTGGTCGAAGTCGTCGCCGCCCAGGTGGGTATCGCCGGCGGTGGACTTGACGTGGAACGTGCCCTCGCCTATCTCCAGGATGGAGATGTCGAAGGTGCCGCCGCCGAGGTCGTAGACGGCGATGACCTTCTCCTCGGTCTTCTCGAGGCCGTAGGCGAGGGCGGCGGCGGTGGGCTCGTTGATGATGCGCAGGACGTTGAGGCCGGCGATCTCGCCTGCGGCCTTGGTGGCCTGGCGCTGGGAGTCGTTGAAGTAGGCGGGGACGGTGACGACGGCCTCGTTGACGGTGTCGCCCAGGTAGGCCTCGGCGTCGGTCTTCAGCTTCTGGAGGATCATGGCCGAGATCTCCGGCGGCGAGTAGGACTTCTCGCCCATCCATACGCGGGCGTCGCCGTTGTCGGCGGCGTCCATCTTGTAGGCGAGGATCTTGACGTCGCGCTGCACCTCCGGGTCATCGAAGCGGCGGCCCATGATGCGCTTGATGGAGTAGACCGTGTTGTCGGGGTTGGTGACGGCCTGGCGCTTGGCGACCTGGCCGACGAGGCGCTCGCCGTCCTTGGCGATGGCGACCACGGAGGGGATGGTGCGGCCGCCCTCGGCGCTGGTGATGACGACGGGCTCGCCGCCCTCCATCACGGCCATGGCCGAGTTTGTGGTTCCGAGGTCGATTCCTATCGCTCTAGGCATGGGGCGTCACCTCACTTGTGGGCCGAGACTGTTACACAGGCTGTCTGCAGTATCTCTTCGATGCTCCATTCCAAGAGTTCATCGACAGTCAGCGGCAATTTCCTCATCGCTTTCTCTGATCCATCAGGTACGAGCCAGCAATTCAATGAGTCGGCGAGCCGTACGTACCGATGAAACTTGTCAATGATCGTCCCGGCTTCCGATACCTGGTTGGAATAGGTTGAGGAGTCCGTTGGCAAATCCCGCCTCAAGAACCCTATGAGCCTGAGCCGCTCGCGCTCGCTCTGCACTCTTGGCGTATCTCGAGGATGAATGGCGGTCGGCCGAACTTCGATGTTGAAGCCCTTCCGGCCTGTGAAGAAGATACGAAGTGAGTCTTCCGACAGGCGTCTAGATTCGGTGAAGTAGGCTACTACGGCACGAGCGACGTTCAAAGCGTCTGTCAGATTTTCACCCTCGTTGTCTACATCGACCAGGAAGGGCCCCCAGATTGGTTTGTCCCCATCCGGCGAGCTGTAGACTTCCATGCTTCGAAAAACGTTGCGATTAGCCCAGCACCCTTTCCAGTCTGACAGGAATGCAAGTGGGTACAGTTGCTTATCTGACGATGGTTGACCTGCACCGTCGAAGCTGTGGTACCAAGGGACTTCGCCCGCCCATTCTGCGCTTGGATGATTTCCCACCTCAAGGAACAACCGGCCTCTCTTGCAGCCTTCGGGCAGCCACCAGAAGTCGTCAATCGCCTGCATTGGTCTAGCCGCTTTCGTCCCCTTGATCCTGCTCACCGGCCTCCGTCTTCTCGGCCCCTTGCTTCGGCTCCTCGGGCTCCTCCGCCTTCTCCGTCTTGGCCTTCCCCACCACCACCATCGCGGGGCGGAGGACGCGGTCGTGCAGCAGGTAGCCGCGCTGCACCTCCGCCAGCACCTTCCCCTCCTCGCCCTCGGCGTGCATCACCGCCTCGTGGTAGCGGGGGTCGAACTGCTGCCCCTCCGCCTGGATGATGCTGACGCCGGCGTTCTCCAGCAGTATCAGGATCTTGCGGTGGATGAGGGCGATGCCCTCGAACCAGGTGAGGCCAGCCAGGCGGGCGTCCAGGCTACCCAGCGCCCGCTCCAGGTCGTCCAGGATGGGGAGGACGTTGATGATGAGGGCGGCGGAGGCGAAGCGGCGGCTCTCGTCCCGCTCCTGCTCCACGCGCCGCTTGTAGTTCTGGAAGTCGGCCTCGGCGCGCTGCCAGTTCGCCAGGTACTTCTGCGCGTCCTCCTTCGCCTGGGCGATCTGCTCCTCGGGCGACTTGCCCTTGGCTTCGACCGGCTCGGCCTTTGCGGATTCTGGATCCGGCGGCTCGACGTCAGCCGGAGGCTGATCCGCCTCTGGAGGAGGCTCACGCTTGCGCGGGTTATCACTCATATCGATCCTCTAACGTGTGGTCTAGCTGAGATAGACTTCGAGGAGCTCCTCCATGATGGAGTCCATGTAGCGGACCATGGAGACGGCCTTGGGGTAGTGCATCCGTGTGGGCCCGAGGACGCTGATGGTGCCGCGGAGGCCGGAGGAGCCGCCGTAGCGGGAGATGACGATGCTACACTGCCGCATAGCGTCCTGGGGGTGCTCGCTTCCGATGATGACCATTAGCTTATGCTGCCCGGCCGGCGGCAGCGGTATCGCCTTGGGCAGGTTGGGCTGCTCCAGCAGGTTCAGGAGGGCCAGGATGCGATCCCCCTCGGCGAACTCCGGTTCCCGCAACATATCGGGCAGGCCCTCCAAGTAGGCCTCTCCGAACCACTCGCCCTGTGCGGAGTCCATCAGGTCGAGGGCGACGCGGACGGCGTCGGCCTCCACCGGCGAGTGTTCCACCTGCTTGTCGCGGATCTCGTCGGCGCTGTGACCACCGTAGAGGGAGTTGAGCCGGGCAGCCACATCGTTCAGCTCTTCTTGGCGGTATGGACGCTCCAGGGTGAGGGTGTGCTGGACGACGCTCGCCTCCTGGAGGACGACCAGCAGCAGGGCCATGGTGTCGTGCACGCTCACCAGGTGGAGGCGACGCAGGCGGGGCAGGGCGGCCTGGGGAGCGGTGACTACGGCGGCATAGCTCAAGCGTGCGGCCAGGACGGCGGCCGCCAGGTGGGCCCACTCCGTCACCTCCCCTGCCGCTTGGTGGAACTGGTGGCGAATGGTCTGCTGCACCGCCAGGGGCAGCTCCCGGGGCCGCATGAGCGCCTCTACGTAGTAGCGGTAGCCCCTATCGGAAGGGATGCGCCCGGCCGAGGTGTGGGGCTGAACGATGTAGCCCTCCTCCTCCAGTCGCGCCATCTCGTTGCGGATGGTGGCCGGGGATACCGGGAGGCCGTAGCGGGATACGACGGCGCTGGAGGCCACCGGCTGGGCAGTGCGCACGTACTCCTCCACGATGGAGCGCAACAGTTGTTCGCGTCTCTCGGTGAGCATGGCAACTTTCCTTAGCAATTAGCACTCTCAGGGTGAGAGTGCTAACCGAGGCCAGAGTATCACCAGCGACGAGAGGGTGTCAAGAGGAGGTGCCAGCCCAGCCCCCGTGTTGACCCCTCGCAACGGCCCTTGCTATACTCAGCGCGACCCCTCTGCCGAGTCCAAAGGAGATACCCGCCATGGCCGAAGAAGAAGAAATCCAGGAGAAAAAGGGCGGCAAGGGAAAGCTGCTCGCCTTCCTCGCCTTGATCGGCGCCGCCGTCGCCGCTCTCACCTTCTGGCGCCGCCGCGGTGCTGACCAGGAAGAAGAGGAGTAGCCCTTCCCAAACCTTTGCCCCGTTCTCTCGGTGCTTGACCCCGCGTTCCCCAGGAGCGATCTGCAAGAGTGGAGATAACCTGGCTCGGCCACTCCTGCTTTCGTATTCGCGGGCGCGAGGCTACCATCGTCACCGACCCCTGCCCACCCTCAAGCGGCTATGCCATCGGCAAGCCGACTGCGAACATCGTTACCGTCAGCCATGACCACGAGAACCACTCCTACGTTAAGGGCGTGGCCGGCAAACCGGCCATCCTAGAGCGGCCAGGGGAGTACGAGATACACGGCGCCTTCATGACCGGCGTCGGCACCTACCACGACACGCAAAAGGGAGCCGTCTACGGCCCCAACGTGTGCTTCGTCATCGAGATGGAAGACGTGCGGGTGTGCCACCTGGGCGACCTTGGACACACGCCTACGGCCGCTCAGGTGGAGGAGATGAGCGGCGCGGGCGTGTTGCTGATCCCCGTCGGCGGCCTCACCACCATCGATGCAGCGACCGCGGCCGAGGTGGTGAACATCATCGAGCCGGCCATCGCCGTGCCCATGCACTACCGCACGGAGTCCGCCCAGAGCCAACTGGCCACCCTCGACCGCTTCCTGAAGGAGATGGGGGCCAAGGACTTGGAGCCCCAGCCGAAGCTCACGGTGACCAGCAGATCCCTGCCCCACGAGACACAGGTGATCCTGCTGGACCACCGGCGCTAGCGGCCGCGGGCAGCGCGATAGGCCCCGGCCACCGCTCCCAGGCCCAACAGGGAAACCGGAATGGCCACTGCCAGGAAGAGGGGCAGGCTGCTGCCGCTCCTGTCCTCGTCCTGGCTGACGGGCTGCAGGCCGCCCTCCCCCAGCGGCCCCTGGACGATCTCTTCCACCGCCTTGGGTGTCATGAGCTTTTCGGGAAGTCTCGGCTCACGGCCCTCGATGGCGGCCAGCATCACCTCCGCTATCAAGGCGTGGCCGTCGTCATTCGGGTGCAGGTTGTCCGCGGCCACCAGTTGGGATGCACGTCCGCGGAACAGCGGGTAGACGCTGGCCAGCTTCGCCCTCAGTTCCGGGTCGGACAACACTCGCTCGATGACGGCGTTGATCTCGCGGACGGCGAGATCCGCCACCAGCTCCGGGGCTCCAGCTTTGCCCGACAGGGGGCTGTACAGGTCAAGGACGATGATATCCGCCTTGGGAGCGGCCTCCCGCAGACGCCCAAGCACCTGCGTCAGGTCATCCTCCAGGGCATCCAGCATCTCCTGCAAGCGATCCTGGCATTCTGTGGACTGCGGATCAGCCACACAGGGCGAATCGGAGGTGGCTAGGGCCATCGCGTCGTTGGCGCCGGTGTCGACGGTTATGATCTCCACGTTGTCGTCGGCGGAGGAGGTATCGTCCTGCCGCTCTTCGATCTCAACCACGGCCCGCTCGAGCTGGCCGCCGGGCAGCAGGAGGTCCGAGCTGGTGGCGCCGGGCACGCCCAGGTTCAGCAGCTCGAGGCCGCGGTCGCGGTAGCGTTCGCTCCTGTGCAGGGCATCATAGGTGATCGCCACGTAGCCGCCGGTGACCGGGTCCGAGGCGCCCACGCCGAAGGTCCGCGACTCGCCAATGGCGATGTATACGGGGGCCTCCCTGGCCGCGGCAGGAGGTGCTGGGACCAGGAAGGCCAGAGACAGAAAAGCCGCTAGGAGCGGCAACGTCCTTCGCATAGATCTTGTATTGGAGTCTTAGGGCAGGTACGCGAGCGGGTCTACCGCCGACCCGCCGATCCAGAGCTCGAAGTGGAGGTGGGCGCCGGTGCAGTAGCCGGTGCAGCCGATGGCACCGATCTGCGCGCCCTGGGCCACGGACTGTCCCTGGGCCACGTATACGGCCGAAAGGTGAGCATACACGGTCTCCGAGCCGTCCGCGTGGCGAATGATGATGTAGGTGCCGAGGCCCCAGTCCATGCTGGCGACGAGGACGACTGTCCCGGAGGCGGCGGCTACGACGGGGGCTCCGTAGCGGCCGAAGGCGTCGATGTCGACGCCCATGTGGTAGGAGTTGCCGCCGCGATACTCCCCGAAATAAGAGGAGATGGAGCCGCTGAACGGCCAGACATAGCCGGTGCTGGCCGGCGGCGGTGCCGGCGGCGGCTCCGGTTCTGCCTGCGGCGGCGGTTCCGGTTCGGGCTCCGGGTTGGTGGCCTCCACGGCGGTGACGGCAGCCTGTATGGGCGGAGGCGGAGGTACCGCCCCCGGCAACACCAGCACCATCCCCTCAATCACCATGTCCGCGGAGTAGATCGCGTTGGGCACAAAGGCCAGGATGCTCGGGACGTCGATCTGGTAGAAGGAGGCGATGTCGGTGAGGGTGTCGCCCAGCTTGACGTGGTAGATGAGACCGTTGACCGTGGGGATCTGGAGCTTGTAGCCGACAAGGAGCAGGTCCGGGTCCTCGTACAGGTCAGGGTTGTTCCAGAGGATGTACTCCATGTCTACGCCGAAGGACTCGGCGATAGAGGCGACGCTATCTCCCGGCTGAACAGTGTAGACGATGAACGCCGGTTGGGGCTCAGGTGTGGGTTCGGGGGTGGGTTCGGGTGCGGGTTTGGGAGTGGGCTTGGCCTCCGGAGTAGCCTCTTCCGCCTCCTGAGGCTCCGGATCTGGGTTGACGATGTAGATGCCCGGGGAGGTGGCCAGGACGATGGGAGGGCGCAGATAGCCGGCGGAGGGACTCTCAGCCACGACACCCTCGGGGTCAGCGTGAGCAGAGACCAGAGGACCGGTCACCCTCTCCAGGACGCCCGCCGCAGCCAGTCCCACCGCGACGAGGGCGATGAGGATGAAGACTCCGTGCAGGTAGTACCTTCGGTATTCGCCTACCAGGCGGTCCGCGATCTGCAGCTCAGACGCGTCCTTGTCTCGGCCCCGGGGTGGGGGCGGGGCCGACCCATTTGGCTCCCGAATAACCTACCTCCTGTTTGTCTCCTCCTCTTGTCAGGACGGCGTCTGATGATCGACGCCGCCCACGAACCCCTCCAAGTAATCGGGGGACATTATACCCCATTTGTCAAGTCCTTCACAAATTGACGCATTATTCCGGCCCCGGTGACAGCGGCCGCAGCCGTATCAGGGGAAAACTCGGTGAACGCCGCGCCGCTGCGCCGGGCGGCGGATCGTGCTGGGCGGGGGCAACCCTTGGACTAGTCACGCCTGGGCAGGCCGGGGCCACCGCTGGTCATCCCGCCAGAGGCGGCACGCCTCTGGCGGGATATTGCCATTAATCGCCTCTAGGCAGCCCCAGACCGCGTGTCGCCATTATGTTCCTTTGGATCTCGCTGGTGCCGCCCTCGATAGTGCTGCCGATGGAGCGCAGGTACTGGTACTCCAGTCGGCCCTTGAGGGGCGCCCACTTGCTGCCGCGGGCAAGCTGCCCGTACAGGCCCAGGAGGCGCAGGCCGGTGTTGGCGATGCGCTGGGCCATCTCCATGGAGTACAGCTTGACGGCGGACGCCTCGTAGTTGGGGATCAGCCCCCTGGCTTGCAGGGTCACCACCCGACTGGAGAGCATCATGGCGGCTTCTGTCTCGATGTAGCGCTCCGCAAGCTCGTAACGCAGGCCGGGGTCCCAGCCCAGACGGACGACGCCGTTGCCATCGTTCTCCCGAGCGAATCCGGCCAGGTCCTCCACGCTCTGCTGCTGCCCCACAGCCGACCCGATGTTGGAGCGCTCGATGTCAAGGGTGGTGGCGGCCATGTACCAACCTTGGTTCTCCTCGCCCAGCAAGTTCTTGGCTGGAAGGCGCACGTCCTCCAAGAACACCTCGTTGAACTCGCGGACACCGGGCATGTTCAACAGGGGCCGCACCGTGATGCCCGGAGTCTTCATGGGGACAATGAAGTAGGAGATGCCCTTGTGCTTGGGCGCGTCGGGGTCGGTGCGGGCCAGCATGAGCATGTAGTGCGAGACGTGGGCCACGGTGGTCCATATCTTCTGGCCGTTGATCACGTAGTCGTCGCCGTCGCGGACGGCGCGGGTCTTGAGGGAGGCGAGGTCGGAGCCGGCCTCCGGTTCGGAGAACCCCTGACACCACATGTGCTCGCCGGAGAGGACCTTAGGGATGAACTCCTGCTTCTGCTCCTCGGAGCCGTAGTGGATGATGGTGGGACCGACGACGGCCACGCCCAGCCCGCCGATGAAGATGTGGGGCGGAGCACGCATGCGGGCAGTCTCCTGGTTGTAGATGAACTGCTCCATGATGGACATGCCGGCGCCGCCGTACTCCTTGGGCCAAGCCGGGGCAATCCAGTTCCTCTTGGCCAGCTTGGCGCGCCAGGCAAATAGGTTGCCTACCTCCTCCATGATGTTGACGCCGCCGCCCCGGAGATCCGACGGGCACTCCGTCTCGATGAAGTCGTGAACTTCCCGTCGGAATGCCTCTTCTTCAGGAGTGAAGCGAAAGTCCATCACCGTCTCCTTTCGCTGAGCCGGTCAGGCAACCTCCAACCTGACTGCCGCTGGAATGATACGCATCTTTGAGGGAGAAGTCAAATGCTTCATGAGAAAACGTAAGGTTACGAATCTGGTTCCTAGAATGACGATTCCAGGTTCGCACAGCTTTGGTGCCGTCCGTCGGCGTCGCAGTCGCCTCCCTGTCATCGACCGCTGAACACGGCCGTCCGGTCGAAGTACACCTCGTTCCGGCTGAGCTTCTCTCCCCGGAGCATCACGAGGTCCATTCCATCGATCTCTGCGGTCTTCCCGCCGGAGGCAGGCGTCAACTGCGCGTGCCAGAGAAACGCACCGCCGCTCCCACCCTCGAACAGGAAGAACTCGCGGAGCGACCAGTGCATCTGCCACCGCTGGAACAGTCGGCTCAAGTACCTGCGGAAGGCATCGCGCCCCACCACAGGCCCCCGCGTGTTCGGGTCCAGGTACACGCAGTCCTCCGTGTAGCAGGAGACCACACCTTCCACGTCCTGGCTGTTCCACGCTGACAGGGTCGCCTCTGTCAGTCTCCTGACCTCCTCTACGTCCATGTCAGCACTCCTCCTTCATAGCTGTCGCACTCATTGGCGCAGGTCGAAGTGCCCACTCTCACCGATGATCTCAGCCCTGGGATGATAGCGCACTTTAACGTAAAGGTCAAGTCCTTTACAAGAAACTGTAACGCAAAAGTGTAAGGTTGCGGTTCGGACTCCAAAATGAGGATCCCGCCATGGCTCAGCCTTGGGGCCTATTCTTGACACTACCCAGAGGCGCTGCTAGCATGGCGTCAACTTGTGCCTTGGGAGGCCACATGAGACTTGTTCGTCGTCTTTCCCTTCTTGGCTTTCTCTTAGCACCGCTGCTCGTTCTGGCAGCCTGCGGCGATGACGGAGCGGACCTCGACACCGACTACCCGTCGGCGGGCGAGGACCGCTTCGAGAACACCAGCGCCACCGTCGAGATAGAGGTGAAGGTGGAGGGAGTGGGGGCGCTGCCGGTGGCAATAGGGGCGTTCGAGACCATCGATCTGGAGGGCCCCGCCCTGATCAAGCGCGGCGACCCCGGGGACAGCGACGGCGACGGCCTGGCGGACATCGAGACAGAGATCGTCTCCATGGAGCTGACCGGGACGCATCCCCTCTTGGGGCCTGTCACGGTCAGCCAGGACCCGGAGCGGCCCTCCATGGGGATGGTGGAGCAGCAGGAGCGCGGCCAGGACTTCCCGGCGGACAGCTTCTTCGACGTGTTCGTGGAGGTCCAGTTGCAGGACATGAACCTGGTAGCGGTGAACGAGGACTCGCTGCGGATGGAGGCTACGCTAACCGCGCTGCCGCCAGGCGAGTCCGACGGCGAGGATGACGCCTATCGGACTGCCACCGGCGAGACCGTGCCCCTCATAGTGCCTACGGAGCAGAACCGCCGCATAGGGAGCATCGTGGACGCTCTGCACATCCCCAACCCGGGTCCCGGGCCTATGCCGGGAGCTGGCGAGACGCCAGAGCCTACGCCTACCACTGCGCCAACGCCGACGCCCACCGAGGAGCCGGCCGCCCAGCAGGTGGAGGTGCAGGTAGCGGCGGGCTGCGAGCACACCCAGCCCGGCGTTCAGAGCGACCTGGTGGCCCTGGTCCTGGCGGCGCTGGTCGGAGCGGCGCCGGTGGAGGGCGCCACGGTCGAGGCCAGCGCCGATGGCCCCGGAGTGATAGAGTCGACGGCCAGCGGCGTGACGGATGCCAACGGGGAGGCCCAGCTAAGGTTCCCCATCAACCTGTTCGGCGAGTACGACATCATGGTCGAGCAGGTCATCGGTTCGGACGGTACGCCGCTGGAGATAGCCCCGGGCAGCCAGACCAGCACGACCTACGAGGTGACGGACCTGTGCACGCTGCCCTTCGGCTTCGACAACGCTCGCAACTAGCGCCAACAGGGGGAGCGGCGGTAGCTACCGCTGCTCCCCTTCTCTCTCCGCCCGCTCTCGCTCCCGCGCCTCTTCCTCCTCCCGGCGCTCCTTCTCCTCCGGCGTCTCCGCCAGCTCTATCGCGCCCTCTTCCGTAGTGCGCAGCTCCGCCTGGAGGCGCTCCCCCAGGACAGCGTAGCGGTCGATCCCCAGGTAGTGCAGGGGCCGGTAGTCGGGTTCGCCCACCAGCCACGTCTCGTCGAAGGAGTCGCTCTCCGCCTGCACGGCCAGCACGCGGCCGACGAACAGGGTGTGGTCGCCTAGGCGCAGGGCGTCGTCCAGCCCGCACTCGACGTAGGCGATGCAGCCCTCGATGAGGGGAGCGTCCACCTTCGCCGCCTTGAAGGTGGTCAGCTTGGAGAGGTCCAACTTGTCCACGTCGCGACCGGACACCGCACCGAAGTAGTGGCTGTGGTTCATCAGGTCGCGGCCGGGGAAGTTCAGGGCGAACTGCTCGGCGAAGCGGATCATCTCGTGCGTGTGGCGGGAGGGATGCACCACCACGCCCACCAGGGGCGGCGTGCGGGACAGCGGCGTGGTCCAGATGGCGGGCATCACGTCCGTCTGGTCCCGCCAGCGCGTGGTGACGAGAACCACCGGCCCACCGTCGAGCAGGCGCAGCGCTTCGGCGAGTTCCAGGGTACGTCGCATGGCAGAGTTCTCCAGCCGGAGGTTAGTACCGATATGACGCGGCCGGAGCAGATTGTAGCACGGGCCTACACTCAAGCCACAGCCGTACGCTTACGGCTGCAGCCACCTCCAGCGCTCTCGCTACCGGAGGATGTGCCCTCAATGATGGTGAGGATGCGCGCCGCTCGGTGAGGCTCCTTCCAGACTGACCATACCCAGCCTCAGCCACAGGCGGCGGAGAGGCGCCGGCGCCCACCAGTTCAAGCCGCCCATGAGCCGCATGGCGGCCGGGACAAACAGGGCACGGACGATGGTCGCATCGATGGCGATGGCCAGCGCGACCCCCAAGCCCACCTGCTTGACAAAGATGATCTCGCTGGTCGCGAAGGCGCCGCTCACCACCACCAGCAGTAGGGCGGCGCTGGTGATGATCCGTCCCGTCCGCTCCAGGCCACGCACCACGCTCATCCGGTTATCACCGCTGGCGTCGTACTCCTCCTTGATGCGGCTCAGGAGGAACACTTCGTAGTCCATGGACAGACCAAAGACGACGGCGAACATGAAGACAGGCACAAACAGGGTGATCGCGCCCACGGATTCGAACCGAAGCAACCATTCCAGGTTGCCGTCCTGAAACACCCAGACCAGGGCGCCGAAGGCCGCGCCCAGCGATAGGACGTTCATGGCCAGCGCCTTAATGGGCACCACGATGGATCCGAAGGCCAGGAACAGCACACCGAAGGTCACCAGAGCGATGAAGGCCAGGGCAAAGGGCAGCCGGTCCTGAATAGCGTCCCTGCTGTCCAGGAATTCGGCGCTGCTGCCGCCCACCCGGGTCTCCAGGCCGCCAGTCGGCCGGATCCCTTGGATCTCCTTCGTCGCATCCAGCGCCTCGTCCGACAGGTGATGAGAGGAGAGAACGGCGGACACCAGGGTGACGTCGCCCTCGGTGAAGCGGTCGACGAATGGGCCCAGAGACGGGTCGAGTTGGTTGAGGGGCTGCGAGTACAGCGCCTGGTACTCCTGGCGTCCCAGGGAGGGGTCGAAGCTGACGATGCTGTCCACGCGCTGCACTCCGGGCACGTCCTCGATGGCCGCGACGTAGTCGAAGAGAGGGCCCACGTTCTCCGGCGCCAGAACGTCACCGGGGGTCTCCACCAGTACCTGGACCGGCGTCGTCTCGTTGGGCTGGAAGCGCTCGCCGTCGCCCAGCAGCTCGTACACCTGGCGTGGCTCGGCGTCCTCGCCCAGAAGGCGAGAGTCGGAGGTCGTGAACTGCACACGAAGGAAGGGCAACGCCACGGCGATCAGCGCGGCAGCTACGGCCAGCGCGACCACGATCGGTCGGCGCATCACCCAGTTGGCGAGCCGGGACCAGAAGGCAGACCTGTCACCGCGGATCCAAGCACGGCGAATCGAAAGAGCGTTCACACGCGGACCGAGCACGGCGAGCAGCGCTGGTAGGACAGTGAGCGACCACGCCACGGCGATGAAGGCGACCAGGGCACCACCCAGAGCCATGCTGCGCATCCACAGATGCGGGAAAAAGAATAGGCCCAGCATGCTCACAGCCACCGCGAAGCCGGAGAACGTCACCGCCTTGCCAGCCGTAGTCACCGTGCGCACGATGGCGGCTGTGGACTGCAGGCCTTTGCCCAGTTCCTCCCTGTAGCGGTTCACCACCAGCAGGGAATAGTCAATGGCCAGACCCAGGCCCAACATTATTACGATGTTCAAGACGAAGACGTTGACGTCGGTGAACTGGGTGATCAGCCGCAGTGCTGCCATGGTGGACAGGATGGATAGCCCACCGATGAGCAAGGGGAGCAAGGAGGCCACAAGGCTGCCGAACACGATGACCAGGAGCACAGCGACGATGACGAAGGCCAGCAACTCGGCTCGGCGCGAGTCCTTCTCTATCTGCTCGGTGGCGGTGTCCATCGTAACGGTGATGCCGCCGAGTTGCACCGGCACCGTCGATGCCCGCAGGGCGGATTCGATGTCAGGCAAAACATCGATCTTTGCATCCTGGTTGCCCTCTAGACTGATAACGGCGAAGGTCTGGCTACGGTCGAAGGAGACGAGGGTGTCGCCTCCGCCGTTGTAGAACGAGATGACGCTGACGACCCCCTCCTGCCCCCCGACGATGTCCAGAGTCGACTGGACGCTGGCCGCGAAGGCGGGGTCGTCCACGGAGGTGGTCTCGTCGCCGAAGACGGCTATGACATCGGCCTCGCCCAGGCCTAGGTCGTCGACCAGACGTTCCTGCACTTCGAACGAGTCGCTGCCAGCGGCCTCCAAGCCGCTGCCCGATTCGAGGTCGTCGAAGACGCCTGAGCCGTAGCCTAAGCCCAGAAGGACGACCGCGAGTGCGGCTGCCAGGGTGGCGAAGCGAAGGCGAACCGCTAGGCTTCCGACGCGGCTGAACATTGAGACTCTCCCTCCATGACGCTTATCTCTCCAGGGGGATGACCTCCTCGGTGACAAACCTGCTTAGGGTTTGCTTCAGCATGTCCACTTCTTCGGGCACCGCGAAGTCCATGGTTCCCTCCTTCAGCTGAAAGGTACGTTTGCACGGGGGCCAGGCCTTTGGCGGCTGAACGGTGAGGACGCGCCGACACTCCTGGCCCTCCGCCTTGGCGCAAGGCAGGGCGGCGATCTCTTCGGTCAGGGGCAGGTTGGCGGCGTCGTGGAAGCCCTGGAGGCGATCAAAGACCGCGCAGAAGTAGGACTGGGCCACGCCGGCCTTGACGATGTTCTCGTGTACGAAGCAGCGATGGAAGGTCCCCTCATACGAGTGGTCATTCAGGGCCCGTATCTCGAACTCCATCAGAGGCCCAACGATAAGGTGGACGGCTGTGTCGACGAACCGGATCATCTCCTCCACGTCGCTTATCTGGGAGATGCCCAGCGCCTTCATAAGGCGCCGCGTCTCCACCTTGCCCTGAGCGCGTATCACCTGCCTGTTGAGCCGATTGGCCACCTCCAGCCCGAACTCCTGGGCCACTGCCCTGAACCAGCGAGCATCGTGGGAATACCAGCAGCGCCGGATCAAGTCCTCTCGTTGTTCCGGCGACAGGTCTGGCGGCAGGGGCAAGGCATTTCTCCCTAGCTCTCGTCCATGGGTGGTCGCTCTCCGGCTCCGGCCAACCAATCCATGTAGCCATTGATCATCTCCACGACCCGCTGTTCGCCTACGTCCTTGTCGAAGCCCAAGAGACGCACCAGGGTCAGGGTGAAGCCGATGCTGTTGAGGAGCCAGGCCCCGCCATAGGGGTCTACGTCGGGCCGCACAGTGCCCTCGCTCTTGCCTCGGTCGATAACCTGCGCCAGGAAGCGAACATAGGCCTTATGGTTCTCCCGCAACTGGTGAGCGATATCGGGATCGTCAGACTCCGCCAGTGCCTGGAACTGGACCTTCAGGTCGTCAGGGTGAGTGCGCAGGCTTTCCAGGTAGACGCGGCCTATGCGCCTCACGGCCGAGAGGGCGTCCCCCTCCTCGTTGGTGGCGGCCTGCTTCCAGATATCGAGGATGCGTTCTCCTATCCTCTTCAGAATGCGGATGAAGAGATCCTTCTTGCTGGGGAAGTACTTGTAGATGGTCGGCTCCGATATCCCTGCCTCCAAAGCGATATCGGCGGTGCCCGCCAGGCGATAATTGGAGCGGGCGAATACGCTAGTAGCAGCGTGAAGTATTTGGAGCTCTCGCTCCCGGCCGGAAAGGCGAGTCCTTACAGCTCGGGACATAGGTCTGAGGATTAGGCTAGTGACTACTCACTATCATTGACGGGAACCCCTCCCTTGTCAAGTGCCCCAGCCCATGCAAGGCACTGCTGTCAACCGGGGGGTGCAGCGCTTCGGTCGGCTCGAAGGTGCGTCGCATGCAGGGGGCGATCATGCTGCGAGCCGCCGGGCTTAGGTCGCCTTCCCTCGCTGCAACACGCGAATCGCCTTCCCGCGGCTCAGTCTGTGGGGTCTGCAGGGCCAGGAGGACGTTCCAGGCGCTCCAGCAAGGCGTCCAGCTTCTGATTGATCTGCTGTATCTCAATCTCCGCTTTGAGGTTCACCTCATAGTCGTGCTCGGCGCGGAGACGGTCATGGGCCTCTTGCCGATTCTGGCTCATCATGATTACCGGCGCCTGGATGGCAGCCAGCATCGACAGAAACAGATTGAGCAGGATGTAGGGGTACTTATCCCAGTGATGCATGAGGGCGACCGTGTTCAGGAGGACCCAGACGCCGAGGACAAGGGCGAAGCTGAAGATGAACCTCCAGCTCCCCGCGATGTCGGCCAGTCTGTCCGAGACCCGCTGGCCGAAAGTCAGCCGCTCCTGGTGCAGCGCTTCCACGTTCCGGCTGACCCGCTCGCGACGGCGGATCTTATCGAGTACCTCTTTCTCTATGCGCGCGGCTCTCTGTTGCCAGGTGCGTATGTATGCCATCTCGCCGCCGAGCAACCGTAGCATGACCCTACCTCCTTCGACGCCAAATGGCCGAC
Organism: Dehalococcoidia bacterium; assembly: GCA_034411955.1. Taxonomy (GTDB): domain Bacteria; phylum Chloroflexota; class Dehalococcoidia; order SM23-28-2; family RBG-16-64-32; genus DAOUMF01. Next base: position 16,270 of record DAOUMF010000014.1, read on the forward strand.
TAGATTCGATTATGCCACGAGAGGCCGCCCGCCGTGCGATAATCGAGGCATGAGCGCCCGCATCCTCGTCGGCACCTGCTCCTGGACCGACAAGACCCTGGTGGACAGCGGCTGGTACCCCCCGCAGGCCAAGTCGCCGGAGGACCGCCTGCGCTACTACGCCGACCAGTTCCCCATCGTCGAGGTGGACAGCACCTACTACGGCCTGCCGTCGGAGCGGAACGCCGCCCTCTGGGTGGAGCGCACGCCCGACGGCTTCACCTTCGATATCAAGTCCTACGCCCTGTTCACCCACCACCCGGCGCCGGTGCGCTCCCTGCCCAAGGACGTGCGAGAGGCGCTGCCGCCCGCCCTCCGGGAAAAGCGCAACCTGTATTACGGCGACGCGCCCCCGGACCTCCGCGACGAACTGTGGAACCGGTTCAACTCCGCCCTCCTGCCCCTGGACAGCGCTGGCAGGCTGGGCACGGTGCTCTTCCAGTTCCCGCCCTGGTTCCTCCCCGGCCGCGACTCCGCCGACTACATCCTGGAGGCCAAGGAGCGCCTGGGCCAGTACGCCATGGCGGTGGAGTTCCGCAACGATCGTTGGCTATCGGAGCGAAACCGGGAGCGCACCCTCAAGCTCCTGGCCGAGCACGCCATCCCCTACGTCTGCGTCGACGAGCCCCAGGGGTTCCGCTCCAGCGTCCCCCCGGTCGTCGCCGTCACCGCCCCGGTGGCCCTGCTGCGAATGCACGGCCGCAACCATGAGACGTGGGAGAAGAAAGGGATCGGCGCTGCTGAGCGGTTCGACTACCTGTACCGAGAGGATGAGCTGGAAGAGTGGGTGCCCGGCGTCCAGCGCCTGGCGGAGGGCAGCCGCGAGGTACACGTGCTCATGAACAACTGCCGCCACGATCACGCGGTTCGGAACGCCCGCCAGATGGCGGATCGCCTGGGCGCCTCGCGGCAGGCGCCCGGCGGCGAGGGGCAGCAGCGGCTGCTCTAGGTCACCCTGGCAGATCGGCTGCTGGACGTTGGATATTGGAATCCCTGGCCCAACATCCAGCTTCTAACGTCCAACTTCTCAGCGGTAGCGCGCTGGCGGAGGGGGTGGGATTCGAACCCACGGTACCCAAAGGGTACACACGCTCTCCAGGCGTGCCCGTTCAACCGCTCCGGCACCCCTCCGCGGTGCAAAACCTAGAGCCGAATGCTGTCATTCGGAGGAGCGAAGCGACGAAGAATCTAGCATCTGGCGACCACAACCGCCAGATTCTTCTCCGCCTCCGGCGGATCAGAATGACAAGCGCACGGTTTCTCCTTTTATGTTCTCGGTTCTCCCGCTGGCGGAGGGGGTGGGATTCGAACCCACGGTACCGCAAAAGCGGCACAACGGTTTTCGAGACCGCCCCGTTCAACCACTCCGGCACCCCTCCGGTGTTAGTTTAGCAGAGGGGGCAGGTGGTCTTCAGCCGCTAGCGGTTCGGCTTGGGGACCGAGCGCTGGTAGCGGGCCCGCATCTCCTTTTCGGCCTCCTGGGCCGCCTGGCGGGCCTCCTCCCAGGCCTCCTGCACCTGCTCCTGCAGCCCCCGCATCGCGCGGCGCAGCCCGGCCAGCGCGTCGTGATCCTCCCCCAACTCCCCAGCGCCAGACGCCTCCTCGCTGAACGGCTCCCTCTCTTTCCGCCGCTGGCCCTTCTCCGGCGCCAACAGCAGCGCCGCCGCCAAACCGATGCCTAGGCCCATAAGCAAGCCGATGATGAATCGCATCGATGACCTCCGTCACTCTCCGGAGCGGCGCCTGAAGCGGCTGACCACCGCTATGAACCGCCTCGTCCCAGCGATGATCCCGTACGTGCGCACCACCGGCGTCACCGCATAGTCCGAGACGAACGCCACGGTGCCGCGCACGTTCTCCGTCGTCTCCCGCACGTTCTCCAGCGTGGGCTGGACGCCATCGCTGACGACGCCCTTCACTTTGGAGACGAGGGTCTTGGCCCCCCAGCCGACGACGACGGTGAAGATGATGGCGATGAGGAAGAGCACCGTCCCGGCGATGGTGAAGCTGATTATGGTGACGTCGCGCAGGTCCTGGAGGGTATCGATTCCCATGAGGCGCTACCTCCTGTGGGGTTCTTGGGGACGCCCCCGCCAAAGGCGGGACGCGGCCCATTATAGCACGGGCAGGGTTGCACGCCAGCCAGGGCCGCTCATGGTCAGCCATGTCCTGAACTCGTCGAAGGGCTGTCAAACCATGAGCTGGGGACGTCAGTCGGCCGGGCGCGCTATCGTCCCGCCGCCGATCACCCGCTCGCCGTCGTAGAAGACCACCGCCTGGCCGGGGGTGACGGCCCGCTGCCGATGATGAAAACGCACCTCGGCGGTGTCGCCGCGAACCTCGACGGTGGCGGGGGCGTCCCGGCCGCCGTAGCGGATGCGGGCCTGCGCCTGGAACGGCTCCTGCGGTGCTTCCCCGGAGACGAATGACAGCTCGTCGGCGATGAGGCCCGGCGCCAGCAACTCCTCCTCCGGCCCCGCCACCACGGCGTTCGCCTCGGCCTCCAGCCGCAGGACGTACAGCGGCTCGCCGCCGCCGCGCGCGGGCAGGCCCCGGCGCTGGCCTACCGTGTAGTTGACGATCCCCCTGTGCCGGCCCAGACGATTCCCCGCCATATCCAGTATGTCCCCCGGCTGGCTGGTCACCCGCTGCCCCACGAACGACCGGTAGTCCCCGGACGGGACGAAGCAGATGTCGGCGGAGTCCGGCTTGTCGGCGTTGGGCAGCCGGCATCGACGGGCGATGGCGCGGATCTCCTCCTTGGTGTGCTCGCCCACGGGGAAGAGAGCGTGGGAGAGCTCCCGCTGGCCCAGGGCATACAGGACGTAGGACTGGTCCTTGGAGCGGTCGGCGGCCCGCCACATCTCGTATCCGCGCCCGTTGCGGCGAAGGCGGACGTAGTGGCCCGTGGCGAGGCGCTCGGCGCCCAGGGCCAGGGCGTGCTCCAGCAGGGGCCGAAACTTCACCTGGTTGTTGCAGGCCAGACACGGGTTGGGAGTGCGCCCCCGCGCGTACTCCTGCACGAACCTCTCCACCACGCCGGCGGCGAACTCCCGCTCGAAGTTGAGGACGTAGTGCGGGATGCCCAGTTGGTCGCAGGCCGCGCGGGCGTCCTCGGTGTCCTCCACGGAGCAGCAACGCCGGTGGTGGCGGGCGGCGTCCGGGTCATCCACCGTCCACAGGCGCATGGTGACGCCCACGACCTCGTACCCTTGCTCCAGCAGCAGGGCGGCGGCCACGGAGGAGTCCACGCCCCCGGACATGGCGACGACAACTCGAGAGTTAGGCATACCGGATACATGCTATAATATTTCTCCCAGAGTCAGGAAGGCGTTGGCGAGGAGGACACCTGGAAGCAGGAGCGCTGGCCCGTAGGATCGTAGATCTCCTGGCGGAGAAGCAGGCGGAGGATGTCCTGCTGCTGGACATCAGCAAGGTGGCGTCCTTCGCCGATTATTTTGTCATCGCCAGCGGCGAGACGGTGCGTCAGCTCAAGGCGATGCTGGAGTCCGTGGACGAAGGGCTCTCACCGGAGGGCGTCGAGCCCCTCGGCCGCGAGGGCGACGCCGCGTCCGGCTGGGCCCTCCTGGACTACGGCGACGTCATCGTCCACCTGTTCGGGCACGAGCAGCGCGGCCACTACGACCTGGAAGGGCTGTGGTACGACGCCACCCCGGTGGTGCGGGTGCAGTAGGGGCGGCCGCACCTGCGCCCGCACACAGCAGAGCCCCCGCGGCCGCGAGTACACCTACCGCGAGGTGGCGGCGGCGGTGACCGGGCAGGACGGGACTACGTTCTCGCCCGCCTACCTCTGGCAGCTACGCACCGGCGCCAAGGACAACCCCACGATGCGCCACCTGGAGGCGCTGGCCCGCTTCTTCGAGGTCTCGCCGGCGTACTTCTTCGACGACGAGCTCACCGAGTTCCCCGAGACGCACGTGCGCCTGCTGGCGGCATCGAGAAGCGAGACGCTACATCAGATGGCGGTCACCCTCCCTGGGCTGAGCGACGACAGCCTGAACGCCGTCCTTAACATGGCCTGCCGCCTCCGCCAGCTCGAGGGGCTGCCGCCCCCGGACTAGACGCGCAAGCTGTCCACCCTGGAATTTCCCACCGGCCCGCCCGCTGTAGACCCACTGTTGGCCACTGCCAGAACGCGCGCGCAGGAATACGGAGAAGCGCATGGGCCGACACTCTAACCCTCAGCATCCTCACACTTGAGCGGGAAGCCGCTCCTGTATGCGTTGCGCGTGTTCGTTCGAGGGATCGAGTGCCAGCGCCTCCTTCGCGGTCTCGAGCGCTTTGCTGAAGTCACCTTCAAGGTACAGAACGCGACTTTTCTGTGCCAGGATTTGGGATCTGCGCCTGCCATCAGCCTCGTATCGGAGCGCGGCGTCAAACATCGCGACAGCCTCATTCAGCCGCCCTAGGTTCTGAAGCGCGTAACCCTTGCTGCGGAATGCGTACGATGTCGGATGCAGCTGAATGGCCCTGTCGCACAATTCGATAGCCTCGTTGTAGCGACGTTGGTAATTGACGAGAAACGCGGCCTGGGAATATGCCCTTGAGAAGAGAGCGGAATACGTCTCTGCAGCGTCTCTGTGAGTGCCAAGTGCTTCTTGTAGCACGTCCAGCGCCGCATCTTGCTGGCCTGAGCGCTGGAGTTCCAGCGCTCGCTGAATTGATTTGTTCAGCTCAGCTTCCGCACCAGCGGGCCTTGCGCGTCTGCGAGCAGCCTTTTCTTCGACGGGTTCCGGCGCCTCAGGTTCCAGTTCCTCTGCCTCAGGTAACCTAGTTGACCGGAGACAGTCGCGTAACGCGTCCAATGCCTCCCTCGCGCTCAAGTATCTTCGGTCAACTTCCTTGTCCAAGAGCTTCCTCACGACCTCCCTCAAGCAGTCATCCGTGACTAGGGTGTAGTCTGGGAGGAAATCCTTGTCCTTTATCAGATCAGCTATCGGCAGGAGGCCGGTCGCGTCGACGAAGGGATGCCTCTTCGCCAGAAGCAGGTACGCAATCATGCCCAGTGAGAATAGATCAGACACCTCGGAGGGTGATTGCCCTCGCAGCACCTCCGGTGCCGAATATGTGCGTGATCCTCTCCAGTCGACGCCTTGCCAAGGCCCGCCAGACGGCGCTTCTTCATCAAGATTCCTGGCTACGCCGAAATCGGCCAGTTTCAGGCCCTCAAAGTCAGCGCCAATTGTAGACCGAATCGGGACTAGGATGTTGCCCGGCTTCACATCGCCGTGGGCTACGCCCTTCTCGTGGGCGGCCTCCAAAGCCTCCAGACACAGTTCCACAATCTGTACGCACTTCGAATCGTCTGGCCATTCACCTTCCCTTTGGCATTCCCTCAGCACCTCTTCGAGACTCTTGCCATCGATATAGTCCAGCACCAAGAAGACGCCCTCCGCGTCCCAATCCCAAAGTCGGAGGATATTCTTGTGCTCAAGCGCCGCGAGATTCCGTGCTTCCATCCATAGCTGAGGAGTCCTCTCCAAGTGGGGGTGCAGTTTCTTCAACGCTCTCTGGCGTCCTAGCAGCGGTTCCTCCGCTCGCCAAACCTCCCCGTAGGTACCTGCCCCCTTCCGTTCTTTCAACTCCCACTTGCCGCCCCCAACACGGTCTCCAGTTTTCCATCCCATGCTGCTACCCCCTCTTACGTCTCAACGCCCCAATGGTGACATCCACGTCCTGCCTTGCCCCAGGCAATTCAGTGAGTCACCGCGGCCAAGTATACGGGCCTCTCGGAAGAAGTCAAGGAGGTGAGCGGTGGCTGCTGCCGCTTCATCCCTGTCTGCCGGATCCACCCTCTCGGCAACTAGAGAGACAGCAGCAACTTCCACCATACTTCCGATACACCGGAGGTCAGACGCACGGATTCGGCCAGGATTCCCAGCCACGGCCTTGTGTCCTGAGGGCGAAACCCTTACAATGAAGTAAGAACATGAATCCTTACACCGATGGAAAGACACGCGATGGCAAAGACGAAGGTCACCACTAAGGGCCAGGTCACCATCCCCAAGGACGTGCGGGAGCGCCTCGGTCTCCGCCCCGGCGACGAGATAGAGTTCGTCCAGGACAGGCGAGGGTTTCGCGTCCAGAAGCGGGTGTCCGCCTCTCCCTTCAAGGAGTACCGAGGCTACCTCAAGGGCCTCGCCGGCCGCGACCCCGACGAGCTCGTCGACCAGATGCGCGGCGAATGATCACCGCCGTCGACACGAACATCCTCCTCGACGTCCTCATCCCCGACGCGCCCCACGGCGATGAGTCCGAACGCGCCCTGGCCGAGGCCCTGCGGGCGGGCGCCGTCGTCATCAGCGCCCCGGTCTACGCCGAGCTGGCCGTCCACTTCCCCGAGCGGGAGAAACTCGATCGCTTCCTCGCCGATACCGGCCTGCGACTGGAGCGCTCCAACTCGGAGGCGCTGTATCGGGCGGGCAGAGCCTGGAGCGAGTACATCCGCCGACGGCCTGCGCTCGCATGTCCCCAGTGTGGAGCCACGCAGGACCTCCACTGCGACAACTGCGGAGCGAGTGTACAGCCTCGACAACATGTCCTCGCTGACTTCATCATCGGAGCGCATGCGCTCGCGCAAGCAGACCAACTGCTGACGAGGGACAGGGGATACTACGCGACCTACTTCCCGGAGCTCACGTTAGGCTGAGCCACAGACATGGCTAGGGTGAAGCAAGAGGATTCGGAGGGACAGGTAGCCATCCGCATACGCTGGTCAAGAGCCGCACCTACCCCTGACCCTGCTGCTCCTCCTCCCCCTCGCCTTCCGCCCCCGCCCCCCGCTTTCTGCGGGCGAACCGCCTCAGCGTCTCCCCCATCTGGCGCAGCCGCTCATCGACGAGGCAGTTGACGGTATCCTTGGGATACGTGCCGTCCGGCTGCCGCTCCCCGGCGGGCAGCCCCGTGAGCAGCTCCATCGCCTGGTCCACGCTGTCCGTAGCGTAGATGTGGAACCGGCCCTGCCTCACCGATTCCACCACGTCCTCCCGCAGCATCAGGTTGCGCCGGTTGCGCCACGGGATGATCACTCCCTGCCCTTCGCTGAAGCCGATGGCCTTGCACACGTCGTGGAAGCCCTCGATCTTCTGGTTGAGGCCGCCCACGGGCTGCACCTCGCCCCTCTGGTTGACGGAGCCGGTG
>DAOUMF010000015.1:0-4708 GCA_034411955.1 Dehalococcoidia bacterium
GCGGAGCGGCCGCCGAACAGGATGCCGACCTTGAGGCGCTTGCCGGCCATCAGGGTTCCCCCACCAACGCCACTTCGTTCTCCAGATCGATGCCGAAGCGCTGGCGCACCCGGGAGCGGGCGAGGTCCATGAGAGCGATGACATCGGCGGCCTTGGCGCCGCCCAGGTTGAGAAAGAAGTTCGTGTGCTGCTCGGATATCTGGGCATTGCCGATGCGGTGGCTGCGCAGGCCCACCTGATCGATAAGCCACCAGGCGGCGTTCCCCGCCGGGTTCTTGAACATGGAGCCCGCGTTTCGGCCGCGGGGCTGGGCGGCCAGACGGCGGGCATCCAGCTCTCGGACGCGGGCACGCAGGGCGGCGGGGTCGCCCTTCTGGAGGGCCAGGTCCAGGGAGAGGACCACGTGTCCCCGCAGGGCACCGCGGGTGAAGGCGCTGTTGCGGTAGCCCAGGTTCAGCTCCTCCGGCCGCATCTCCAGGATGCCGTTGGCGGGGTCCACCACGCGGACGCCCTTGAGGATGTCTAGGAGGGAGCGGTCGTAGGCGCCGGCGTTGTAGACGGCGGCGCCGCCGAGGGTGCCGGGGATGCCGCAGGCCCACTCCAGGCCGCCGTAACCGGCGAAGGCAAGGCGGCGGGCGAGGGCGGCCAGGCTGACGCCGCTGGCGGCCCGAACCTTGAAGCCGGCGCCGTTGGGGACGGGGCCCTCCACCTGATCGGTGGCGTTCTCGATGACCAGGCCGCGGACGCCGCCGTCCAGGATGAGGACGTTGGAGCCGGCACCCAGGATGAACAGCGGGATGTCGTGCCGGCGGCCGGCTCGCAGGGCGGCGCGAAGTTGCTCCTCGGTGCGGGCGGCGAAGTAGACGTCGGCGGGGCCGCCGATGCCGATGGTGGTGTGTCGGGAGAGCGGCTCGTCCAGGAGGACGGGCCCCAGCGCGCTCACTTCGGTCAGGAACGCCTCGTTCATCGTGCTTTGAGGGTCTCCAGGACCATGGGGGCGACCTTCTCCACGTCGCCGGCGCCGATGGTGAAGAAGACGTCTCCGGGCTCCAGCAGGTCGGCTACGGCCTCTGCCGCCTGGTTCAGGTCGCCGGCGTAGCGGGCGGGCGGCGGACTGATCTCAGGGGCGAGCTGCTCAGCGCTCATGCCGGCGGACGGCTCCTCACGGGCTGCGTAAGTCTCGGCGATGAGGAGAACATCGCATTCGGCGAAGCAGGAGCGGAATCCGTCCAAGAGGTAGCGGGTGCGGGTGTAGGTGTGGGGCTGGAAGAGGCACACGAGGCAACGGCCGGGGAAGCGCTGGCGGGCGGCGGCGAGCGTGGCCCGTACCTCGGTGGGATGGTGGGCGTAGTCGTCCATAACGGTGACGCCGGCGGCTTCGCCGATGGGCTGGAAGCGGCGGCGGACGCCCCGGAACTCGGCCACTGACTGGCGCACGGCCTCCAGTGGCAGGCCGAGGATGCTCCCCACAGCTATCGCCCCCAGGGCGTTGCTCACGTTATGGATTCCCGGCAGTCGCGTCTCAAACGTAGAGTAAACCTGTTTGCCGCATTTTACCACAAAAGAGAACCCGTCTACACCCTTTCTCGAAACATTTTCGGCCCGCCATTGGGCGTCGGGGTGGAGACCATAGGAGGCGACGTGGACGGGGAGGTGCACGTCGCCTCCTACGTTCTGGGGGAGCATGGCCCGCAGTGCAGGGTCGTCTTGGCAGGCCACGATGTAACCGTCTGGTTTGACCTGGGACAGGAACCGGCGGAAGGCGTCCAGGAGCCCCTGGTAGGAGCCGTAGATGTCCAGGTGGTCCGGCTCCACGTTGGTGACGAGGGCGATGTCCGGGTGGTAGTTAAGGAAGGCGGCGTCGAACTCGTCCGCCTCTACGACAAAGTCGGGGCCGTCCCCCGGCAGGGCGTTGGTCTCCAGGTTGAGCATCTCGCCGCCCACCATGAACGTGGGCGAGCGGCCCGCCCGCCAGAGCATGAAGGCGACGAGGGAGGAGGTGGTGGTCTTGCCGTGGCTGCCGGCGACGGCGATGGCGCGCTTGCCTTCCATGAGGCGGGCCACCATTTCCGCCCTCTTGATGGTGGGGAGGCCGCGGCGGTGGGCCTCCACCAGCTCCGGGTTGTCCCCAGGGGCGGCGGAGGTGTAGACCACCATCTCGGCATCCCCCACGTGGGCGGCGTCATGGCCGCGGCTCACCGTGACGCCCATCGCCTCTAGGCGCTCCGTGAGCGGTGTCAGGTAGAGGTCGGAGCCGGAGACGGTATGGCCGCGGGCGAGTAGGACCTGGGCGATGGCGGACATGTGGATGCCGCCCACGCCTACCAGGTGCACCCTCTGCGGTATCGCTCCCACGGCCGCCCTCATCGTCCCGTCAGCCCTGGCTTCCGCCGACCAGGTCCAGGATGAGCCTGGCGATGTTGCGGGCCGCCTCCGGACGGGCCAGCCGGCGTGAGGCCTCACTCATGGCGTCCAGTCGGTCGCTGTCGTGCAGGAGGCCGCCGACGAGGGAGAGCATCGATCCCAGGTCGTGGTCGTCTAGGATGACGGCGGCGCCGTTGTCGGCCAGGTGGCGGGCATTGAGTCGCTGGTGGGCGCCGGCGTATGGGTAAGGGACGAGGACGGCGGGCAAGCCCACGGCGGGGAGTTCGCCTAGGACGGAGGCGCCGGCGCGGCAGAGGGCGAGATCGGCTGCGGCCACCGCCCAGGGGAACTCCTCGTGGAGGTAGCCGTGCACGTGGTAGCGGGGACGGAGTCTTTCTGGGAGTTCCTTGGCTAGCCCGGCAAGCCACGCTTCGTCGTCGCGGCCGCTGATGTGGATGACTTCACATAACTCTAAGAGGCCGTGCAGGTTCTCTGCAACCGCCTGGTTGATGCTGTGCGCCCCTTGAGAGGCGCCGGCGACGAACAGCACTTTCTCTTCCCGGTCCAGCCCCAGGCGCCGACGGGCCTCCAGCCTGCTGACCTGCCAGAACTCCTCCCGTACCGGGTAGCCGGTGACGACCGCCTTGCCGTCGGGGAGCCTGCGCAGCGATTCGGGGGCGGTGACGGCGATGCGGCGGGCGAGGCGGGCGATGGCCCGCACCGCCCATCCGGGGAAGACGTCGGGCAGGTAGAGGACGATGGGGATGTTGCGGGAGCGGGCGGCGAGGGCGACGGGGAAGCTGGTGTAACCTCCGGTGGAGAGCACTACCTGGGAGCCGAACTCCGACAGCGCCCTGCGGGCCTGGCTGACGCCCCTGGTCATTCGAGCCGTGTTGCGGGCCAACTCCCAGGGGTTGCGGCCACGGATGGGGCCGGAGGAGATGATGTGCAACGGTATATCGGCCCGCTGCATCAGGTCTACCTCGGCGCCCTCCTGGGCTCCGAAGTAGAGGGGCTCCAGCTTGGCGTCGGCGGGCAGTTCGCGCTCGAGGGCGGCGGCGATGACGAGGGCGGGGTACACGTGGCCGCCGGTGCCGCCGCCGCAGAGAGCCAGTCTCATGCTGGTTGCCTCCCCGGGGCCTGCCCGCGCCGGGTGGAGCGGCGGCCCTGCCTGCCCGCAGGCATGGATCGGGCGTGGAGCCGCTCGCCGTAGCGGCGTTCGTGGCTGTATCGGGATAGGCTGAGGAGGATGCCAGCCCCGGCCATGACGGCCACCAGGGCGGAGCCGCCGTAACTGAGAAACGGCAGCGGCACCCCGGTCAGAGGAATGGAGCGAGTGATGCCGCCGATGTTGACCAGCGTCTGGTAGGCGATCCAGCTCACGATGCCTATACCCAGCAGGGTGCCGAACTGATCGCGGGAGGCCAGCGTGGCTTTCAGGGCGCGGTAAACGAAGAAGGTGAAAAGACCCAGGACTCCAAGGAGCCCGATGAAGCCCAACTCCTCGCCGATGATGGCGAAGACGCCGTCGGTGTGGGCGCCGGGGACGTAGAAGAACTTCTGGCGGCTGACCCCCCAGCCGAGGCCGGTGATGCCGCCGCTGCCCAGGGCGATGAGGAGCTGGAGGATGTGGAAGCCGCTGCCCTGGGGGTCCGTCTCAGGGGAGACGAAAGAGTCGATGCGGGCCAGGCGATAGTCCTGGGCCAGGATCATGACGTAGCTGACGAGGCCGCCGCTGATCATGAGCAGGGCCAGGTGGCTCAGGGGCGCGCCGGCGATGAAGAAGAGGGTGCTGGTGGTGAGCACGATGATGACGGCGGTGCCCATGTCCGGCTCGACGATGACCAGACCGCCGATGGTGCTGACCATGAGCACGAAGGGCACGAGCCCCAGGGTGAACTTGTTGATGTTGTCGCGGCGGCCGGCCAGCCAGGCCGAGATGTAGATGATGACCGCCAGCTTGGCGAACTCGCTGGGCTGGAAGGTGATGGGGCCCAGCTCCAGCCAGCGTCTGGCTCCGTTGCGCTCGGCGCCGATCCCGGGGATGAGCACGGCCAGCAGGCCGAGGAGGGCAAGCACCATCATCGGCACCGCCAGGTGCCGCAACTGATGGTAGTCCAGTCGCATGAAGTACATGAGCGCCGCCAGGCCGGCGAGGGCGTACAGGCCTTGTCGCACGATGAAGTGGTTGGCGTCGCCGTACTCCAGGTAGCCGACCGCGAAGCTTGCCGTGTAGACGGTGAGGAGGCCGGCCAGCAGGAGCATGGCGGTAGCCACCAGCAGGAGATAGTCCGGCTGCCCCGGCCGCAGGCGGCCCCTCGCTAGGGTAGCGATGGCTGCACCT
>DAOUMF010000016.1:0-4289 GCA_034411955.1 Dehalococcoidia bacterium
CTGTAGTTGCGCTGCTCGGAGATCTCCCGCCCCAGGAAGACCATCTCCTCCTTGCGCCCGAAGGTCCGCGGGCCCAGGCGTTCGCTCATGCCCCACTGAGTCACCATCTGCCGCGCCAGGCGAGTGGCCCGCTCCAGGTCGTCCTGAGGGCCCGTCGTGGCCTCGCCGTAGACCAGCTCCTCGGCCACCATTCCGCCCAGCGTGGCCGCCAGCATGTCCTTGAACTGGCTCTTGGAGTAGAGGTGGCGGTCTTCCTCTGGCAGGAAGCGGGTGAACCCCCCGGCCATGCCGCGCGACACGATGCTGATCTTGTAGGGGGGGTCCGCCTTCGGTAGGACATGGCCCACCAGCGCGTGCCCCGCCTCGTGGTAGGCGATGATCTCTCGTTCCCGCTGGCTGATGACGCGGCTCTTCCGCTCCGGCCCGGCGATAACCCGGTCCACCGCCTCGTCGAACTCGGACATCGTCACTTTCTTCTTGCCGCGGCGAGCGGCCAGGATGGAGGCCTCGTTCACCAGGTTAGCCAGGTCGGCGCCAGAGAAACCTGGAGTCTGCTTCGCGATCGTCTCCAGCTTGACATTGCTGTCCAGGGGCTTGCCCTTTGCGTGGACGTCGAGGATCGCCCTGCGGCCCTTGATGTCCGGCCGGTCCAGCATCACCTGGCGGTCGAAGCGGCCCGGGCGCAGCAGCGCCGGGTCCAGGATGTCTGGCCGGTTGGTAGCGGCCACGATGATAACGTTGGTGCTGGTGTCGAAGCCGTCCATCTCCACCAGGATCTGGTTCAGCGTCTGCTCCCGCTCGTCGTGGCTGCCGCCCAGGCCGGCGCCACGGTGGCGGCCGACGGCGTCGATCTCATCGATGAACACGATGCAGGGCGAGTTGCGCTTCGCCTGCTCGAACAGGTCACGCACGCGGGAGGCGCCCACGCCCACGAACATCTCCACGAACTCGGAGCCGCTGATGGAGAAGAACGGCACGCCCGCCTCGCCGGCCACCGCCTTGGACAGCAGCGTCTTGCCGGTGCCAGGCGGCCCAACCAGCAGCACTCCCTTCGGGATGCGGGCACCCAAGGCGGCGAACTTCTCCGGGAACTTCAGGAACTCCACCACCTCGCCCAGCTCCTCCTTCGCCTCATCGACGCCCGCCACGTCCAAGAACGTCACGCTGGGACGGGTGCCGCTGAACATACGGGCCTTGCTCTTGCCGAAGTTCATCGCCTGGTTGCTGCTCCCTTGCGCCTGTCGCAGGAAGAAGAACAGGATGGCGACGATGAAGATGATCGGTAGGAACTGGATGAGCAGGCCGGGAATGTTACTCCAGAAGCTGGCCTCCTTGATCTTGATGGGCGGGAAGTCCTGTGGCTCTATCCCCGCGTCCTGGAGCACCTGCCGGGCGGTGTCGCCCTCTTCCATCTTGGACTTGAACGTCTGCCCGTTGGGGTCGTCCTTGAGCCAGTACTTCAGCTCCGTGCCGTTCACCTCAACCCGGTCAACTTTGTGGGCCTGGGCCTCGCTGACGAACTCAGTGAGCGTCGTATCCTGCGAGCTGGAGCCCCCGGGCAGCAGGGTGAATACGATGGCGACGATCGCCACCAGAATCAGCAGGTAAATGAAACTGTTTCTCAGCCAGCGCCCATACATCGCTCGTTAATCACCTTTACCACCAAGAAATAGGCCTTCGGGGCCTACTCAGGTTCGGCCCCCCAATTATAGCAGACAGTGTGAAATTCAGCACTTCAGCTTTCTCACTGTATGACGGCCATGTCCAGCCGCCGGTTACATCCCTACGGCGCCACGTCAGAAGCGAGGCTGCCGGACTGGGCCCAGTTCTCCCTGGCGATGTCCTCAAAGATGATGATGGTCGCCTCCGGTGTGGTGTGGGCGATGTTCACCATCGCCTCCGTCATCACCCTGACCAGCTCCTGCTTCTGGGCGTGCGTCCGTCCAGTCCACATCTCCACTCGAACGACCGGCATGGCTGCCTCCCTACAAGAACTACGGTATTGACCCCAAATTAGTTTGCCACCCATCGCTTGTCAAGCAACAGTCCCAACATCGGATAAGACGCATATACCTGTTGACATACGGCCCGACCCGCACGTAGTATGGGGCCGCGCTATGCCGTTGGCCCCCAACCTCGCCGAGGAACGCTCCTTGTGGCTTCAGGGCCTGGACCTCGTGGCCGGCGTGGATGAAGTCGGTCGGGGCCCTCTCGCCGGCCCCGTCGTCGCCGCCGCCGTCATCCTCTCTCCCAGCTCCGACTTTCGCTGGCTATTCCACGTGCGCGACAGCAAACAGCTCAGCCCCCCGCAACGCCAGGAGCTCGCCACCTACATATGGCGCGACGCCCTCGCCGTCGGGGTTGGCTTCATCCCCCATACGGCCGTCGACCGCCTGCGCATAGCCGAGGCCACCCGCCAGGCCATGCTTCGCGCCGTAGGCCAGCTGCGCCGGCGGCCCCAGTACCTGATCATCGATGCCCTGTCCCTGCCAGCCTGCTCCCTGCCCCACAAGGGCATCATCCACGGCGACGCTCGCTGCATCTCCATCGCCGCCGCCTCCATCGTCGCCAAGGTGGCCCGCGACCGCTACATGAAGAACCAGGACCGCCGCTTCTCCGGCTACGACTTCGCCCGCAACAAGGGGTACGCCACCCGCCGACACCTGGAGGCCCTGCGCCGTCTCGGGCCCTGCGACCTCCACCGCCGCTCCTTCGCCCCGGTGCGCGACCTCGTCACCGCCCGCAGCGCGCCTGCCTGCCGCTAGCCAGGGTATAATTGCCGACGATGGCTTCTCCAAGGAGGGATCACCCATGGCCGTAGTCAACTCCGTATCTGGCCCCCTGGACACCGCCGACCTCGGCTTCACCCTCATGCACGAGCACATCCTCGTGCAGTCGCCGGGGGTCAGGGAGAACTTCCCCGTGTGGGACCGCGCCCAGGAACTCGAAAAGGCTGTGGTGAAGATCAGGGAAGCCATGGACCGCGGGGTGAAAACGCTGGTGGACCTAACGGTGGGACATTGGCGGGACATCCCCTTCGTGAAGGACGTCGTCGCGCAGACGGGGATGCAGATCATCGTCGCCACGGGCGTCTACTGGGAGGTGCCTCACTTCTTCCGAACCATGAGTGGGAGGACCATCGATTACATCGCCGACCTGCTCACGCGGGACATCAGCGAAGGGATCATGGACACGGGGGTCAAGGCCAGCGTCGTGAAGTGCGCCACGGACGAGCCAGGCGTTACTACGGACGTGGAGAGGGTCCTTCGGGCCGGTGCGCGGGCGCACCGGCAGACGGGTGCGCCCATCTCTACGCACACCCACGCCGCCAGCCAGGTGGGCCTCAAGCAGCAGGACATCTTCGAGTCCGAAGGGGTGGATCTGAGCCGCGTCATCATAGGCCACAGCGGCGACTCCGACGACATCGACTACCTGCGCCGCCTCATAGACCGCGGCAGCTACATCGGCATGGACCGCTTCGGACTAGACCTCTTCCTGGCGACTGACAGGCGTGTCGCCACCATCGCTAGGCTGTGCGAGATGGGTTACGCCGAGAAGATGGTACTCTCTCACGATGCGGCCTGCTACTTCGACTGGGCGGACGAGGCGCTGCTGAAGCAGGCGATGCCGAACTGGCACTACAACTTCATCCCCGACCACGTGATCCCGGCCCTCCGCCAGGCAGGCGTGAGCGAGGAGCAGATCCGCACCATCACCGTGGACAACCCCCGCCGCGTCTTCGAGCGCCAGGGAGCCTATTGAGGCCGTGACCCACGCCCGTCCTGAGCGAAGTCGAACGGCCCGCCGCGACCTCGGTGCCTTCGGCGAACGGGTCGCCGCCGCCCACCTGGAGGCGAAAGGGTACCGCATCCGCGAGCGCAACTTCCGTACCCGCGAGGGAGAGGTCGACATAATCGCAGAGCACGCCTCGACGCTGGTGTTCGTCGAGGTGCGCACGCGACGCGGCGACGCCCTCGGATCGCCCGCGGAGTCCGTCACCGCGGCCAAGGCCGCCCACATCCTCGCCGCCGCCCAGGCATACCTGCAGGCGCACGAGGGCTGCCCCGCGGACCAGCGCATCGACGTAATCGCCGTGTCACTCGCGCCCGACGGGCGAGTGCTCACCCTCGACCACATCGAGGGGGCGGTCGAGGACGCGGGGCAGGGCTAGCAACGCGGGGTCGAGGCTGGGGCCTCGACCTACAGCAGTTCGCCCGTCGCCGCCCTCGTGTTGCCGTCCTTCTTGTACGCGGCGATGACGTTGCGGGCGATCGTCTGCATGTGCACCT
>DAOUMF010000017.1:0-11213 GCA_034411955.1 Dehalococcoidia bacterium
CGATGCAGGACCCGCAGCGCCCCTACGCGGCGATCATCGGCGGAGCGAAGGTCAGCACCAAGATGGGGGTGCTGGAGAGCCTGCTGGAGCGGGTGGACAAGCTGCTCATCGGCGGCGGCATGGCCAACACGTTCCTCAAGGCGGAGGGCTTCGACGTGGGCGAGTCGCTGGTGGAGGACGAGTTCCTGGACCAGGCGCGACAGGTAATGGCGCGGGCAAAGGAGAAGAGGGTAACGCTACTTCTGCCCACGGACGTCATCGTGGCCGACGGGTTCGCCGCCGACGCCAAAGCGAAGCGGGTGTCCGTTCGGCAGGTGCCAGAGGGCTGGCGGATCATGGACGCGGGCGAGAAGACGCTGGAGGTGTTCGCCAGGGCGCTGGAGGGGTGCCGGACGGTGGTCTGGAACGGGCCGATGGGGGTGATCGAGTTCGGCTCCTTCGCCCACGGGTCGCAGCGGCTGGCGGCGGTGGTGGCGGACCTGAAGGACGCCACGACGATCCTGGGCGGCGGCGAGACGGTGGCGGTGGTACAGCAGCTCGGGATCGCGGGGCGGTTCTCGCACGTGAGCACGGGCGGCGGGGCCTCGCTGGAGTTCCTGGAGGGCCGGGAGCTGCCGGGGGTAGCGGCGCTGGCCGACGCGTGAGGGCAGCTGGGCAACGGATGTTGAGCGGATTAACGGATGGGGGGCTCTGACCTGCCTCAGTGGGAAGCTGCTGGTGCTGACGTTCGCGAACGCCGTGTACCGGCTCCAGCGTGGGTCGTAGGACGGCGCGAACGCAGAAGGCGTCAACTGGCATCGCGGGCGTGAATGCCGGATAATCATCGGCGATGGACCTAGACCTTGCGCGACAGCTCTCCGTGCCCGGCCAGTCCAAGATCCTGCTGCTGGTGATGGACGGGCTGGGCGGGCTGCCGCATCCTGAGACGGGCCGGACGGAGCTAGAGACGGCGCAGACACCGAACCTGGACGCGCTGGCGGCCGAGAGCGCCTGCGGGTTCACCCTGCCGGTGGCGCTGGGGGTGACGCCGGGCAGCGGGCCCGGACACCTGGCGCTGTTCGGCTACGACCCGCTTAGGTACAACATCGGCCGGGGGGCGCTGGAGGCGGCGGGGATCGACTTCGACCTGCAGCCGCAGGACGTGGCCGCGCGGGGCAACTTCTGCACCGTAGACGGCAAGGGTAAGGTCACAGACCGACGGGCGGGGCGCATCACCAGTGAGCGCTGCGGGGAGCTGTGCACCGAACTGCGGCAGATAGCGCTGGAGGGCGTCGAGGTGTTCGTCGAGCCGGTGCGCGAGCACCGCTTCGTGCTAGTGATGCGGGGAGACGGCCTCTCGGATGCCGTCGCCGACACGGACCCGCAGCAGGTGGGGGTGGAGCCGCTGGCCCCGCAGGCCACGGGGCTCGAGGGCGAGACGACGGCCCAGTTGGTGGCCCTTTTCGTCGAGGAGGCGCGGCGGATCCTGGCGGACAAGGGGCCGGCCAATATGCTGCTGCTCCGCGGGTTCGCGCGGCGGCCGGACTGGCCTTCCATGTTGGAGGTGTTCAGGCTGCGGCCGGCGGCGGTGGCCCACTACCCGATGTACCGAGGCCTGGCGAAGCTGGTCGGCATGGAGGCGCTGCCGGCCGGGCCGGGGATCGAGGACTCCATCGCCACGGTGAAGGAGAACTGGAACCGGTTCGACTACTTCTTCGTGCACTACAAGCACACGGACACGGCGGGGGAGGACCGCGACTTCGAGCGGAAGGTGGCGAAACTGGAGGAGGTGGACACGGCGATACCGTCGCTGGCGGCGCTGAAGCCGGACGTGCTGATGGTGACGGGGGACCACTCGACGCCAGCGGTGCAGGGAGTGCACTCCTGGCACCCGGTGCCGTTCCTGATGCGGGCGCCGTGGACGCGGGCGGACGCCTGCGACGCCTTCAACGAGGTGGCGCTGCAGAAGGGCTCGCTGGGGACCTTCCCGGCGGTGGAGTCGCTGCCTCTGGCGATGGCGCACGCCGGCCGGCTCACGAAGTACGGGGCGTGAGAGAGATTGGCCACAGATTAGCGCAGACGGACGGAGATTGAGTCGTGGCAGACCTTCAGGTCTGCAGGTGGAGGCAGGGCTGAAGCCCTGCAGCTACAACAGGACGCGCGAGCGTTCGTAGGAGAGTAGCCATGCGAGTACCGGTAGCGGCAGCGAACTGGAAGTGTCACACGCGGCTGGAGAGCGCGACGGCGCTGGCGCGGGGGCTGCGGGAGGCCATAGACGGCATCGAGGGAGTAGAGAAGGTGCTGTGTCCGCCGTTCGTGTACTTGGCGGCGGTGGGGGAGGCGGTTCGTGGCTCGTCGCTAAGGTTAGGCTCGCAGGACATGCACTGGGAGGACGATGTGGCGGCCACCGGGGAGATCGGCCCGCAGATGGTGGCCGAGCTGGCCCAGTACGCCATCATCGGCCACTCGGAGCGGCGACACCAGTTCGGCGAGACGGACGAGATGGTGAACCGCAAGGTGAAGGCGGCGCTGGCGACAGGCCTCCACCCCATCATGTGCGTAGGGGAGACGCTGGAGGAGCGCGAGGCGGGGAAGACGGAGAAGGTGCTGGTAAGGCAGACCCGCAGCGGGCTGGAGGACGCGGACATCCCGGACGGCTTCATCATCGCCTACGAGCCGGTATGGGCCATCGGCACCGGGCGGGCGGCGACGGCGGAGACTGCGGAGGAGACGATCGCCGTCATCCGAGCAGAGGTGGCATCGCTCTTCGGTGCGAGCAAGGCTGAGACGGTGCGCGTGCTGTATGGGGGGAGCGTGACAGCGGAGAACGTGGGCGAGTTCGTGTCGCGGGAGGGGATCGACGGCGCGCTGGTGGGGGGCGCCAGCCTCAAGGTGGACGCCTTCGCGGGGATCGTGCGGGAGACGGCGCGGGCGCAGGCATGAGCAGCGGACTCACCTCTGCTCGCCCTTCGACAGGCTCAGGGCGAGCGGCTCGGTTCCCACCATGACTAAGCGGAAGCTCGTCGCCGTCGTGGGACCGACGGCGTCGGGGAAGACGTCGGTGGCGGTGGCACTGGCGCGAAGATTCGACGGTGAAATCGTCGGTGCCGATTCGCGACAGGTCTACCGCCACATGGACGTCGGCACCGCCAAACCGACCACCGAGGAGCGGTCGCGGGCCCGGCACCACCTAATCGATGTCGTCGACCCGGATGAGCCGTTCAGCCTGGGGCAGTGGCTGGAGCTAGCCCGGCCAGCGCTGGAGGACGTGTGGTCGCGGGGGAGGCAGCCGCTGCTGGTGGGCGGGACGGGGCAGTACGTGTGGGCGCTGCTGGAGGGCTGGCGGGTGCCACGGGTGCCGCCGCAGCCGGAGTTCCGCCGGCGCGCGGAGGAGCGCAGCAGCGCGGAGCTGTTCGAGGCCGTGCGGCGCATCGACCCCGTGGCGGCGGAGCGCATCGGCCCCGCCAACCGCCGGCGGCTGATCCGGGCGCTGGAGGTGTTCGAGGCGACGGGCCGGCCCATCTCCTACTGGCAGGCGAAGGAGCCGCCGGGGTTCGACACGCTGGTCATCGGCCTGAGCCTGCCGCGCGACGAGCTCTACGGCCGCATCGACCAGCGGGTGGAATGGATGATCGCGGCGGGCCTCGTCGACGAGGCGCGGCGGCTGCTGGCCATGGGCTACGGGCGGGAGCTATCGTCGATGTCCGGTATCGGGTACAAGGACGCGTGCGCGCACCTGGCAGGGGAGATGACGCTGGCGGAGGCGGCGGCCCGCATCAAGACGGAGACGCACCGGCTGGCGCGTCATCAGAACGCGTGGTTCAAGGCGAACGACCCGCGCATCCGCTGGCTGGAGACCGGGGAGGACGCCCTGGAGAAAGTGACGCGCCTGACGGAATCAGAGCTAGGGCTTAGGAGGGTTGTCGCCCATGAACCCTGAGATAGAGACCTACAGCCGGCAAGTCCGGTCGCTGCTCGAGCGCGTTGTCGCTTCCCTCGAAGGGCTGAGCGAGGGGCAGCTCAACTGGCGGCCACCGATCAAGGGGGCCAACAGCGCGTATGTCATCGCCGCTCACACGCTGGGGAACGCGCGGGCTTTCGTGATGGGGATCGCCTGCGGGCAGGAGATGGGACGCGACCGGCCGGCCGAGTTCCGGGCGGCTGGTCGCTACGCCGACCTCGCGGCGGAGGCTCGTCAGCTCTCTGGCGAGATCGAGGCGGCGCTGGCGGCCCTGGACCCGTCGGCCCTGGACAGGCGGCTGTTGCCCTCGCAGGAGCTGTGGGGCGAAGGCGAAGTCAGCGAGATATCCGCTCGCCAGGCGCTCCTGCATGTGGTGGAGCACGCCTCCATCCACCTGGGCGAGCTGCACCTCACACGGGAGCTGTCCGCCTCAGGCGGATCGGGACAGGCGCTGCAGGAGGCCTGAACATGCGCTTCGTGAAGATGCAGGGCACTGGGAACGACTTCCTCCTCGTCGAGGCGCAAGCGTCCGAGGGGGAGTGGGAGACGCTGGCGCGCGCCATGTGCGACCGCCACTACGGCGCGGGGGCGGACGGCCTGCTGCTTGTGCTGCCCTCACAGCGGGCCGACGTGCGGATGCGGGTGTTCAACGCCGACGGGTCGGAGGCGGAAGTGAGCGGCAACGGGGTGCGCTGCCTGGTGAAGTACACCGTGGAGCGCGGCCTGGCGCAGCCGCGGGAAGGGCACGTGCGGGTGGAGACCGCCTCGGGCGTCCTGAAGGCGGAGACCTTTGGCGACGGGCAGCGAGTGGAGCGGGTGCGAGTGTCCATGGGGGCGCCGCGGTTCGCAGCTCAGGAGGTGCCCGTCCTCACGGAGATGCAGCCGCCCATCCTCGACATGCCGCTGGAGGTCGAGGGGCAGACCGTAACCGTGACCTGCCTCTCCATGGGGAACCCGCACGCCGTGCTGTTCGTGGACGGGCCGGTCGACAAGTACCCTCTGGACGAGGTTGGGCCGAAGGTGGAGCATCACGCGGCGTTCCCCAACAGGGCGAACTTCGGGGTGGCGCGCATCCTGGCCCGCGAGCGGATCGAGGCACGCGTATGGGAGCGGGGCACGGGGGAGACGCTGGCCTGCGGGTCTGGCTCCGCCGCCGCGATGGTCGCGGCCCACCTGAAGGGTCTGGTCGGTGATGTGGTTGACATAACACAACCAGGCGGTACGCTGACCGTAGAGTGGCCCGGCAGGGGAGAGGTGTACCTGTTGGGATCGGCGGAGTACGTGTTCGAGGGGGAGTGGCCCGAAGTCTGAGCCGCTCGCCCTTCGACATCCGCCTGAGGCGGACTCGCCTGCGGCTCGGGCTCCCGCCAGAAGCGGGCAGGCAGGACGAGCGGGTGGGTGAATCCGCTCGTGGTGAGCCTGCGGAACCGCGAGCGGGGTGAACCCTACGCGCCAAGAGGCCGGATGGTGTAGGATAGGGCCGCAACGGAGCCGCGCATCCAGTACGCTAACCCTCACAGCCTGAGGAGGGGAGATCATGCAAGACGCTTTGCTCACAGACGTTCGTAGGGAGCTGCGGGACGAGGTGCGGGCCTTCGTTCGCGACGAAGTGCCCCGTCAGCTCATCCTGGACATGGACGCGGGGAAGGTATCTTACCCCCGAGAGTTCCTCGAGGCCGCCGCTCTCCACCGGCTCCTGGGGCTGCGCTTCGACGAAAAGTACGGCGGGCGCGGGCTCGGCTGGGCGGAAGAGGTCGTGGCCCTGGAGGAGATCGGGGTACTCAGCACCAGCCTCCCCTGCCTGTACAGCCTGGTGAGCATCGTCGGCGAGGCGCTCAACGCCTTCGGCACGCCCGAGCAGAAGGAGCGCTGGCTGCGACCGACCCTGGAGGGGCGGCTCACCGTGGCGGAGGCCCTCACGGAGCCACGCGGCGGCTCTGATTTCTTCGGTGCGACGACCACCGCCACTCGCGATGGAGACACCTGGGTCCTCAACGGCAAGAAGCGGTTCATCGTGGGCGCCGAGGGCGCGGACTGCTTCCTGGTGTACGCCCGCTCGCAGGAGGATGCGCCCTCGCATGAGTCGCTCAGCACTTTCATCGTGGAGCGCGGGCCGGACGTAGAGGTCCAGCACGTGTACGGCCTCCTGGGCATGCGCGGCGGGGGCACCGGCCGGGTCTACTTCCGGGACGTCCGCGTGCCCGCCGAGAACGTGATCCTGGGGGAGCACCGGGGAGCGCTGGTGTTCAACCAGATGATGATACCGGAGCGGATGACCAGCGCGGCCGGCACCCTGGGAGGCGCCCGGGCGGCGCTGGAGATCGCAGCCCGCGACAGCAACCAGCGCAAGGCGTGCGGCGAGAAGATCCGTCGCTTCGAGGCGGTCAGCTTCAAGGTGGCCGACAGCATCACCATCCTGGACGCCGCCCGCGCTCTGGTGGAGATCGCCGCCCGCGCCATCGACGCCGGCGACGAGCCGGGCCGCGTCCGTCGCCTGGTTTCCGAGGCGAAGAAGTTCGCCACCGATGCGGCCTGGCAGATCATCAACCACGCCATGCAGATCATGGGCGGCATCGGCTACACCAACGTCTATCCGATCGAGCGGCTCCTGCGCGACGCCCGGCTCTCCATGATCTGGACCGGCACCAACGAGATCATGAACCTCCTCATCCAGCATGAATACTATCAGGAACTGGGCATGGCCGCGCCCGTCCGCGACGTGGAGGCGGACGCGCCGGAGGCCGAGGTAGAAGGCGAGAAGGTATTCGAGTAGGCTGGACCTGCGCCCCTGGCGCTCTGGCTAGGCGCATCTCTGCCGCTCGCAGGCTCCCCTACGTCGGCACCGTCGTCCGCCACATTGGGCCCCCTCGACTCAGTTGGAGGCGGGCGCCTATACTTCAATGCGAAGATGCAGTTCCCCTCCTTGGGAAGGAGACTTGCGAGCCTTGAGTTGCGGACTCTGGGTCCCAGGGTTGAGCCTCTTCTCCCGTACAGTCTGGCGGTTCTGGTGGGCCTGGGCGCAGGCGCGGGCGCCATCGTCTTCCGCGAACTGATCTCCGCATTCGACTGGCTTTTCTTCGGGCAACTGGCGGACAAAGGCCTGAGCGGCCTGGACGACTGGCGAGTCGTCCTAGTTCCGGTCATCGGCGGCCTGTTGGTAGGCCCCATCATCTATTTCTTCGCCCGGGAGGCGAAGGGCCACGGTGTGCCCGAGGTGATGCTGGCAGTGGAGACCGAGGGCGGGCGGATCCGTCCCCGCGTAGCCGTTGTGAAATCACTAGCCTCCGCCCTCTGCATCGGCAGCGGCGGCTCGGTGGGCCGGGAAGGGCCCATCGTCCAGATCGCCTCCGCCATCGCCTCCACCCTAGGACAGATCGCCCGCCTGAGGGAGGACAACGTCCGCCTGCTCGTGGCCGCCGGGGCCGCCGGCGGCATCTCGGCCACGTTCAACGCCCCCATCGCGGGGGTGTTCTTCGCGCTGGAGGTCATCCTCCGCCACTTCAACGTCCGCAACTTCAGCGTGGTTGTCCTCAGCTCGGTGGTGGCCGACGCCATCGGCCACGCCTACTTCGGGGACCATCCGGCGTTTCTCATACCCAGATACCGGCTGGAAAGCGCCCTAGAGTTGCCCCTGTACGCGCTGCTGGGCATCCTGGCCGCGGTGGCCGCTCTGGCATTCATATTGATCCTCTACAAGAGCGAGGACACCTTCGACCGGCTGGCCCTGCCGGAGTGGACGAAGGCCGCGATGGGTGGCCTCGGCATGGGTCTCCTGGGACTGTGGTTCGTCGACCTGTTCGGCGTGGGCTATGGGTCGGGGCCCAGCCAGTCCGCCATTCCCAGCGCCCTGGCCGGAGACCGGCCCCTTCAGGTACTCATTGCCCTCGCTGGACTGAAGATCCTGGCCACCTCCGTGACCATCGGCTCGGGAGGCTCCGGCGGCGTGTTCGCTCCCTCGCTTTTCATCGGTGCCATGCTGGGCGGCGCCTTTGGCGATGTCGTGAACCGCATCTGGCCGGGGGTGACGGCGCCGTCCGGGGCCTACGCCATGGTCGGCATGGCAGCCGTCTTCGCCGGCGCGGCCAGGGCGCCCATCACGTCCATCATTATCCTGTTCGAAATGACCCGAGACTACTCCATCATCCTGCCCCTGATGACCGCGGTTGTGATATCTACCGTGGTGGCCCAGGTCATCAGGAGGGACACGATCTACACTCTGAAACTCCGCCGCAAAGGGATCGAGATCACTGACCGGCGGGAGCAGCCGCGGTTGGCTTCCATCCCCGTAGGCCGGGCGATGAGCCGCAAGTTCGAGGTCGTCCCCAGTGACATGCCGGCGCAGCAGCTCCTCCAGGTATTCTCCGGCAGAGCCGCCCGCGAGGGCGCGCTGCCAGTGCTCGACTCCGGCAAGCGACTGGTTGGCATCATCACTCCCTCCGATCTGGAGCGCACGCTTGACAGAGACCTCTCGGAGCTCACAGCAGAGGACATAGCCACCAAGAGCCTGGTTACCGTGCACCCCGAGCAGACTCTCGACGAAGCGGTACGCCGTATGAGCGGTCAGTCGCTCCGCCAGCTTCCGGTGGTGAGCAGGAGCGACCACTCCCTGCTCCTGGGCATGGTCCGCCGGAGCGACGTGTTCGCCGCCTACGGGCGGCTGGCGCCCAGGCGGCGGGCAGCCGCCAGGCGGCCGTCTCCGCTCGCCGCCATTGAGGCCTACGGCACGGAGGTCCTGGAAGTTTCCGTTGCCAGCGACTCGCCAGTCATCGGCAGGGCGCTGAAGGACATCGATCTCCCTGACGAGAGCATTATCGTCTCGATCGTGCGCGATGGTGCGGCAGTCATTCCTCGCGGCGGCATAACTCTGGCCGAGGGAGACAGGCTAGTACTCGTCGCCGTTCCTGCGGTCAAGGAAACCGTGCTCGAGCGGCTAAGGGGTCGCGTGGCCGAACCCGAGAGGGAGGGCAAAGGCTAGCAGGGAGGACCCGCCACCGGCGGCAAGTGCGCTGGCGGGAGGAGAGAGAAGCATGAACTTCGCGAGTCGCATCGAGAAGCTGCCGCCGTACCTGTTCGCTGAGATCAGCCGCAAGATCGCGGAGAAGCGGTCGCAGGGGGTGGACGTGATCTCCTTCGGCATCGGCGACCCGGACCTGCCGACGCCGGAGCGCATCATCGAGTCGCTGCGGGAGGCGTCGCTCGACGCGGCCAACCACCGCTACCCAGAGACGCAGGGCCTGCCGGAGCTGCGCGAGGCGATCGCCCGCTGGTACGAGCGCCGATTCGGGGTGTCGCTGGACCCACAGCGGGAGGTGCTGCCGCTGATCGGGTCCAAGGAGGGGATCGGGCACATCGCCCTCTGCTTCATCGAAGCGGGAGAGGTGGCGCTGGTGCCGGACCCGGGCTACCCGGTATACGCCATGGGGACGTTGCTGGCCGGGGGCGAGGCGTACTACCTGCCGCTGCAAGAAGAGAACGCCTTCCTGCCAGACCTGGAGGGGTGCCGAGACAGGTGCTGCGCAGGGCCAGGGTGCTGTGGCTCAACTATCCGAATAATCCCACCGGCGCCGTGGCCGACATCACGTTCTTCGAGCGGGCGGCGGCCTTCGCCCGGGAGCAGGGGCTGGCGGTGCTGCACGACGGCCCGTACTCGGAGGTAGCGTTCGAGGGCTACCGGCCGCCGAGCTTCCTCGAGGCGGAGGGCGCCCGCGAGGCGGGGATCGAGTTCCACTCCCTCTCCAAGTCGTACAACATGACGGGATGGCGGATAGGGATGGCGGTGGGGAACGGGGAGATCATCGACGCGCTGACGCGCGTGAAGTCCAACCTGGACTCAGGGATACCGCAGGCGATCCAGCGGATGGCGATAGCGGCGCTGGAGGGCCCGCAGGACTGCATCGAGGAGCACAACCAGGTGTACCAGCGGCGGCGGGACCGGCTGGTGGCGGCGCTGAGGGGACTGGGGCTGCGGGTGAGCCCGCCCAAGGCCAGCCTCTACGTGTGGGCGCGGGTGCCCGAGGGGACGACGAGCGTGGAGTTCGCGACGCGGCTGCTGGAGGAGGCTGGAGTAGCGGTGACCCCAGGAGTGGGCTAGGGACCCGGCGGCGAGGGGTACGTGCGGCTGTCCCTGACGATACCTGACGAGCGGCTGGAGGAGGGGGTGCGACGGCTGGAGGGACTGGGCGGATAGCAGGGACGCGCATGGGCAGGCGAGACAATCCGCGGCAGCCGGGCCCCCTGAGGCGCTGGTTCTTCCGCGCCCCGATCCTGATGTACCGCGTGGGCCTGGGTGGCCTGATGCCGGCGCAGGTGATGCTGACGACGGTGGGCCGCAAGAGCGGGCAGCCGCGTCGGGCGGTGGTAGACCTGCTGAAGCACGATCCCGCCACAGATACGTACTACGTGGTATCGGCCTACGGCGGGCTATCGGATTGGTATCGAAACCTGCAGGCGAACCCGGAACTCCAAGTGCAGGCGGGTGGGCGCAAGTTTCGCGCTCGCGCGGCTACTTTGCCGCCGGATGAGGCGGAGGAAGTGCTCCTAGGATACTGGCGGCGGCACCGGCTGCTGGCGCCGATGTTGCTGCGCCTGGTCGGGCTGAGGGTGACGGCGGAGGAGGAGGCGCGGGCGGCGGCAGCAGAGATGAGGATGGTGGCGATCCGGCCCGAAGGGGAGGGGTAAGCGGCAGCAGGGCCTGCGCCCGCCGGCGCCAGCAGCATAAGCGCCCGTCCGTCGCTATACTGAGGGGTGGAGACCGGATCACGCCCTGGAGGTGAAGGCGAGATAGCGCGCAGCCTGTACGAGACAGCGGAGCCCCCGGAGC
This sequence comes from Dehalococcoidia bacterium, assembly GCA_034411955.1. Classification (GTDB taxonomy): domain Bacteria; phylum Chloroflexota; class Dehalococcoidia; order SM23-28-2; family RBG-16-64-32; genus DAOUMF01. Next base: position 10,761 of record DAOUMF010000017.1, read on the forward strand.
GGGCGCTCCTAGTGGCGGGTGAGGTGAAACGGGGCAACGGACGCTGGAATGCGCAGCGCTCGCTGGAGGAGTTGGCGCTGCTGGCGGATACCGCCGGAGCGCAGGTGGTGGGGTGGACGGTGCAGCGGCTGGAGCGGCCCCACCCGGCCACCTACATCGGCCGGGGCAAGGTGCGGGAGATCGCATCCCAGAGGAGCGCTCTGGGCTACACCACGGTGATCTTCGACGACGAGCTTTCGCCCTCCCAGCAGCGGACCCTGGAGAGGGAGTTGGAGGTGAAGGTGCTGGATCGCACGGCGCTGATCCTGGACATCTTCGCCCAGCACGCGCGGACGTGGGAGGGCAGGCTTCAGGTGGAGCTAGCCCAGCACGAGTACATCCTGCCGCGGCTGCGGGGCCAGTGGTCGCACCTGGAGCGGCTGGAGGGGCGCATCGGCACGCGCGGCCCGGGTG
>DAOUMF010000018.1:0-2878 GCA_034411955.1 Dehalococcoidia bacterium
AACCTCTCCCAGCCCACGCGCTCGATCCACTCGCTCACGCGCTCCCCCTCACGCGCGTGCGAGGCGTACACTTCCACTATGTTCTTGATCGCCGCGACAACCTCAGGCCAGCGCGGCGGGTTGTTCGGTATGTAGGGGATCGCCAGGCGCGAGAACATCGGCGGCGTACGCGCATTGGATACCTTACCGCCAACGAAGACTGCTACCCCGTCGAATTCGGCGTCGGCTATAGGCAGCGCCGGGCAGACCGTGAAGCAGTTGCCACAGTACATGCATCGCTCTTCGTTGATCGTGACGCTCTTCTCCTTGGGGTTCGGCCTGATGGCCGCCGTCGGGCACGAGGAGATCAACGTCGGCACCTCACAGATCTTGGACACACGTTCGTGCTGGATCTTCGGCGGAAGGCGGTGCACGCCGACGAGAGCGATATCGGAGCAGTGGACGGCGCCGCACATGTTGAGACAGCAGGCCAGAGCGATGCGCGTCTTGCCGGGCAGCCTCTTCTCCGAGAAGTACGGTGCCAGCTCATCCATGATGCACTTGACCAGCCCTGAGGCGTCGGTGGCCGCGCTGTGGCAGTGCACCCAGCCCTGGGTGTGGACGATGTTGCTCAGGCCGGAGCCCGTCCCGCCGATGAGCCAGCCCTGCTTCTCCAGCTCTTTCTGGAGCGGCTCCAACTGTGCCTTGTCGCTCACCAGAAACTCGACGTTGTTGCGGCTAGTGAAGCGGAGATAGCCCCCGCAGTACTGGTCGGCGATGTCGCAGATGTCGCGGATGAAGTCGATGCTCACCAATCGCGGCGATGCCACCCGCACGCTGAAGATCTCAGCGCCCGTCTCCGAGACGTGCTGGAGGACACCGGGGCGCAACTGATCGTGATAGGCCCACTTGCCGTAGTTCTCCTTGATGACGGGGGGCAGCAGTGTCTTGTAGTCAGGAGGCCCGATGTCGGTCTTGGCCCGTTCCTGCGTCATGATGTCGCGTCCCCCTTCCCACCGTTACCGGAGGTGTCTATTCCAAGTTCGTCGTTGTACCAGAAGAAGTACGGGTTTGAGCGCGGACGCATAACCATCTGGGGCACCGGGGGCAGATCCACGGCCCGCAGGAAGTTCGCCATCCCGACCCGGGTAATGAGCTCACCGATGCGCTCCCTGCTCCTTCCGTTCTCGTCCCACCAGTCCCACAACCTGGCCAGGATATCCTTGATGTTGTCGTAGGGCGGCTTGAGCTCGATGAAGGGTATCAGCACCCAGGAGAGGTATGCCGACTTGAGGATGGGTGCCTTGCCGCCGATGAGGATCGTAGCGCCTCTGTCGACGCCCGGTCGCAGAGCCTTGGGCATCTCGTTGATGCAGTGCATGCACCGCACGCAGTCTTCCACCTCAAGCTCCAGCTCCTGCTTCTGCTCGTTCCAGGCCAGGGCTTCTGTGGGACACTTGGCGACGACCAGCTTCTGGATGTCGAAGCCGGCTTTCACGTAGCTCCTGACTTCGTCCTGGTTGATCCGGATCGAGTCGCGCCACGTGCCGATAATCGGGAAGTCGGAACGGGCAACGGACGCTACGCAGTCGTTGGCGCACCCCGAGACCTTGATCTTGAACTTGTACGGCCACATGGGCCGGTGAAGCTCGTTCTGGAAGGTCTTCGTCATCTCGTAGCATATGTCCAGCGTGTCGATGCAGGACCACTCGCAGCGGGCCGGCCCAACGCAGGCGCTGGGCGTCCGCAGATCGGAGCCCGAGCCGCCCAGGTCAAACCCGGCCGCGCTCAGGTCGTTGAAGGTGGGCTGAAGCTGGTCCGTCGTGGTCCCCAGGAGGATGATGTCGCCGGTGGAGCCGTGGAAGTTGGTCAGGTTGCTTGTGCCGTGCTCCTCCCAGATGTCGCAGATGGTCCGCAGCGCCTTCGAGGTGTAGAACCACCCGGTGGGCATGTTGACGCGCAGCGTGTGGAAGTCTCTGATCTCAGGGAACTCCTCCGGCGAGTCCGAGTAGCGGCCGATGACGCCTCCGCCGTAGCCGCGCACACCGACGATGCCGCCGTGCTTCCAGTGGACGATCTTCTCCCTGTATGACTTCTCGAGCTGTCTCAGGGCGTCCGCGGCGGCCGGCTTCTTGGCCGCCGCCCGCTTCATCTCCGTGACGAAGCTGGGCCACGGCCCCTTTTCCAGTTCGTCCAGTAGCGGTGTGTTGTAGTCGTCTTTGCTCAACTGCTCCTCCTTCCCGCAGCTAGGGCTGCAACGCGTCGCCGCGACCGTGGGCTGCGGGAGCGGTCGCCTTTCGCTCAGCCCCTCTAGGCCGAGTCGGATTCACCAGTCCCTCTGCCCACGTCGGCTCGCTTAGCGCGTGCAGGTGAGTGAAACCTGCCAGCACGTTCTTGTGGACTATTGCATCTCGCTTCTGCCCGATTCCGTTGCCGCGCTCCAGGGAGTAGGCCATCGTCAGGTCGTCCGCGTTCTCCACTTTGGCGTGGTGGAACTCGTGGCCCAGCAGACGCTGTCCGACCTCAAGAAACGGATTCTCACCCACGACATGGCCGGCGATGTATCCGTGTCCCTGGGGACGCGCAGTGAAGCTCACATCGATGGGGAGCGCGCCGACCATCTCGAAGGCGCTGCCCTCCCACCGGAGTGTCCTTGCTAGGTACAGGAGCCCTGCACACTCCGCATACACGGGCAATCCTTCATCGATGGCGACCGCGATCTCCTTCCGGAGCTGGCCGTTCGCTTGCAGCCGCTCCGCGAAGAGCTCAGGAAACCCGCCGCCGATATAGAGCCCGGAGACGGCTGGGAGATGGGAGTCCTCCAGAGCGTTGACGTGCACCAGTTCCGCGCCCGCCTGCTCCAGCGCCTCCAGGTTCTCTGGATAGTAGAAGCTGAAGG
>DAOUMF010000019.1:0-10881 GCA_034411955.1 Dehalococcoidia bacterium
TGTTCACGTTCCTCTTCGCGCTGAACCGCGGTCCGGACATCGGCTGGAGTTCGCCCGCTCTCCTTGGCTTGTTCTCCGCGAGCGTCGTCCTGCTGCTGGACTTCGTGCTCGTGGAACTCAGGAACGCCTACCCCACCATCCGCCTGAGCCTTTTCCGCATCTGGGGCTTCTCCGCTGGTTGCACCGCCAGTTTCTCGACGTTCGTCGGTCAGCAAGCGAGCACATTCCTGATGCCCTTCTACCTTCAGATAGCGCTGGCCCTCCGCGCCAGGACGGCAGGTGCTCTGATGACGACGGTGCCCTTCACCATGGCGCTGGTCGCGCCGATCAGCGGGCGCCTGTCCGACCGCTACGGCTCGCGCGTCCTCGCCACAGCCGGCCTGGCGACGACGCTGTCGGGTCTTCTCCTTCTTTCGCAGGTCACCACCGCCAACCAGGGTCACGCTCCCATCATGGGCGCGCTGATGCTCCTGGGGCTGGGCATCGGGATGTTCCAATCCCCCAACAACAGCTTCATCTTCGGCTCCGTGCCGCGGGAGCAGTACGGCGTCGCTTCCGGCTTCATCGCAACCATGCGGACGGCCGGCAGTTCGCTGGGCATCACCCTCTGGGGTACCATCGTCACGTCGCGGCTAACGACGGAAGGGGTCGGAGGCAGCCTGCAGGCGGCGGTCAGCAACCCGGCGATAAGGGGTGAGGTAACGCCCATCTTCCTCCATGGCATACACCTGGCCATGTACGGCGCAATAGCGGTGGTGTTCGTGGGTATCCTGGCCTCGGCGCTGCGCGGGCCGCAGCCCAAGGAGGCTCCCGCCGGCGCCTCGGCCTTGGCACCGTCAGGAGAGGAACCAGGCGCATAGGATGCGCTGGACACCGGCGCCGCTCCCCGGCTAGCATGACGACTGGGCGGCCGATAAGATATCGCAGCGAAGCGGGAGCGAACGGGAATGGAAGTGAGAATCGTAGACGCCCGTCGGGAGCAGGCCGACTTCCTGGCATGGGTGATGATGACCGCACATCGCTCGCATCTCCAGCGAGGCCTGTGGGACTTCGTGGTGGGCGGGTCGGAGGCGGACTGCCTGCGCTACCTTCAGGCGCTGGCCGTCACGGAGCAGGCGCACTGGGCCCACTACTCGACGTTCATCGTCGCGGAAGCCGACGGGCGGCCGGTGTCGGCGCTGTGCGGGTACTTCGAGGCCGAGTGCGGGACGCCAGCGATAAGGGAAGGGATGGCGCAGGCGAACGCGGTGGTGGGCAGGAGCGACGAGGAGCACGCGGCGGGGTGGCAGCGTGCTGGCTCAATCATCCAGGTCGCGCCGGAGCACGCACCGGGGGTCTGGGTAGTGGAACACGTGGCGACGCTGCCGGAGTACCGGCGACGGGGCCTGGTGGACCGACTCCTGGTGGAGATACTCGACAAGGGCCGAAAGCTGGGGGCCAGCATCGCGGACATCGGCGTCCTGATCGGGAACGATCCCGCCCAACGGGCATACGAAAAGGCGGGGTTTGAGGTGACCGCCGAGAAGCGCCATCCCGAATTCGAAGCCGTCTACAAGTGCCCAGGCATCAGGTCGCTGAGCCGAGCGCTGTAGGCCGCCTGGTTGAGCGAGCGCAATCAGTGGACTGTTCCACAAGCCCTTCGACAGGCCCAGGGCAAGGTCTGAGCGTGGTGCGGCGGCGGCTGGAGGAGCGTGAGCGGCTGCTTTCGCCGTACGCGGCGAGGAGCTTCGAGAGCCGCGGCCGGGAGACGCCGGAGGAGCCATCGCCGCTCCGCACGGAGTTCCAGCGGGACAGAGACCGCATCATCCATTCGAAGGCGTTCCGACGGCTGAAGCACAAGACACAGGTGTTCATCGCGCCGGTGGGCGACCACTTCGTGACGCGGCTGACCCACACGCTGCAGGTAGCGCAGATCGCCCGCACGATCGCCCGGGCGCTGAACCTGAACGAGGACCTGGCGGAGGCGTCGGCCCTCGGCCACGACCTCGGGCACCCGCCCTTCGGCCACGCTGGCGAGCAGGCGCTCTCCGACGAACTGCCGGCGGGGTTCCGGCATGCCGAGCAGAGCCTGCGGGTTGTGTACAAGCTGGAGCAACTGAACCTGACCTGGGAGGTGCGCGACGCCATCGTCAACAGCTCCAAGGTGCGGGAGGACATCCTGGACGAGGGGTACGGGACGCCGGCCACGCTGGAAGGCCAGGTCGTGAAGCTGGCCGACGCGGTGGCCTACCTCAACCACGACATCGGCGACGCGACACGGGCGGGGCTGATCAGCGAGGAGGAGTTACCCCGGGAGGTGAAGGAGACGCTGGGTAGCGCCCATTCCCAGCGCATCAATACGCTCGTGACGGACATCGTGGAGCATTCCTGGGCAGCGATCGGCGAGCCTTCGGCAGGCCGTTCGACAAGCTCAGGCCCGGCCTCAGGGCGAGCCGAGCCGCCGGAGATCGGCATGAGCGAGGGGGTGCTGGCGGCGGCCAACATCCTGCGGGAGTTCATGTTCCAGCGGGTGTACCTGTGGGAGGGACGGCGGGAGGAGGCGGAGCGGGCCAAGCAGGTGGTGCGCTTCCTGTTCCGGTACTACGAGGCGCGCCCGCAGGAGATAGAGAGCGACTTTGTGATCGCCTCCGACGCGGCGTGGCGGCGGGCGGCGGACTATGTGGCCGGCATGACGGACGGCTTCGCTCTGGCGGCAGCGGAGCGCCTTGGACATCGGTTGTAGAGAGAAGGCACGGCGGGGATTTCGGAACATCTTTTCGAATGGGCGTAACTTTTCTGGTGATCGATTGTTTATAATATTGGCGTCAACCAGTATGCCGAAAAACGCGTCTCTCGAACCGGCGGGCTCGAGCGCCGCGCCGGCCCAGCGTACTGACCGATTGCTATTCACCCAAGAGGTAGGGCAGACGCGAGGGCAATGAACGAAATCGAAGAAATCAAGGCGCGGCTGGACATAGTCGACATCATCGGCCAGTACGTTCAGCTCCAGCGCTCGGGCCGAAGCTTCAAGGCGCTCTGCCCCTTCCACAGCGAGAAGACACCCTCATTCATCGTCTCGCCGGAAAGGCAGAGCTGGCACTGTTTCGGCGCCTGCGGCACCGGCGGCGACGTGTTCTCGTTCATCATGCGCAGAGAGGGGATCGAGTTCGGCGAAGCGCTGAGGGTTCTCGCTGCTCGCGCCGGCGTGACGCTGACGGAACGCCGCCCGCCGGAAGAGGAGCGCCAGCGGGAGCGGATGCACGCCGCCAATGAGGCGGCCGCCCGCTGGTACCACGAGCTGCTGGTGGAAAGCGACGCGGGCAAGCAGGCGTGGCAGTACGTTGAGAGCCGCGGCATCGACAGGCCCACGGCGGAGACGTTTCTTCTGGGGTACAGCCCAGCGTCCTGGGAGGCCAGCGGGGAGCAGCTTCGGCAGCGCGGCTACACGGACGACGAGCTGCTGGCGGCAGGACTCCTGGTGGAAGGGGAGCGGGGCCCGCACGACCGCTTCCGGGGGCGGTTGATGTTCCCGATACGGGACAAGCGAGGCCGCTTCGTCGGGTTCGGAGCGCGCGCCCTCGACGACAGTTCCGCCGGAGGCGGATTCGCCTCTGGCGAAACGCCGAAGTACCTGAACACGGCGCAGACGGCGGTGTTTGACAAGGGTGGTATGCTGTACGCCCTGGATCGCGCCCAGGAGGGCATCCGCCGGGAAGGCTGCGCCGTAATCGTAGAGGGATACATGGACGTTATCGCCGCCCACCAGCGGGGGTTCGATAACGTAGTGGCGACAATGGGGACATCGCTGACGGAGCGGCAGGTGCGCCTGCTGAAGCGGCAGGGGCGCAACATCATCCTGGCGCTGGACGCCGACGCCGCCGGCAGTGAGGCGGCCCTGCGAGGGCACGAGGTGGTGGAAGAGGCGCTGAGAGAGGACGAAAACCGGGAGACGGTGGCGGTGGTTACGTGGCGGGGCCTGGTCCGCTATCAGGACGCGGCGGCGGTGGACCTACGGGTGGCGATCCTGCCCGCGGGTCGCGACCCTGACGAGGTGATCCGCAGCGACCCCGAGGCCTGGCGAGAGCTTATCGGCTCGGCGCGGCCGGTCCTGGACTACCGGTTCGAGGCGGTGGCGTCCCGACACGACCTGTCGGCGGTGCGCGGGAGGTCGGAGGCGGTGCAAGAGCTGCTGCCGCTGCTGGAGCCGGTGAGCGACCCCGTAGTGCGAGCCCACTACCTGCAGCGGCTGTCGCGGCTGTCGCTGGTGAAAGAGGAGGAGTTGTCGCGGATGGTCAGCCGTCGGCGCCGCTCCGGACGGGCGGGCGAACCTGAAGCGGCGACTGCATCGTTAGGAGATACGCGTGGTGAGACACGGCCGGAGGGGTTCCTGCTGGCGCTGCTGCTGCGCTTTCCGTACCTGCGGGAGGCGGGGCTGCAGGTGCCGATGGAGCTGTTCTGGGAGAGCGCCAACCGCGAGGTGCTGGCGGCCTGGAAGCGGGCTCCGGAGTTAGATACGGTAAAGGAGTCGCTTCTGGAGGAACTGAGGGGGCACCTAGAGCGTCTAGTAAACTGGAGGCTGCCGGCCTTCACGGCCAAAGAGGCGGAGGCCGCGCTGGCGGACTGCCGGCTAGGTCTTGAGGAGCGGCAGCATCGAGCGCAGGGTCGAGCAAATGCGGCACTTCTGGCGGCGACGGAGGAAGAGCTGGGCTCCTCGGCGCTGGTGGAAGCGGCTGTTGGCGACACCGAACCGGATGACGAGGCGCTAAAGGAAGGAGTGAGCGTCCTCCGGACAGGCCAAGAGATCGGCCTGAGGATACACGGAAAGGAAAGGAAGGAACACGGCGGCGAGACCGCCGAAACGGCAATTGATGGCTAGAGAATTCCCAGAGAAGCGAAACCTTCTGGAGCGCGAGCGCAAGCGGGACCGGCTCGCCGATGATCTGCTGGAGGACCTCGGGGACGAGGGCGAGGCGGAAGAGGAGACCGTGGAGGAGCTGGGCAGCGCGCCCGCGGCGACAGAGGAGGGGACGGAGGAGCCGGTGGCAGCGCCGCGCATCAGAACCCGGACAGCGATAGAGCTGGAGGAGTGGGGAGAGCCGCACGCCGAGAAGCTGGAGGAGGAGGCGGAGCGGGAAGTCGCCGGGCTGGAGATGGAAGAGGGGATCGATGATCCGGTCCGGATGTACCTGCGCGAGATCGGGAAGGTTCACCTCCTCACAGCGGCAGACGAGAAGCGGCTGGCCCGCTCTATGGAGGAGAGCGACTACATACAGCGAATCGAGAACGCTTTCCTGGAGGAGATGGGGCGGAGGGCCCGGAGCGTGGACGTGTTGACGGCGCTGCTTGCCCACCTGCACGAACTCTCGAAGTCGTTGAGATTCGTCGTGCGGGAACTCAGGCTGCACAAGCTCTCTCTGGCTGAACTCATCATGGATGAGCAGTTCCGGCGAGTGGTTGACGGCGAGATCGACGAGGAGATGGTCGAGAAGCTGGCCGCCCGACTCAAGGGCGACCACGAGGCTGCGGGGCAGCAACTGATGGAGATCTCCATCATTACCCACATCCTGACGCCGGAGCTGGTGTCGCTGGTGGCCGAGGCGGCCGGCGGGGAGAAGAACCTCATGCGGCCGACGGACGGGCTGGCCGACAAACTCATCCTCCAGGAGGAGAGGATTAAGTCCTACTTCGGATGGATGAAGGAGGAGGAGTTCCGCGCCGAGAAGCGTCTGACGGAGGCCAACCTGCGGCTGGTGGTCAGCGTGGCCAAGAAGTACATCGGCCGCGGCATGTCCCTGCTGGATCTGATCCAGGAAGGGAACATCGGCCTCATCCGGGCAGTCGAGAAGTTCGACTACCGGAAGGGCTACAAGTTCAGCACCTACGCCACCTGGTGGATCCGGCAGGCCATCACCCGCGCCATCGACGACCAGGCGCGCACTATCCGCATCCCCGTGCACATGGTGGAGACGATCAACAAGCTGGTGCGCATCAGCCGGCGCCTGGTGCAGGAGTACGGGCGGGAGCCGACCAGCGATGAGATCGGTAGAGGGATGGAGGTAGGGCCGGACAAGGTGCGGGAGATCATCAAGGTGTCGCAGGAGCCGGTGTCGCTGGAGACGCCCATCGGTGAGGAGGAGGACTCCCATCTGGGAGACTTCATCGAGGACCAGGGGACGATGGCGCCTGCCGAGGCGGCCTCGCACCAGCTACTGAAGGAGCAGGTGCAGGACGTGCTGAGCTCCCTGACGCCGCGGGAGAAGAAAGTGCTGGTGCTCCGCTTCGGGCTGGACGACGGGCGCAGCCGGACGCTGGAGGAGGTGGGGCGGGAGTTCAACGTGACGCGGGAGCGCATCCGCCAGATAGAGGCGAAGGCGTTGCGCAAGCTGCGGCACCCGTCGCGGAGCAAGAAGCTGAAGGACTACCTGGAATAGAGGCGGGCTCACCCGCCGGGGGCGCACCTAGACGACGACGTAGCTCCTGTGCCCCCTGTAGTGTTCCGCGCCGTCGGCGCGCGCGATCGTCTCCAGCCCCTTATCCCAGCGATCGGCCGGTACGGCCTCAATTGCCCGCAGCCGCCGCTCGAACGCCGTCTGGGCGCGCTGCCGCGCCTGGCCAAGGCTTAGCCCGCTGTCTTCTTGCTGCCAACGAGCGTTGATCTCGTCGTCCGTCCCCTCGAGCGGGGGGATGGCGCGGCCAGCGAGCCGGGCTTCCAACGCCGCGGTGGAGTGCTCTATCCAACGCGCGAGGTGAGCGTAGACATCGCGGCTCGTCCACGACGGAGAGGTTGGGTCATGGAGGTTATCGTCCCGGTGCGCTTCGAGCACGGCGAGGAGCGCCTCCCACTCGGCGCGATCCTCACGCAGCATCACCGCGACGGCTTCGGCGTCCATGTGTCACTCCCTCTCCTCGAAGTTGCGGGAGTACTGGAGTATGTTGTCATTGAAGCGGTAGCCGGCGGCCTCCCAAAAGGGGATTGCCGGCGGGCTGCGCCTGTCCACCAGGGCGTAGACTCGGCGGGCTCCCTTCGCACGGAGGCGACGCTCGATCTCCCGCACCAGGGCCATGGCGATCCCCTTGCGGCGGGCCTGCGGGCCGGTGGCGAGGCGGGCTATGTTGGCGCGCCAGCGGTCCCAGCCTCCGATGACCGTCCCTACGATCCGTCCTTCCGCCTCCGCCACCAGGAGCAGGTCAGGGGAGAAGGCATGGAACGTCTCCAGGTACTCGCGCCGATCGGGCAGGGCGGTGTGTCGGTCGATGGACTCCCACAGGCCGATGATGTTATCGAAGTCCTCAGGGCGGGCTTCGCGGATGGTGTATCCGGACACTTGGGCCGGGCTCTCTCCTTGGCTGCAACGCACGGGTCGGGAGATACGATTGTAGCAGGCGCAACGCTTACGTCCATCCCCCTGGGGCGTGGCGATTGACGGCGCGCGGCGCCTGGACTAGCATCATAACTAGAGATGCCTCTGTACGAGTACTACTGCAAGCGCTGTCAGCAGCGGTTCGAGCTGCTGCGGCCGGTGAGCCGCATGGACGATCCGGCCGCATGTCCCGAGGGCCACGAGGGCGCAACCCGAGTGCTGTCCACATTTGCGGCGTTCAGCCAGGGGGACAGCGGCGCCAGCGAAGCTCTCGCCGGAAGCAACCCCTGCGCCGGCTGCGCGGCTGACACCTGCGCCACCTGCAACATTAACTGACGCTACCGTCGTAGTTGCAGGGCTTCACTCCGTGGTGCGGGGCTGCCCTGAAGGACTGCAGCTACGAGGCTTCGCCCTCGCCACCGAAGCGCTTTCGAAGCGACTTCTAGTGGGTGAGGTGACGGGGCCGCGGCGGCGGGATGCGGGGGCGCGGCTCCAGGGGACGCCGCTCCGCCACGACCGGCCCGCGCTTCTCGTCCTCCTCGTCGGGCCGCGCAAAGTACAGGTAGGCCGCAGCGGCGCCGCCGATCAGGAGCGCCTCCAGAAGGGTGAAGGCGCCGATGAGAAGCGTGATGTCAAACCAGAAGTCGCGGGGGAACATCTGGATCAGGTGGTCGCGGGCGGGGTCCAGCTCCCAGAGGTCATTGGTGAAGGCGAGGAAGTGGAGCTGCCGCCAGGCGGAGTCGAAGCCCAGGTAGATGAGGGCCGCGCTGGCAGCTACGAGGGCCAGCGTGAGGAGAGAGCCGTAGAGGAGGGCCCGCGCCAGCGTCCGCAGGGGCGAGGTAACGATCAGGGCCACTGCCAGGCTCAGCACGAGGGCCACCGCCAGCACCTGGACGGTGAACAGCGCCTGGAAGAGGTCGCGGACGTCGGCCAGGTGAGCGGTCTCGCGGGCGTTGAACAGCGCCTCCTCGTCGCTGTTGGTGTTGGTGACGACGACATGCAGGGGCCCCGGGTCGTCGGCCGTGAAGTAGGACACCAGCTCGCGGTTGGCGCGGATAAGCTCGCTTTCGGGGATGCGGGCAGCGGCGGCGGCGTTGTACTCGCGCACTGAGTAGTCGTAGACCCGGACCTCGGAAGCGGCGAAGCGGATGTTGGTCGCCACCAGGGTGACCGGTATGGCCACAACCAGCAGGGCGAAGGCTATTGAGCGAAACAGGCCCAGCTCGGCCTCCCTTCTACTGCTTGCCGACCGAACTGCTGTTTCCATCGTAGGTACGAGCAGATGGATTTGTCAACGCGTTGGACGACGGGTTATCATACTTTGACGAGTTTTGGAAGGGGCGCCGACATGAGAGTGACGAAACGAGAGATGCGCACGTTCAACGGTCTGCGCAAGGTGGTCGCGGCTCTGCGGGCACCGGACGGCTGTCCCTGGGACCGCGTCCAGACGCACGAATCGCTGCGGCCGTTCCTGCTGGAGGAGGCCAGCGAGACGCTGGAGGCGCTCGACGAGGGGGACGCATCGCGCCTGTGCGAGGAGTTAGGCGACTTGCTGCTGGAGGTCCTGCTGCACGTCCAGATCGCCGAAGAGGCAGGCGAGTTCGGGCTCGAAGACGTCATCCGCAGCACCACCGAAAAGCTGGTGCGCCGGCACCCCCACGTCTTCGGCGAGGCCACCGCGGAGACGCCGGAGGCCGTGGTCGAACAGTGGGACCAGCTGAAGCGCGAGGAGCGAGGCGGGCAGTCAGCCCTGACGGGAATACCGGGGACGCTCCCCGCCCTGGCGCGCGCCCAGGCCATGCAACATCGGGCCTCCCGTGCCGGCTTCGCCTGGGAGAGGGTAGAGCAGGCCTGGGAAGCGCTGGACGAGGAGCTGGGGGAGCTGCGGCAGGCCCACGCGCCGGAGAAGCGTCGAGAGGAGGTTGGGGACACGCTGTTCGCCCTGGCCGGGCTGGCGCGGTGGCTCGAGGTGGACGCCGAGGACGCGTTGCGCTCCACCTGCCGAGGCTTCCAAAAGATCTTCGAGCGCCTGGAAGCGGTGCTCCGGGAGGAGGGCCGTGACCTGGCACAGATGAGCACAGCGGAGAAGCTGGCCCTGTGGCAGAGGGTCAAGAAGGCGCCCGACCAGCGATGAGGCGGCCGACCCGGCCCGCGCAGGCGACCCTCCATTTGTCGGGCCGGGGAGCCCGTGATAAGCTGAGGCCGCCCGTCGTCCTAGGAGGAGACCGATCATGACCCAGCAGCGAGACAGCGTCGTCACAGCGGAGCGGTTCGCCAGCGGCATGACCTGGCAGCAGTATCTGGAGCACATCCAGCGCAACCGCGACAAGTTCGCGTACAACTACGACGAGACCGTCCTCAGCGATGGCGATGTGGAGGCGTTCCGCTCCCTGATCGCCAAGGCGGACGGCCCGGCCAAGGTGCTGGCGCTGGCCGAGGACTGGTGCCCGGACGTGTTCCGCGGCCTGCCGGTGATGGCCCGCATCGCCGAGGCGGCGGGGCTAGAGCTGCGCATCTTCCCCCGCGACGAGAACCTGGACATCATGAGCGAGTTCCTCAACCAGGGGCAGCATCAATCGATCCCGACCTTCGTGTTCTACACCGGGGACCATCGCTACATCGGCCACTGGATAGAGCGGCCGGCCATGGCCAACGCGGAGATGGGGCAGGTGACGGCGCTGTTCCAGGGCAAGGAGAGGGAAGAGGCGATGGCCCTGTACAACGAGTTCCAGCGGGGCGCCGTGTGGGCCTCCTGGCGGCAGGAGACGGTGCGGGAGCTGCGCGAGCTGCTCCAGGAGAAGTGCGCCTAGCACACAAAAAGCTGCGAGAGGCAGCCCGCCCCTGACTGCCTCTCGCGCTATCTCGCTCTCTGAGAGCGAGACCAGAAGGAGGTCGCCCCTCTAGTTGTCCTGTTGATTTGCTGAGTAAAACGCTGCGGCTGGGGAAAGGTTAACGGAAGTGGTAAAGCGTTATGGCGTTTTCTCAGTCGAACAACACGGCAATTTGCTGTTCACTACGTAGAGACGAGACTCGTACCGCATTCGTTGCATAGGCCGGCCGACATTGGGGCTATAATAGTGGCGGGAAAGTCCCCCATGGCGCGGCCTCCTTTCGAGATCCTGGAGCACACCGCCGACGTGGGCATTGTGGCGCATGGGTCCAGTCTGGAAGAGACGTTCGCCAATGCCGCGGCCGGCATGTTCGCCCTCATGGCGGACCTGGACGGCGTACGCCCGCTGGAGGAGCGGCGCATCGATGTGGAGGGGCGCGACCGCGAGGGGCTGCTCGTGCGCTGGCTGACGGAGCTTCTGTACCACCTAGACGCGGAAGAGATGCTGTTCTCTCGATTCGTGGTAGAGGAGATGAGCGGCAGGCAACTGCGGGCGCGGGCCTGGGGGGAGCGGATAGACCGAGACCGCCACCGGCTGCACTTCGGGGTGAAGGCGGTGACGCGACACATGCTGGAGGTCAGGCCGGAGGACGGCGGCTACCGGGCACAGGTTCTGTTCGACATCTAGCCTTGCAGGCGGGCCCGGGGGGG
>DAOUMF010000020.1:0-24895 GCA_034411955.1 Dehalococcoidia bacterium
GTCCACGTCCATGTAGCTGACGATCTCCATGGGGCTCTCCAGCCAGGTCTGCTTGAGGGCGCGGCCCCGCCCCTTGGCCTCGATGCGCACGTACTCTACGTCGTCGCCATGCTCGTCGGCCAGACGCCGGCCCACCTCCGACGTGCCGTCCACGGACGCGTTGTCGGCTATGACAATGCGCCAGGAGTAGCGAAAGGCAGGCTCCAAGAGAAAGTCGCGGAGCTTGGGGATCGTCCGCGGGAGGACCTGCTCCTCGTTGTAGACGGGGACGACAACGTCGACGCTGGTCACATGAGATCCCTGGTCGCGGCGGTCTTGTCAGTGGAAGCCACCAGGAGGTTAGCAGTTCTGCTCTCCGGCTTCAACGCTGGGGAGGGGCTCACAGCAGCACCCTCTTGGGGGCAGAGCTGACGGCCCGACGGAAGTTGTGGATCAGGCGGCGGCCGTCCGCCAGCTCCTCCGCCCGGCAGCGCCGCGGATTGGCCAGCGCCTCCTCGACCTCCCTTCGCAGGCGGGCCGCGTCCTCCCGCAGCGCGTCGCTCCCCTCAAGCTCCTCCGCCCCCAGCGCTGTCTCCGTCTGGGCGTCGGCCAGCGCCAGCAGCCAGCCGACGACGAGCTCTGCCCAGCCCAGGTGGAATGCGCTATCGGCGAAGGCCAGGGCCAGCTTCCGTCCGCCGGACTCCGGCCCCGTCTGGAGGACGGTGCTGCCGAAGTGGGGCATCGTCAGGTCGGTGAGGAGGCGGTACGCGCTCCCCAGGCGCTCGTCCTGGGCCAGGGCTGAGCCTCCTCGGTATCGCCCCAGGTCGATGTAGGAGGCCGCGTGCTCAGGGTCCTTCCCCAGCGCCTCGGCCAGCCACTCCTGGTACTCGCCGAACCCGTCGGCCAGCAGGGAACGCTGGGCGGCGATGCAGTCGCAGGCGGCCCGCAGCAGCGGCGGACACGAGGGGTAAGAGGCCGCACTCAGCAGCGCGCAGGCGTCGGAGAGGTACGAGAACGTGCGCGACCAGAGCCCCAGGAGGGCCGCCGTCTCCGGCGTCCGTCGCTTGGCCGATGCGGCGGCGATCGCCAACTGGAGGTTCATCGCCCGCTCGAACAGCGACAGGTCGGAGGAGAGGAGGAAGCGGGTCTGGCGGTGGGCGTCCTGCACCAGCGGCGGGGCGGCCGCCGGTCGGCGGGGCAGGTCGTAGCGCTGTGGGAAGGCGAAGCGTGCGATCCTTGGCGTTAGCTTCTCCGCCATGACGGGAGTGATCTACGTGGAACCCAGAACCGTGAGCCCGGAACCACGGCCTGTCATTCTGAGGAGCAAAGCGACGAAGCCTGCCCTGAGCGGAGCCGAAGGTAATCTAGCGTGTGGCGACGACAATCGCCAGATTCGTCGCTCCCTGCGGTCGCTCAGAATGACAGAAATGCGGCTGCTTGGCCTTGCCTCTAGGTTCTGGCGGTACGCGGGGTCGGTGGGCCTCACTGCCAGCCCTTGCGCGCCTGCGCTCTCATCGCCAGGGGGCCGATGGGCCAGTTGTAGCCGTACATCATCGCCTTGTTGATGTCCTCTTCGGAGGCGACGCCCTCTTCCAGGATTGCCTGCGCCTCCCGTATCGCCGCATAGAAGATGCGATTGGCGATGAACCCGTACTTACCGGGGGCGTCCTTCACCCGCACGCTCACCTTGCCGATGCGCTCGCACAGCGACTCCAGGGCCTGGATCGTCTCGTCGGCCGTATCGGGGGCGTGGACGATCTCCACCAGCTTCATGACGGACGCTGGGCTGAACCAGTGCATGCCGATGAACAGCGGCAGCCGCGACCCCGACACCGCCTGGCTCAGCTCGCCGACCACGAGGCCGGAGGTGTTGGTGGCGAACACCGCCTGCCCCTGCACGAGGCCGTCCAGCTCGGCCCACACCTTCTTCTTCAGGTCCATGTCCTCCGGCACCGCCTCGATGATCAGGTCGACGTCCTTGAGGTCTTCCAGCTTGGTGGTGAACGACAGGTTGGCGAGGGCGGCGTCCATCTGCTCCTGGGTGGCCTTGCCCCGCTCCACGCCTCGCTTCAGGCCGAAGCGCCCGTCGACGATGGTGGAGCGGGTCTTCTCCAGGAGCTCGTCGTTCAGGTCGCGGATGGCTACCTTGACCCCGCCGAGGGCGAGGGCCTGGCCGATGCCGGAGCCCATGACGCCGCCGCCGAGGATGCCTGCGCTCTTGATCTCGATGGGCATTTGGGGACCTCCTTCTGGCGCACCCGTTTCTCCAATATATCCGGCTGTTCGTTAGCAGCGCGCTGCTATCTGCCGCTCTGCCCCTGCGTCAGTATACTCCGCCCGGCGTAGCGCGCCTTCGCTCCCAGCTCCTCCTCGATGCGTAGGAGGCGGTTGTACTTCGCCGTGCGCTCACCACGGGTGGGGGCGCCGGACTTGATCTGGCCGCAGCCGGTGGCCACCGCCAGATCGGCTATCGTCGTGTCCTCCGTCTCGCCGCTGCGATGCGACATAACGCAGGCCCATCCCGCCTTGCGCGCCTCCGCCATCGCCTCCAGCGTCTCCGTCAGCGTGCCGATCTGGTTCACCTTGATGAGCACGGCGTTGGCCGAGCCCTCCGTCACGCCGCGGCGGATGCGCTCCACGTTGGTCACGAACAGGTCGTCCCCCACCAGTTGTGTCCGCTGGCCCAGCCTTTGTGTGAGAAGCCGCCAGCCGTCCCAGTCGTCCTGGGCCATTCCGTCCTCGATGGAGACGATGGGGTAGCGGTCCACCCAGCCCTGCCACAGGTCGACCAACTCCTCGGGGGCCAGGGTGCGACCCTCCTGGGCCAGGACGTAGCGTCCGTCGGCCTCCAGCTCGGAGGTGGCCGGGTCTAGGGCCAGGGCGATCTCCTCGCCGGGGCGGTAGCCGGCCGCCTCGATGGCGCGCAGGGTGAGGGTGGCGGCGTCGTCGTTGCGGGCCAGGGGCGGCGCGAACCCACCCTCGTCGCCGACGGTGGTTGGCAGCCCGTCCTCCTGCAGGATCCGGCCCAGGGCGTGGCATGTCTCCGAGCCCATCCGCAGCGCCTCGGCGAAGGATGAGGCCCCAACCGGGGCAACCATGAACTCCTGGAAGTCCACGGAGCCTGCGGCGTGCCTGCCGCCGTTGAGGATGTTGAAGAGCGGCAGCGGCATGAGGTCGGCGTCTCCCTGGGAGAGGTATGTAAATAGTGGAAGAGAGGCGTGGCTGGCGGCGGCGTGGGCGACCGCCAGCGAAACGCTCAGCATGGCGTTGGCCCCCAGCCGCGACTTGTTCGGGGTGCCGTCCAACGTGATGAGCGCCCTGTCCAGCCGCTCCTGCTCCTCGGCCGGCATCCCCGTCACCGCCGGCGCGATGATCTCGTTCACGTTAGCGATGGCCTTGAGCACTCCCTTGCCCCCGTAGCGGCCGCGGTCGCCGTCGCGAAGCTCCAGCGCCTCGTAGATGCCGGTGGAGGCGCCGGAGGGCACGGCGGCGCGCCCCACCGAGCCGTCGCCCAGCACCACCTCCGCCTCCAGCGTGGGGTTGCCGCGGGAGTCCAGGATCTCGCGAGCGCGAACGGAGCGGATATCGCTGCTCATGGTCTCGGGCCTCCGCGCGGCTCGCTCACTTGGCGGGCCCGCCATCGCTACGGTGCCGCCTCGCCATCTCCACCGCCTTCTCCACCGCCTCCTGAGGGCTGGCGGCGCGGACTATTTTCTCGTGGTCGTGGCCGCGATAGGCGAAGTCCCAGGTGTCCAGCCCCACCAGGGGCACGCCGTGGATGAAGGCGAAGGCGATCTCGCTCAGAGTGCCGTAGGCGCCGTCTATGGCGATGACAGCGTCGCCGCTGAGGACCACCGCCGAGTTGCGGGCGTAGCCGATGCCGGTGAACACGGGGAACTCCACCCAGGGGTTGGGCGGGCTCTCGGAGGCGTCGTGGCCGGGGAGGATGCCGATGGTGTGTCCGCCGCCGGAACGGGCGCCCCGGCAGGCCGCCTCCATGATCCCGCCGCGGCCGCCGCAGCACAGGGTGATCCCTCGCTCGCCCAGCTCCCGACCGGTCTCCTCCGCCATGTGGAGGGCATCCGCCGACGCGTCCTCTCCGCCGATCACGGATATGATCATGGCAGGCTCATCATACCTGCGGCGTTCTTTGGCGGCAACGCGGCCTCAGGGCGCCCCTACCCGCCGGCAGGCAGGCGCAGCGACCAGCGGTAGGTGGCGGCCTCCGTTGTCCCCTCGGTGACAGCGGCCACGACGATCGTGGCCGGGCCGTCGAGAGTCACCTCCAGGCGGTTGCCGGGCCCCAGCGCCAGCCGATCCGCCTTAGGCGGACTGGCGTCGCCCCGCTCGACTACGTGCACCTGGAATCGCTGGGCCTGCGGCCCCTCGATGCGGCGGAACCCTTCGGCTTGCCAGCCGCCGTCTGCGTCCGCGCCGTCGGCGATCCCCAGTTCCGGTATCTCGATGTCGTCCACGGCGAAACCCCGGCCGTGGGCGGCGTCATCGGTGACGTACTCGAACCGCAGCAGCGCCCGGCCGCCGGCGTAGGCCGCGAGGTCCACTTCCTCTTGGATCCATTCGCCCCCGCTGTCGCCCGTGTAGCCCGGCCCGTAGGCGTGCTTCACTGGGTCGTAGTCGCTGGTGTGGGCGCCGAGCAGGGCCTCCCACGTCTGGCCTCCGTCATCGGAGGCGGCCGCGTAGGCGTAGTCCCACCCACGCTCGATGTCGAACCAGGTGCGGAACCGCAGGGTGGCTGAAGAGAGGCCCGTCAGGTCGAACTCCCGCGTCAGGCGGCTGTCGATAGCGTCGCCGGCGTTGGACCACCAGAAGGGGCCGTCCTGCGATGGAATGCCGATGCCCACCTTATCTGAGCCGTCGAAGGTGAAGGCGGCGCCGCCTGCGGGAGGATCGACCTCCAGGTAGTCGGCCGCGAACTGGTGGACGCTGCCGTCGCCGTCGCCCGCGCCCGATATGCTGGTGGCGGCGGCGACTCTAAGGTCGGCTCCCTCGTGGGCGTAGGGGCCGCTGGCCTCGTCCAGGTAGTTCGCCACCGTCCAGTCGGCGAACACCTCCTGGAAGGATCTCCCGAATTGCAGCAGGTAGGCGTTCACTCCGGCTATGCCGTCTTCGGGGGCGGCCAGCAGTGCTGCGGCGTTCTCCCGGCCGCCGAACCGGTCCAGGAGGTATCGGAAGAAGAGCTGCGATTCGCCGTAATGGAGGCCGCCGCCGTCCAGCGGCCATGTCGTGAGTTGCGTGTCCGGCATGGCGAGGAAGTCGCGTACGGCGGCGGTGCCGCCGCCCACCAGCTCCGCCGCCACCTGCGAGAGGCCCTCGTTCACCCAGGCCTCCTCGCCGCCGTCGGCGTTCCAGTGGATTAAGTGCTGAAGTTCGTGGGCCAGGAGGGCGTTGTAGGCGGCGCCCGGTGAGTCCAAGTAGGAGGCGTCCACGTACACGGCCTCTCGCTCGTTGCCGCGGGGCACCACCTGATGCGGGTACTCGTCGGAGGCGCTGAAGTAGCCGCCAACTCCGCCGAGAGCCGCGTGGACGATGCTGATGCGGGCGTCGGCGTCCACGCCGGGCGACCACTCCCTGCCGAAGGCGACGCTGACGCCCGGGTAGACCAGCGTCTCGAAGTCAGCCCCGATCGTCTGGAGGGTCGAATCGTCCACCGCGACGCCGTCCTCGATGAAGACGTAGGCGTGCTCTGTGACCAGCCGCAGACTGGCTGTGACCGTTCGCATGGACGGTGCGCCGATATCAAGAATCGTGAACTGCTCACTGTCGCCGACCCGGTAGCCACGCGGCGACTGGCGGGCGACCCGTGGTGTGTCCGCTGGCAGTCCGCGGAAGCGCCGCGCTAGGTCGATGAGGTCGCGGTCAGGCGGTTGGTTCGTCGCTGGCGCTGGTGTGGGAGAGGGGGTCGGCGTGGGCGGGGCCGTCGGGCTGGATGTGGGGCTGGGCGTGGCGGTGGTTTCGGGGGACGACGCCGGGCCTGGGCCCTGGCGGTCGCAGGCGAGCGCAATCGCCAGAAGCAGAAGGAGGGCGGCGATACGTATTCCGTAGGCCGCCCTCCCCATCACCACACCGTCTCGGCGCTGCTGCTACTGCGCGCGGGGATGCGCCCGCTCGTAGACCTCCCGCACGTGGTCGCTGGTGAGGTGGGTGTAGACCTGGGTGGTCGAGATGTTGGCGTGGCCCAGCATCTCCTGGACGTTCCGCAAGGGCATGCCGCCGCGCAGCATGTGGGTGGCGAAGGAGTGGCGCAGGGTGTGGGGAGTTATCTCCTTGCTCAGGTTGGCCGATTTGGCATACCCCTTGAGGATCAGCCAGAAGCCCTGCCGGGTGAGCCTTTCGCCCCGCCGGTTGACGAACAGCGCCCGCTCGTTGCGGTCGCGCACCAGGAGTGGCCGTCCCTCCTCGAGATAGCTGACCAGGGCCTCTAGGGCGTGATCGTGGGTCGGGATGGAGCGCTCCTTCGCTCCCTTGCCCACGCACCGGACGTAGGGAGCGCGCGGGTCCAAGTGCAGGTTGTCCAGGTCGAGGGAGACTAGCTCCGTTACCCGCATGCCGGTGGCGTAGAGGAGTTCCAGCATCGCTCGATCACGTTTGGCCTCGGGAGTGGAGCGGCGCGCCGGTTGCTCCAGGAGCTCGTCGACCTCATTGGGAGGGATGGCTTTGGGCAGGGTCTTGCCCACGCGGGGGGAGCTCAGGCCCTCGGTGGGGTTGGCGGTAACTGCTCCCTCAGCGGCCATGAAGGCGAAGAAGGAGCGCATAGCGGCTACCTTGCGGGCCCGCGTCGACTCGCTGTAACGGCAAACGTCCTTCATGAACAGGATGAAGTCCTGGATGTCGGATCGGCTGAGGGAACGCCAACCGTTGTCGGCCGCGCGAGACCCAATGTAGTCGGCGAGCTGCTGGAGGTCATTCTTGTAGGCGGCTATCGTGTTGGCGGAGGCTCCCTTCTCCACGGCAAGGAACACTAAGAACTCATCGAGACTTTTGCGCATGGATGAGGCCCCCAAACTACGAAGCCTGCCAGGGGAACTGACTGCCATGATTCTATTGTCACCTCCCTTCCTTGTCCAGCGGCTTCAACGCTCCACGCCGGACAATTTCGAAAAAATTCGCCGGACAGTGCAGTCAATGAGGAGAACGCGTCATCACCTTTCCAGTTAACGGTTTCCGGAGGAGCTTTGCTCCCGTTTGGCGAGCAAATAACGCCGGCGTCCAGCTTATGTCGGTAAGCGGCGCTGCTGACGCGCCGGAAGCTTTCAGTACGGGATCTCTTCCGACCAGGCCCCGGCGCCCATGAGTGGCACGAACCGGCAGGGCCCCAGATTGGTCATCACAGGCCCCTCTGGACGGCCGATCACCCTCACTAGCTCCTGGAGGTCGCGGCTGCCTACGGGGACCACCATGCGCCCGCCCGCAGCCAACTGCTCCAGCAGTTCCTGGGGCACCCTGGGGGCGCCCGCCGTCACGATGATGGCGTCGTAAGGGGCCTCCTCCGGCCAGCCCAGCGTTTCGCTGGCTGCCCGCACTCGCACGTTGGCGAACTGTAGCTCTCCCAGGATCCGCTGGGCCCTCTGCGCCAACTGGGCGACCCGCTCGACGCTGAACACCTCCCCGGCCAGGTGCGAGAGCAGCGCCGCCTGATAGCCTGAACCCGTGCCCACCTCCAGCACCCTTTCGTCGCCCACGAGCTCCAGCGCCTGGGTCATCAGCGCCACGATCAGCGGCTGCGATATCGTCTGGCCGTAGCCGATGGGCAGAGGCCGGTTCTCGTAGGCGTGCAGGCGCAGCTCCTCGGGCACGAACCGCTCTCGCGGCACCCTTGCGATGGCATCCAGCACCCGCCGGCTGCTCACGTCATGGGCCAGCTCGGCCAGGAGGGCCGTCTTGGAGCGGCTCAGGTGCTCGATGAGGGTCGGCATCTTCTTCCCCCGGTTGGAGTATAGCACCTGCCTGCCGGCAGGCGGGCTTGATATAATCGGTGCGGCCATGGCCCGCTTCTGGATCGGCACCTCAGGCTGGCACTATTCCCACTGGCGGAGCAGCTTCTATCCGGAGGGCCTGTCGCCTCGAGAATGGCTCTCCTACTACTCTGGGCGCTTCCCCACGGTGGAGCTGAACGCCAGCTTCTACCGCCAGCCCAAGACGAGCACCTGGGAGCTGTGGCGCAAGAGGGCCCCGCAGGGGTTTCGCTTCGCCGTCAAGGCCAGCCGCTTCCTTACCCACATCCGACGCCTGAGTGACCCCGAGGAGCCTCTGGATCGTGTCCTCTCCGGCGCTCGCCTCCTCGATGATCGCCTCGGCCCGCTGCTCTACCAGCTTCCGCCCGGCTTCCACCGCACGCCGGAGAACGTGGCCCGCCTGGAGGCCTTCCTGCCCCTGCTGCCCGGCGATCTCCTTCACACCATCGAGTTCCGTCACAAGTCGTGGTTCGTCGATGAGACGGCAGACCTGCTGCGTCGCCACAGGGTCGCCTTCTGCTCCTTCGACATGGTGGGCCTCGAGTGCCCCCTCCTGGCCACGGCGTCCTTCGCCTACGTCCGCTTCCACGGCTCCGAAGCCCTCTACGCCAGCAACTACACCGACGAGATGCTGGAAGGGTGGGCCGCCCGCCTGCGCGACCTGGCCCGGGAGACGGACGAGGTGTACGTCTACTTCAACAACGACGCCGAGGGCTACGCCATCGCCAACGCGCTCACGCTTTCCGACCTGCTGGACGCGGTGCGCCCGCCCCCGTAGGTCGAGGCCCCAGCCTGGATCCACAGCGCCTAGCGCCTAAGGCCGCGCTCCGCTATATATAATAGTGGAAGCTGCGTCGGGATGAAGTTTGACGTCATGAAGCTGCCCCTGGGAGAGCTCCTCGTTGGCTCTGTCCTTGCCGCCGTGGTGGTGACTTTCGTCCTCGCCTTCACCTTCGGCCCGGGGACCAACATCGAGGGAGGTCAGGCCGAGGAAGAGGTCGCCACCGATCCCGCGGAGCGGGGACAGCAGATAGCCACGTCATTCGGCTGCACGGCCTGCCATAGCACTACGGGCGAAGTCATCGTTGGACCCTCCTGGCTGAACGTCTTCGGCTCGACGGTGACCCTTAATGACGGCACCGAGGTGCAGGTCGACGAAGCGTACGTCAAGGAGTCGACCCAGGACCCCACGGCGAAGGTAGTGCAGGGCTTTGACGCGCTCATGCCCAGCTTCTCCACGCTGACCGACGCGGACATCCAGGACATCATCGCCTACATGCAGAGCCTCAGCGAGGAGGGCGCGGCCGAGACCGCCACCCCCGAGGCGACGCCGACGCCGTAGGCCGGCGGTTGGGGCGGAGCTCGTAATCCGCGCGTCCAACGGCTCCGTGACCATAAACTAGCGGGCGGCTTACGCCCGATTGGTCTGCCGGAAGTGTTCGGTTAATGCCACAGCTCTCTGCGCGTGCGGTCGAAAGAGTTGCAGAAGCGCATACGTGGTTTCGCGGTCTAGCCTCCTACCAGTAGGATGTCCACTTTCATTGCGAGTCGTTCGGAGAAGACCAAAGATACCATTCAAGATCGTGTCCAGATCGTCTGTCAACGGGTCCGGCAGATCGCCCCTCTGCGCATTAAGTCTCTTGATGAACTCTTCCCATTGGCGCAGCAGTGGGCGCTTGGCAGTGGCTCGCCGGAGCTTCTCCGCTGCACTTGTGGGCAATGAGGATGTGAAGGCATCGAGCAAATTGAGGAACAGCTTCTCGGCGGCGACACCTAACATCACTGCCGAGGCAACGTACGTCCCACGTAGGAAACACTGCAGGGATTCAGCTAAGTAGATCTCAGCCACAGAGTCGAATGGAGCGCAGTCGGTGCGCACTCTTTCAAGGTATCCGTCTGGGTCGTGAGGTATCACTTCCCCCGCGTCCAGAACGCGCTGACCATATTCGGTGACGCGAAACCAGGGCCACTCTGCGTTGGCGTCATTCATACCCAGAATGATGACGCCTTCAACCAACAGAGCCCAGAACACTTCGCGCAACCTCTCCTTATCTTCCGCGGTTGTCGCATGATAGACTCTCACGCCAAAATTAGGATCGCTGGGATTCAGGCCTCCAGGAACTTCTATGAATCCGAGTTCGTAGGCGACTTGCCCAAACACGTGTTGCAGGTTGCGCCACTGGGTGGGCCCCCTTCTCAGCGCTTGCAGCGCGGCTCGCCTGACCTGCGGGTAATCCACTTTCTACACTCCCTTTTGAACTCTTTCCGCCAGCGAGCGCGTGAACCCAGACGTGGCCGCGATCTCCTCCACCCCGGCCTCGCGGATCGCCCTCACCGACCCGAACTTCCGCAGCAGCGCCTTCTTCCGCTTGGGGCCCACCCCCGGCACGGCGTCCAGCGCCGACCGCATCCCGGTCTTCGTCCGCACCTTGCGGTGGTAGGTTATCGCGAACCGGTGCGCCTCGTCGCGGATGCGCTGCACCAGGTACAGCGCCTGCGACGTCCGCGGCAGCACTATCGGCTCCGACACGTCCTTCACGAACAGCTCCTCGAACCGCTTGGCCAGCCCCGCCAGGGGGATGTGGCCGACGCCCAGGTTGCGCATCTCGTCGTGCGCCGCCGACACCTGGCCCTTGCCCCCGTCCACGATCACCAGGTCGGGCACCGCCCCGAACGACTCGTCGGTATCGGGGCCCCCCTCCGCGGGCGACCTGAAGGTCGCCCCTACATTGGCTCCGGCGGCCCGCTTGAAGCGGCGGCGCAGCACCTCCTGCAGCATCGCGAAGTCGTCGGCCCCGGCCACGGACTTGATGCGGAAGCGGCGGTACTCCGCCGGCTGCGGGCGCCCGTCGCCGAACACCACCATCGAGCCCACGGCGGCCGCGCCCTGGATGTTCGAGATGTCGTAGCACTCGATGCGCTGGGGCAGCGAGGGCAGGTTCAGCTCCTCTTGGAGCTGCTCCAGCGCCTGCCGCGCCTTGCCCGTGTCGGCCAGCCATCTGGCCCGCGCCATCTGGAGCGACTCGCGGGCGTTGTCTGTGGCCGTCTGCACCAGCGCCCGCTTGTCGCCCCGCTGCGGCGCCAGCACCCGCACGCCCTTGCCCCGACGCTGTGATAGCCACTCCTGGATGAGGGCCAGGTCGGTCACTGGGAAGGGGAGGAGGACCCGCTGCGGCACGTACGCGGCCGACTGGTAGAACTGCTTGAGGAAGCTCGCCAGCACGTCGGTCTCCGGCTCGTCGGCGGTGCCGTCCAGGGCGAAGTTGTCGCGGCCGATGACGTTGCCGCGGCGCACGAAGAACACCTGCACGCAGGCCTCGGGGCCCTCCCGCGCCAGACCGAACACGTCCACGTCCACCCGCTCCGGGACCGACATGAGCTGCCGTTCGGTGGTGCGCTCGATGGCGCGGACCTGGTCGCGCAGGCGGGCCGCCCGCTCGAACTCCAGCGCCTCGGACGCCTGCTGCATGCGCAGGTGGAGATCGCGCGTCACCTCCTGGGTGCGACCCTCCAGGAAGAGGATCACCTGGTGGATCACGTCGTTGTACTCCTCCTTGGAGCAGAGGGAGGCGCAGGGGCCGATGCAGCGGTGGATGTAGTAGTCCAGGCAGGGGCGCGGGTCGTCGCCGGTGATGGTCTTCGTGCACGATCGCCAGGGGAAGAGCTTCTTCACCAGGTCGAGGGTGCGGCGGACCGATCCCGCCGAGGCGTAGGGGCCGAAGTAGCGGGCGCCGTCGTCGAGCACGCGGCGCGTGATCTCCACACGCGGCCACTCCCCTGATAGGTCGATCTTCAGGTATGGGTAGTGCTTGTCGTCCTTGAGCCGGACGTTGAAGTACGGCTGGTGGCGCTTGACCAGGCTGGCCTCGAGGATGAGCGCCTCCTGGGCGCTGGCGGTCACGACGTACTCCATCTCGGCGATGCTGCTGACCAGGCGACGGACCTTCGGCTCCAGGCTATGCGGCGAGCCGAAGTAGGAGCGGACGCGGCTCCTCAGGGACGCCGCCTTGCCCACGTAGATCACTCCGCCCTTGGCGTTGCGGAAGATGTAGACGCCGGGATGGGTAGGCAGGGCGCGCACCTGGTCGATTAGTTGGCCCTGAGATGCGGTGGCCATCGCACACACATTCTATCGCGGTCGGAGGCGGCCCCTCAACGGGGCGTCACTATCGGGGGCGCGGGTCGTTGACCGGCCCGCTGTCCCGTTGTTACACTCGCCTTGCGTGGCGGGGTACCCGCCTGCGACGGGAGTGGCAGCGTACCCGCCAGAGGCGGGAGTGGCTTCGTAAGGTGTGGCACGGCACCCGCCAGAGGCGGGAGTGGCTTCGTAAGGTGTGGCAGGGTAGCTCAGCGGTTAGAGCAGTGGCTTCATAAGCCATGTGTCGCGGGTTCGAATCCCGCCCCTGCCACCAGTTTCTTGGTTAACGGGTTCGACCTGATGGATGACGGTTTGATGCTCCCATTGGCTGCACCAGGGTCCCCGGAACTCCACGCTATCTGCGTGACATAACCGAGAGCGAGCCATCACGCCTCGTGCTCGGGCTGAAGGAGGAGTGGCATGAGAGTCATCGTTTTCGGTGGCGCCGGAGACATGGGCAGCAGGGCCGTCGAGGACCTGGCAGGCACGTCGGGCGTCGACCAGGTGGCCGTCGCTGACCGCGACGTGGCGGCCGCCGACAAGCTTGCCGCCAGCCTGCGAGGCCAGGGGGCTCCGGTGGACGTCAAGGCGGTGGATGCCAGCGACCACGATGCCCTCGTCCGGGCGATGCAGGGCTTCGATGTCGCCGCTTCCACGCTCGGCCCCTTCTTCCGCTTCGAGACGAGGCTGGCGCGGGCGGCCATCGAAGCGGGTGTCGACTACGCCAGCATCTGCGACGACTGGAGCGCGGCCCAGGCGGTCCTGAACGAGTTCGACGGGCCGGCTCGGAAGGCCGGTCGTACGATAATCACCGGTCTGGGCACCAGCCCCGGCCTCTCCAATGTTGCCATTCGCCACCTGGTTGGGGAGATGGACCGGGCGCGGCGGGTGGACGTCAACGTGTTCCAGCCCCTGACCGGAGGTGGGGGCGAGGCCGTCTTTAAGCACATGATGTACATCATCACCGGGGAGGTGGCCGTCTGGCGCGACGGAGCGCAGGTGATGGTGCCGGCGTGCAGCGAGCAGCGGGTGGTGGAGTTCCCCCGTTTCGGTCGCATCAAGGTGTGGAATATGGGCCACGCCGAACCGGTGACGGTTCCCCGCTTCATCCCCGGGGTGGAGGAGTGCAACTTCTTCATGGGGTTCGGCCGGGGCGCCAGCCTGTTTGTATGGCCTGCCCGCAGGGGCCTCTTCGCCAGCGACAGTCGCATCGACTGGATGGCTCGCCTTCTCGCGCCCATCGAGCGCCTAACTGCTAGGCAGCAACCGACGCCGGGAGCGCTGCGCGTCGACGTCTGGGGCGAGAAGGAGGGCGAGAGGGTCCACCGGATGGTGTGCGGTATCGGCCGGATGCGCGACGCCACCGGCCTCTGCCTCTCCGTGGGTGCGCAGATGCTGGCCCGCAAGGAGCTGACCGTCAAGAAGGGTGGCGTATACGCGCCGGAGGCCTGCCTGGACCCGGCCGCCTTCCTGCCGATGATCAGAGCGAAGGGGATCGAAGCCTACGAAGACCTTGCCATGACCGAGCCCCTGGCCTAACTTGTCGGAGGGGAAGCCGGACCCGCCTGCGTCGCCGCCAAGCCAACGTCCACGAGGTGGTACCCAAGGAGCCGATGTCATGAGACGAGCCCGCCTTCACATCCGCGCCGATAGGGTGCGAGGTCACATCAGCCCCCTCATCTACGGACAGTTCATCGAGCACATGGGCCGCTGCGTCTACGGGGGCATATTCGAGCCCGGCTCCCCTCTCGCCGACGAGTCCGGCTTCCGCGGCGACGTGGTGGAGGCCCTGCGTGCCCTGCACATCCCCATCCTGCGCTACCCCGGCGGCTGCTTCTCGGACGAGTACCACTGGCGGGATGGCGTCGGCCCTCGGGAGCAGCGTCCCCGCTACGAGGATCAGTACTGGACCCGCTCGCTGAGGCGCTGGGGTCGGCTTGACCTGGCCCCCCTCATCGGGCCGCCGGAGTCCAACGCCTTCGGCACCGACGAGTACCTCACGCTGTGCGCCGAGCTGGGCTGCCAGCCCTACCTCAACGTGAACCACGGTACCGGCACCGCCGAGGAGGCGGCGGAATGGGTGGCCTACTGCAACCGGCGTCCCGAAAGCCCGGCCAGGGTGAGCGTCGTCGGTGTGGGTAACGAAGTGTTCGGCTTCTGGGAGCCCGGCCACTGCAGGGGCGACGAATACGCTCAACACTTCCTCCGGTTCGCTGAGAAGATCCGCGGGGTGGACCCCGAGGTCAGACTGCTGGCCACCGGTGCGCCGCGAACGTATGCGCCCTTCACGGCGGACCTCCTCCGCGCCGCCGGCCCGACGATGGACTACGTGTCCGTCCACGCCTTCCACCCGCCGCTGCCGGGCGTGCGCCCCCTCCGCAACGACGAGCCCGACTACTGGGCCGTCGTGGCCGGACCGCACGCCCTGATACGCAACGTCGACGACGTGCTGGCCGATATCGACCGCGCCTTCGGGCCCGACTCTCCTGTGCGCGTCTCCTTCGACGAGTGGAACCTCTGGTGTGCCTGGGACGACTGCGTTGCCACCAACTACGACCTGCGGGCCGGCCTCATGTTCGCCGGCACCTTCGACCGCATCCACGAGCGGGCGCCCCGGGTGGAGATCGGCATGATCGCGCAGCTCGTCAACATGCTGGGCATCGTCCAGACCGACGAGTCGCGTCTCTTTCACACCGCCGGCTATCTGGTCAACCGTCTGTACGTGGAAGAGACGCGGCCCCTGGCCCTCGAGTGCCAGGTCGAAGGCGAGACCTTCGATAGCCCCGTCTGGCCGGATGTTCCAGAGAGCTTCCAGCCCATGATGGGAGAGGACCTGACCGGCATCCCCTATCTCGACGCGTCCGCCACCGCCTCGGAGGACCGCCGTCAGCTCGCCGTCTTCCTGGTGAACCGCTACCTGGACCAGCCCCTGACGGTGGACCTGACCTTCGAGGGGATGGAGGCTCCCTCATCCGGCAGGCTCAGGGAACTGGCGGCCGAAAGCCCCTTCGCCCGGAACGATTTCGAGCATCCGGACCGACTGCGTATCCAGGAGCGGCCCGTCTCGTCAGTGGCACGGCTGGAGCTGCCGCCCCACAGCGTCAGCGTTCTGGTTCTTGGCTAGCCGGGCGGCGCTGAGAGCACTGAGAAACCGGCCGGCTATCCCACTCCCGCGCTGCGGCCGCTGACCGTCAATCCTGTCGGTTACTTGGCCTGGAACTGGGGCGCGCGCTTTTCCGAGAACGCGGCCAGGCCCTCGCGGACGTCCTCCGTGTAGGCCAGGGAGTTGAACAGGCGCTCCTCGATGGCCAGGCCCTCCTCCAGGGGCAGGTGGTAGCCTTCCAGCGCGGCGCGCTTGGCGGCGCGCAGGGCCAGCGGCCCGCACTTTAGCAGCCCTTCCGCCAATCGGCGGGCCTCGGCCGCCACGTCGGCGGCGGGGACGACGGCGTTCACCAGGCCGACCTGAAGGGCCTCCTGGGCTGTCAGCGGCTGTCCGGTGAAGAGGATGCGCGCGGCCACGGCCCAGGGCAGCTGTCGAGGCAGGCGCTGCGTGCCGCCCCAGCCGGGGATGAGGCCGAGGGTCACCTCCGGGGTGCCGAGGCGCGCATTCTCGGCAGCGACCCGCAGGTCGCAGGCGAGGACGATCTCGAGGCCGCCGCCCAGGGCGAGGCCGTTGACGGCGGCGATGAGGGGCTTGGTTACGGTCTGGCCGCGCATGATGGTCGGCGGCGCCGGGTAAGGGTTCCGGTCGGGGTCGTCCAGCATGCGCGGGATGGTGGATCGGAGGTCGGCCCCGGCCGAGAATGCGCGGCTGCCGGCGCCGGTGACGATGCCGATCCAGGCCTCCGCGTCGCCTTCCAGACGCTCGGTGGCCTCCGAGAAGGCCGCCCACGTCTCCAGGTCGATAGAGTTGAAGGCGTCGGGGCGGTCGATGGTGATGGTGGCGATGTGGCTCTCAACTTCGTAGCGTACTGGCATGACCGACCTCCTATGCGGCGTAGTCGAAGAAACCCTTGCCGGACTTGCGCCCCAGGTGGCCCAGGGAGACCATCCGGCGGACCATCGTAGGGGCCTTGAAGCGGGGCTCCCCGTACTCCTCGAACATGGACTCGCCGATGTGGAGGAGGGTATCCAAGCCGACGAGGTCGGCGGTGGCTATAGGCCCCATGGCGTGGTTGAGCCCGCCCTTGCAGGCCTGGTCGACGTCCTGGGCGCTGGCCGTGCCGCTCTCCACCAGCCGGATGGCGTCGAAGATGAACGGGACGAGTAGCCGGTTAACGATGAATCCGGGGGTGTCCTTCACGTGGACCACCAAACGGTCGATGGAGTCGCAAAAGGCTACCCCCTCGTCGATGGTGTCCTGCGAGGTGCTATCGGAGCGGATGATCTCAACCAGGCGGAGGACCATCGGTGGGTTGAAGAAGTGGAGGCCGATGACCTTCTCGGGCCGGCCGGAGGCGGCCGCCAGGGTGCTGAGTGAGAGGGAGGACGTATTGCTGGCCAGGATGGCCTCCGCCTTGCAGACTCGCCCAAGCTCCGCGAAGAACTGCTGCTTGGTGGAGGGGTCCTCGGTGATGGCCTCAATGACTAGATCGCACGCGGACAACTCCTGAATGTTCGTGGTGCCCTTGAGGCGGCCCAGGGCGCTGTCGCAGTCCTCCTGGCTGAGGCGCCCCCGCTCCAGGTCACGGGCGAGCCGACGCTTGATGGCGGCGAGGCCCTTGTCAAGGAGTTGCTGGTCCACCTCCAGCACGCTGACATCGTAGCCGTGGGACGCGCAGACCTGGGCGATACCGCCGCCCATGATCCCGCAGCCCGCAACACCCACCGATTTGACCGTCATCTTGTCCCTCCGTGGTTCTGGAAGCCTAGCAGCTCTCCGTGCTCTGGATCACGAAAGTGTCCCCTGAGTACGGGATGCCCCCTCTCCCTGCGTACCGCCGGGGAGTAGCCTCGCGTCAGTTGGCCATGTTGTCGTAACCCCGACGTTACGTCCAGGGGTCTTGCCCGTCAATGGGGCAAAGCACCATTCCGAGTGGGGCTCTGCCCCTCGCAAGGTCGCGTAGCTGGGCTGTCTCTCCCTCGATTCGGTCATCCATCCTTTGCGGCCTGGGGCGATAGCGCCAACTGCATACGGGGCACCTGTGCGGAGCACTGCGCGGGCGGTGGTAGAATAGGGTCGCGGGCCCCGTCGGCGGATGTCGCTGCAGACTGTGGTAATGAGCTCTCTCCGCGAGCTTCATCTCATCCTCACATATTGCTGCACCGAAGAGTGCGACCACTGCTTCGTGTGGGGAAGTCCCCAACAGTCCGGCGTGATGACCCTGGAGCAGATGCGGCGCATCTTTGACCAGGGACAGGACCTGGGATCGGTGCAATCGATCTCCTTCGAGGGCGGCGAGCCCTTCCTCTACTACGGAGCGCTTCTGGAAGGCCTGCGCGAAGCTCGGGCGCGGGGCTGGAAGACGGACGCGATCACCAACGCCTACTGGGCCACTTCACCCGAAGACGCCCTCGTGTCCTTGCGGCCCCTGGTCCAGGCCGGACTCGATGGCCTAGTGGTAAGCGATGACGCCTACCATGGCCCCAACGAAGAGGCCCTGCCGGGCAACGCCGCTGCCGCCGCCGAACAACTCGGGATTGGCTGCGGTAGCATCGCCATCCGCGAGGCGGCCGCCAGCATCGACGCTCCCTCGTCCGCCAAAGGAGAGGCCATCAAAGGGGGCGCCGTCCGCTTCCGCGGACGGGCCGCCAGCCAGCTAACCCCCGGTCTTCCCCGGAAGCCATGGCAGGAGCTCGCAACCTGTCCTCATGAGGAGCTGGTGAGCCCGATCCGCGTGCACGTTGATCCCTTCGGGTACGCCCATGTCTGCCAGGGGCTGGTCATGGGCAACCTCTTCCGGACTCCCTTGCTGGAGATGCTGACGGCCTACGCCCCGGAGCGTCACCCCATCAGCGGCTCTCTCCTCTCGGGAGGGCCCGCGGCCCTGGCCCGCGCCTACGATCTTCCCCACGCCGACTCCTACGTCGACGAGTGCCACATGTGCTACGAGATGCGCGACTGCTTGCGGGAGCGCTTCCCTGAGCACCTGGCCCCGGCCCAGATGTACGGAGTCCCCGGCCAGGACGCTTCCCAGTAGCGCGGCCTAATCACGGCGTCTTGCGCTCCCCGCACGGGCCTACTGCAAGTCGCCCGAGGCTATCTCCTTCGCCACGATGGTGAAGCACTCTTCGGCCACGGCGACGGCCTGCGCGATGTCTGCCGGCGTGTGGGCGGCGGAGATGAACCAGTTGTGGCAGGGGTGGAAGATCACTCCACGGCGCGCCGCCAGCCCCGAGAATCTGCGCCCGCGTTGCATCGCGGGGTCGTCCTCGAACAGCAGGTTGGGCATGGCCGGAGGGCCGCTGTAGCGGATGGCGACGCCTGCTCTCTGGGCGGCATTGGTCATGCCCTCTCGGAGCATGTGTCCGGCGCTCTGGATCTGCTCGTAGGCACCCTCCGCGTCGTACGCGGCCATCGTCGCCAGGGCGGCGGCCATGGGCGCCCCGGCGAAGAAGTGGGTGGCGCCGAAGAATGTTGACTTCGCTGTATCGCGCAGCTTTTCGTCACCGAGGAGCACGGAGAGGGGCTGGCCGTTGCTGATCGCCTTGCCGAAGCAGATCAGGTCCGGTGTCAGGCCGAAATTCACGTGCGACGCGCCCACGGGGTTCAAGCGGAAGCCGCAGCGCACGTCGTCGATGATGAGGAGGGCCTGCTCGCCCGCGATGCGCTCCTGCAAGGTGGCGAGGAAGTCCTGAGACGGGAATTCGATGTCGTGCATGGCGTCGTGCTTGATCGGGCAGATCATCACGGCGGCGACGCCTCCCTTGTTGCGGTCGAAGCAGGCGTGGACGCTGGCGCTGTCGTTCCAGAGGAACTGGTCGAGCTCGCTGCGGTGGGCCGGCGGTACGCCGAAACCGCCGGGCACCGTCCACGGATCGAAGCCGTGGTACGCGCCCGCGGCCACAAGCAGCCTCATGCGACCGGTGTTGGCGCGCGCGATGCGCGTTGCCAGGGTCGTTACGTCTGAGCCGTTCTTGGCGAACATCGCCCAGTCGGCGAAGGGGAAGCGCGCCACCAGCGTCTCCGCCAGCTCGAGCATGCGGTCCGTGGCGAAGCCGAACAGGTTTCCACGCTCCTCCTGCTCGAATACCGCCTTCTGCACGGCGGGGTGGTTGTAGCCGAGCACGATGGGGCCGAAACTGCACATGAAGTCGATGTACTCGTTGCCATCGGCGTCGGTGATGCGGCAGCCCTGGGCGCTACGGAAGAACGCTGGGAAATCCCCGAATGTGGCGAACCGCGGCGAGCATGGGCCGTAGATGCCCCCGGGGATCACACGCTCCGCCCGCTCGAACATCTCATCGCATTTCGACAGATCGTAGGTCATGGCTGCCTCCGCTCGGCGCACTTTCAGCGACCGCTCGTTACCGGGATTCCGTTCCGCTCAGCTAGACTACTCCGATTGTCGACCCTCTGGCAACGCTGTTCATCTTCCGGCTGCGTTGACAACTCACCCCTCCTTTGCGGATCATTGTCTTACCCAGAGGCCCGGAGATCGTGGAGGGCCACGCCTCTGTTCGCTATGCGGAGCTGATACTGCTCGTGTTCGATTCCGTCACCTCAGCCCGTGCCCTGATGGGGTTATCGCTGGGGTTCCACATCTGCTTCGCCGCCGTCGGCGTCGGCCTTCCCCTCCTCCTGCTCATCGCTGAAGGCATAGCCCTGCGCACCGGCGACGAAACGTACCGCCAGATGGCGAAGCGCTGGGCCCGCGTCGCCGCCGTCCTGTTTGCGGTGGGCGCCGTCTCCGGGACCATCATTTCGTTCGAACTCGGCCTGCTGTGGCCGACGTGGATGGAATTCTCCGGCGGCATCATCGGCTTCCCCTTCGCCCTGGAAGGCTTCGCCTTCTTCATCGAGGCTATCTTCCTTGGGCTCTATGTCTTCGGCTGGGACCGGCTTTCACCGGTGGCGCACTGGCTGTGTGCAATCCCCATCGTGGTGAGCTCCCTGGCGTCCGCGTTCCTCGTGATCAGCGTCAACGGCTGGATGAACCAGCCCGAGGGATTCGAGGTGGTCGACGGCAAGGCGGTCAACGTCGATCCCCTGGCCGCGATGTTCAACGCCGCCATGCCCTACGAAGTGACGCACGGCGCGCTGGCGTCCTACGTCGCCACAGGCTTCGCGGTCGCCGGCGTCTACGCCATCGCCATGCTTCGCGGCGACCGGTCAGACTACGTTAGGAAAGCGTTGGTGTTGGGGCTGGCGGTCGCCCTCGTCTTCACGCCGCTCCAGATCATCAGCGGTGACCTGAGCGCCCGCTTCCTGGCGCACAATCAGCCGGAGAAGTTCGCCGCCATGGAGGGCCAGTTCGAGACGGAGGAGGGCGCGCCCCTCCGCATCGGCGGCTTCCCCGACACGGAAGACCAGAAGATGCGGTTCGCCATCGAGATCCCCAAACTGGGGAGCTTCCTGGCGTTCGAGGACTTCGACGCCGAGGTGCGCGGGCTCAACAGCTTCCCGCAGGATGAGATCCCTGACGCCCGCCTGGCCCACTTCTCGTTCCAGGTTATGGTTGCCATCGGCTTCTTCCTGGTGTTCGTGGCCGCCTGGGTCTTGGGGTTGGCCTGGTGGCGCAAGCGGATCGACCCAGGGCGCCTGCAGCTTCTGGCGGTAGCCGTTACGTTGCCCCTGGGCTTCCTCGCGATCGAGGTCGGCTGGTTCGTGACCGAGTTCGGCCGCCAGCCGTGGATCATCTACCAGGTCATGCGCACGAGTGATGCGGCAACGCCGCGCGAAGGCATCGGCTTCATCCTCCTTGTCTTCATCCTGGTCTACATCGCCCTCACCGCTGCGCTGGCGCTCCTGCTTCTGAGGGAGCGACGGCGGCCGCTGGAGGCAGGGACTCCACCGAGGGAGGCGCCTGATGCCGCTTGAGGACCTCGCTGCCGCCGTGCTCCTGCTGGGGATCGTCGCCTATGCGATGTTCGGCGGCGCGGACTTCGGCGGCGGCGTCTGGACGGGCCTGGCCGGCGGGCCGCGCGCGGCCGAGCGGCGCCAGGCGATCTCTAGCGCCATGGGCCCTGTATGGGAGACGAACCACGTCTGGCTCATCCTCATCGTCGTCGCCCTATTCACGGCGTTCCCGCCGGCGTTCGCCGACCTGTTTACGGCTCTCCTAGTCCCGCTGGTGCTCGTCCTCGTGGGCATCGTCTTCAGGGGAGCGGCGTTCGCTTTCCGCCACTTCGGACGTGGTACAGAGGCCGCACTCCCCGGGATGGGCGTGGTGTTCTCGGTAGCCAGCATCATCACTCCCTTGATGATGGGCATGGCCCTCGGTGCCGTCGCCGGCGGCCACATTGCGATCGAGGATGGAGAGGTCACGTCAGGCATTTGGGAGCCGTGGCTACAGCCGTTTTCCATCTTGTGCGGCCTTATCGCGGTGGTCATGTGTGGCTTCCTCGCAGCCTACTACATGACAGTTCGCACAACTGATGAGATGCAGGAGGACTTCCGGTACCGCGGCCTTCTGGCCGGTCTCCTTCTCGGAGCCTTCCTCATCATCGCCCTCCCAATCGCCTACTGGAATGCGGACCCGTTCTGGGACGAGCTGGCAAAGCCGTCGGCCCTCGCCGTGATGAGTGCAGCAGGCGTGTTGTGGCTGATATCCCTCGTGGTGCTGTGGCGGCGCTGGTACATGCTGGCGCCGGCGGCCGCGGCGGGCACGGTCGGC
Source organism: Dehalococcoidia bacterium (assembly GCA_034411955.1). Taxonomy (GTDB): domain Bacteria; phylum Chloroflexota; class Dehalococcoidia; order SM23-28-2; family RBG-16-64-32; genus DAOUMF01. The sequence goes on from DAOUMF010000020.1 coordinate 21,867, forward strand.
CTCATCATCGGCGGCTGGGGCGCGGTGCAGTATCCGTGCCTCATCTTGCCCGACGAGCGCATCTCAGACTTGGCGGCCGAGGATGCCACACTCGGGCCGTTCCTGATCGCCCTGGTGGCGGGCGCGCTCATCCTCGTCCCGTCGCTGGTATTGCTCTTCCTCGTTTTCAGCGAGAAGACCGGCGGTGTCGGCGTTGAGGGCGAAGGGTACGAGTACTGACGCCGGCCTTGCGGCCTGCCATTGCGGCCCCCGGCGCGTCGGCTCTATCATCGGGGATGGCGCCTTCGGACGCTCGCGGGCGGGCTGGCAAATTGCCCAATACCGGCTGCTGTGAGTCGCTCCTTTCCGGTGTCTAACCACTTCTACGGATGGTCGGTGGTGGCGTCCCTTGCCACCATCTTGTTCCTCAGCGCTGGCCTCGGCTTCTACTCCCTGGGCGTGTTCGTCGTCCCCTTGGAGGAGGAGTTCGGCTGGAGCCGCGGCGAGGTCTCGGTGGGGATCGCCACGGCGACCACGATGAGCGGTGTCATGGGCCCGCTGGTGGGCCTGGCGGTCGAGCGCCTGGGGGCAAGGCGGGTGCTCGCCGTAGGGGCCACGGGCATGGGCATCTGCTTCGCCTCGTTGGGACTCACCTGGTCCCTCTTCTACCTGTATGCCATGTTCGCGATGATGGCCGTCTGGCGGGCCGGCATCATGATTGTGCCGGTGTCACAGGTAGTCGCCAACTGGTTCCAGCGACGGCGCGGCCTCGCCATGGGCATCACCACGACTGGCATCGGCTTCGGAGGGCTGGTGATGGCGCCCTTGTGCAAGCTCCTGATCTCTCTGGTAGGATGGCGGTTCACCTTCCACATTATGGGGCTGGTTATCATCGCCGTTGCCCTCCCTCTGATCCTGCTGGTGATCCGACAGCATCCCGCCGACCGTGGACTCCTGCCCGACGGCGTGAGTTCGGCTTCCGCCTCTGGCACGCCCGACCCTGACTCAGGTCGGCATCCTGGTCCGATGCCCAGGAGCTGGTCAGTCGGCGACGCGGTCCGGACCAGGGCGTTCATCCTTGCAACGGCGGCGATAGGTCTGGGCTTCGCTAGCCTGGGCGCAGTGCTCCTCCACACATCGCCTTTCATGGAGGACCGCGGTATGGCCCCGGAGGTGGCCGGGCTGATCCTGGGTTTGGTTGCAGGCATGGGCATCCTGGGCAAAGTGGGCTCCGGCCACCTGGCTGATCGAGTGCCGCCGCATCGGGTCCTCGTCGGCGTGTTCCTGATGGAGGCCGTTGGGCTATCGGCTCTGATTTCGACGGACAGCGTTGTGGGCATAGTGGCATTCGTGCTCATCTTCGGCTACGCCATGGGGGCGGTGGTGGCCCTACAGCCGCTGGTGGTGGTCTACTACTTTGGGCTGGCCTCCGTGGCCACGATCCTGGGAGCGATGACGGCGTTCAGCAGCATCTTCATGGCCGTAGGCCCCGTCTTCGCCGGCTTTATGCACGACCTGCTGGGCAGCTACACCCTTGCCTACGTGGTGTTTATCAGCGTCGACTGTGTCGCCGCTTTCCTCATTCTCCTCATCGGCCCACGCCCCCTGGGGGATGAGGTGGCCGTCGGCACTGGGCATGGTCGGACGGCGTCTGCCGAGGTCTGACGTGTGTAGAGCGAAGCCCCGCCGGGTAGACGCGAGAAGCCGGGTGAGCGGGCAGGAGGGCGGTGACCGGCGCCGCGACGCTGGCAGCGGGCGGTGCAGTGCGCCCTGCCAAGCCACCTTGACGCCTTCGGAGGAGCGGCACTAAAATCGCATTGCTGGCGGGCGGTTAGCTCAGCGGGAGAGCGCTTGCTTCACACGCAAGAGGTCACTGGTTCAAATCCAGTACCGCCCACCATCGTATCTAGAGGGACACAATAACTGGACCACGTGCCTCCCACACCGGGAGGCACAGCGCATTATGAGCCATTGAATGTCTTCCCGCCTGGTCGCGAGATCCGTGCGCGTGTTGTGGCCACGGGCTATCGGGAGTTACGTGGTCATCTTGAGCGCTTTGTTGTGAAGGCGCAGGCGGCCCAGCGTCCTGACAGCGAGGGCCAGTGGCAGCGATTGACGGCTTTCGGCTCCGGGCGCACAATCGGGCTCTGGCGGGCTGTACGTAGTGACGATGTAGCGGGGCTAGCCTGGTTGCGTTGAACCTAAGTCAGCCTCGACGACGTATAGTCTTCTGGGCGGGCAAGCGCTCGCGCTATCGGTGTTGTGGTGACCCAACCCGACAGATGGTAGCGACTGCTGCTCGCCCTTCATCTTCTCTACCCCGGCCAGCGCCTCCTGCGTATCCGGCATCGGTCGCCGAGGGTTACGGCGGGGGTTCGCAGCCGTTGAACAGGAACGGCACCACGGCGTTGAGGTCTTGGACGTCGATGACGCCATCGACCAAGAGGTTGAGCCGTTCGTTGCCGGTGGCGGGGAAGAAGAGCTTGGGCACCACGGCGTTGAGGTCCTGGACGTCGACCACGCGGTCGGGCAGGCCGGGGGAGGGTAGGTCGGGGGGCCAGGGGTCGTCGACGGTGGCGGTGCGGCAGGGGGTGCTCTCCTCGTCGGAGCCGGGCGCGACACCGAAGATGGCCTGCTCGTCGACATCGTCGAAGCTGTCGTTGTCGTCGTCGCTGTCGCAGGCGTCGCCGGGGAAGTCGCCGGGCAGGACGGGAGGCGGCGAGCCGGTGCCGTAGCGGAACCCGGCGGCCTCGTTGTCGGCATCCGTATTCTCTTGACCGGCGTTGGCGTCGTCGGGGCAGTTGTCCAGGGCGTTCAGCAAGCTGTCGTTGTCCTTGTCGGTGTCGCAGGCGTCGCCGATGTAGTCACCGTCCTGGTCAGCCTGGGAGGGATTGGGGTTGATGGGGCAGTTGTCGGAACCGTCGCAGGACGCGTCGGACTGGCCGGGATCGCACTTGCCGTCGCCGTCATCGTCGGGGTCACAGGCGTTGCCGAGGTCATCAGGAGTTACGGCCTCGCCGGCGGCGGCGAGAGCCTTGTCGGTGTTGATC
>DAOUMF010000021.1:0-2523 GCA_034411955.1 Dehalococcoidia bacterium
CCCCCGCTGCCGGCCGCCCGGCGCCCCCTCCTCCCCCACCGCCAGCCCGAACGCCGCCGCCATGGCCCCTGCCAGCTTCCCGGCCCACTCCCGGTCGTTCTCGTTCAGCGTGAGGTCGCCCCCGCCCTCGTAGGCCACCACCAGCCGCGACAGGCTGGCGGGCATCACCTCCCCGGTCGCCGTCTGCATCGGCGCCTGCGACCAGCGGTGCCAGGTGACGGAGCGAACCGCCGGCAGGCGCTCCACCTGCTCCGGCTCCCCCTTCCAGCCCTTGCGCGTCCGCTCGTGGTAGCGGAGCTCGCGCAGGAGGGGGTCCCAAATCCAGCCGCCGCAGAGGAAATCGCTGTCTTCAGGCATCTCAATACGGAGAGCGTCTTATGCGATTCGAGTTAGGGTCAGGGCGGCTTGACCGCCGCCGCGATTGTGCCCCTGGGGTGGGCGGGCGTCAACGGGATATCAGGGTGTGAGGCGGGCAGACCTCCTATTCGTCCGCGCCCTTCTGCTGGTCGCCGTTCTCTTTTGGCCCCCTGTCGGGAGTGATAATGATCGACGCTGCCAGAAGGACAAGGACGCCGACAATCCCTGCGATGATTGCGAATTCCGAGGTGCTGATCTCTGACCTCCTTTCCTCTCTGCCCGCTGTGATTGTGCGTCTAGGTCGGGGCAGGCGTCAACTTGTCCCGCGATGCTCACTCCTTTCCTCACCAGTCGCCACAGGGGCGCTGCCGGGCGGAGATACGCGCGCCAATCCGCTGCCCGACACGCAGCCCCCGGATGCTCTAGACTATGAGGTCGAGGCACCATGTACGACGGAGGCAAGCCGGCACCCTGGTGGCAAGAAGCCTTCGTGCTCACGCGGGCGGTGTTCGGTATCCTCTTCTGGCCGCTGGTGGCCATCGTGGGCGTGATGGTGGCCATCGGGGGACTGTTCGTGGCCTTCGCCGCCGGCGTGGGCTGGGGGCTGCTCGCCCTGGCCCTCATCGGAGTCGTGATCGCCGCCTTCGCCTGGTGGGACCGGCGGCGGCCGCCCCGCGCCTAGCAGGGTGACGCCACCAGCGCCGTGCCGCCACTGCCAGTAGCGACGGCAGGCGCCCGGGGATTCCCCGGTATTATACTTGCCTCGATGCAAGTATCCGCAATCGCTGAGCGGCTGCAGGCGGTGCGCCATCGGATAGCAGACGCCTGCCTGCGCGGCGACCGCTCGCCGGACGAGGTCACGCTGGTGGCCGTGACCAAGGGCTTCCCGCCGGAGGCCGTCCGCGAGGCGGTGGCCGGCGGCATCCGCCACTTCGGCGAGAACCGCGTCCAGGAGGCGCAGGCCAAGCTGCCCCTGCTGGCCGACCTCTCGCCCCGGCCCACGTGGCACATGGTGGGCCACCTCCAGAGCAACAAGGTCAAGACGGCCCTCAACCTCTTTGATATAATCCAATCCGTGGATTCCTTCCACCTCGCCGAAGCCATCAGCAGACGGGTGCCCCCATCGGTTCGGGTGCCCGTCCTTCTTGAGGCCAACATCGCCGGCGACCCGGCCAAGTACGGCTTCTCCACAGACGAGCTGCCCGCCCAGGCAGAAGCCGTCCGCAGCCTGCCCGGCTTAGACGTTCGCGGCCTGATGACCGTGGCCCCCATGACCGAAGACCCCGATGAGCTGCGACCCGTCTTCCGCCGCCTGCGCCAGCTCGCCCAGTCCCTGGACCTGCCCGAACTCTCCATGGGCATGACCGACGACTTCGAGGTGGCGCTGGAGGAAGGGGCAACCATCGTCCGCATCGGCCGTGCCATCTTCGGCAAAAGGAGCCAGCCATGAAGCTGGCCTTCATCGGCGGCGGCCTCATGGGCGAGGCGATGATCAGCGGCGTCGTCAGCAACGGCCTCGCCAAGCCGCAGCACGTCGCCGCCTGCGACATCCTGACCCAGCGGCGGGACCACCTCAGCTCCACCTACGGCATCAAGGCAGTCGATCGTCCCGGCCCCGCCGTCGAGAACGCCCAGATCGTCGTCCTGGCCGTCAAGCCCCAGGAGTTCCCCGCCGCGGCCCGCGCCCTCTCCCTCAACCCCGCACAGACCGTTATGTCAATCATGGCCGGTGTCACCGTCAAGGCCATTCGCTCCGCCCTCAAGCACGACGCCATCGTCCGGGCGATCCCCAACACCCCCGCCCAGATCGGCGAGGGCATGACCGTCTGGACCGCCACCGACGCCGTCCCCGAGGCCGACCGCGAACTGGTGCGAAGCATCCTCGCCGTCCTGGGCGACGAGCTGTACGTGGACGACGAGAAGTACGTGGACATGGCCACCGCCGTCAGCGGCAGCGGGCCCGCCTACGTCTTCCTGGTCATGGAAGCCCTCATCGACGGCGCCGTCCACATCGGCATCCGCCGCGACCTGGCCCAGCGCATGGTCATCCAGACCATCCTCGGCTCGGCCAGATACGCCCAGACCACCGGCAAGCACCCCGCCGACCTGCGCAACCAGGTTACGTCCCCTGCCGCCACCACTACCGAGGGCCTCCTGGCCCTAGAG
>DAOUMF010000022.1:0-3576 GCA_034411955.1 Dehalococcoidia bacterium
AGCGATGAGATCCTCCGCGCCGCCCGCCTGCCTACGGGAACTCCCTAGCAGCAGGTGCTGGGGCCGCAGCAGGGGCCCTCTGTTGACGAGACCTCTCGCGGTGTCTCCGACGTGTGGCCACTGCCGCCCGGCCCTTCGTCCGCCTCAGGCGGACTCAGGACAGGCTTGCGCGCCCTCACGATGACGCTGGCGAAGCCAAGGTGCTCGCCGCCCTGCTTGCCGTATCGACTCAGCAGGTCCCCCAGCCCGGCGCCCTCGGCGTCCGCCGCCGTGTACTCACGCGTCGTCTCGATATCGATATCCGCGAAGCCCGCCGCCGCCAGCTTCGTCCGGTACTCGCTCTCCTCCAGGGCGCCCGCCAGGCAGCCGGCCCACGCCTCCAGGTCGCGCCGCAGCTCCGGCGGCACCTGGCCCCGAACCACGATGTCGGCGATGGCCAGCCGCCCACCCGGCTTCAGCACGCGGCACCCCTCGGCCAGCACCTTGTCCTTGTCGGGCGACAGGTTGACCACGCAGTTGCTTATGATCACGTCCACGGAGTCGCGCGGCAGTGGGATGTTCTCCATCTCGCCCCTGAGGAACTCGACGTTGGTCACGCCGGCCTTGCGCTGGTTCTCCCGCGCCAGGTCCAGCATCTCGTCTGTCATGTCCAGCCCGTAGGCCTTACCCGTGGGGCCGACCCGCCGTGCCGACAGCAGCACGTCGATGCCGCCGCCCGACCCCAGGTCCAGCACCACCTCGCCCTCCTTCAGGTCGGCCATGGCCACGGGGTTGCCGCATCCCAGCGAAGCCACCACGGCCTCCTGTGGCAGGCCGTGGAGCTCGTCGGTGGTGTACAGCTTGGAACTGATGACGTTCTCCGTGGGCGCGGAGCCGCAGCAGGATGTGTCGCTTGTCGCTGTGACCTGACGTGCGCTCTCGGCATACCGCTCGCGCACCGTGTCCTTGATCTCTCGCTCGGTGGTCATGGGCTCTCCTCCTTCATCGATAACCCTCGATTTAGGCCAGATCGGCCAAAGTTTTTACCGCGGCCATCAAGGCACGCGGGTTGACTTTGCAGTACGTCCACAGGCCCTGCTTAGCGCACTCCACGATGCCCGCCTCCCGCAGTACCTTCAGGTGGTATGAGATCGTCGACTGTGACAGCTCGAACTGGGGCACGATTTGGCACTCGCACAGCTCCTGTCGCGAACGCGCTATAGCTTGCACCATGCGCAGGCGCGTCTCGTCCGACAGCGCCTTGAACAGTGTCGCCGCGTCCGCGATGCCACCGTCCGGCGCTGTGTCCTGGGCGAGCGGCTCCTCGGCGTCGCAGCATGTGGCCTCATTGATGGTCTTCGCCTTAGTAGTCATGGCCTCATGATAGACCCTATATCGAAAGCTGTCAATATACTTGACCAGGGATTTTGCGGCCATTTTGTGCTACGTTGGGCGAGAGCAATTGCAGTTCGGCCGAGGTGACATGATGACCCCCGAAGAGTTTCGTCGCTATGGGCGCCAAGCAGTAGACTGGATCGCCGACTACATGGAGCGGGTCGAGCAGTACCCCGTCCTCTCGCGGGTCGCCCCCGGCGAGGTGCGGTCCAAGCTGCCGCCTTCACCCCCGCAGGTGAGCGAGCCGTTCGAAGCCATCCTCCGCGACGTCGACGAGATCATTATGCCCGGTATCACCCACTGGCAGTCGCCCAACTTCTTCGCCTATTTCAGCGCCAACGGCTCCGCGCCCGCGGTGCTCGGCGAGATGCTGGCCGCCGGGCTGAACGTGCAGGGCATGCTCTGGCAGAGCAGCCCGGCCTGCACCGAGCTGGAGGCGCATGTCCTGGACTGGCTTGCCGACATCCTGGACCTGCCGACGAAGTTCAAGTCCACTTCCGCGGGCGGCGGGGTCATCCAGGATGGCGCCTCCAGCGCCTCCCTCTGCGCCGTGATCGCGGCCCGCGAACGTGCCACCGGCGGCCGCAGCAACGAGCAGGGCGTCCAGGGCGGCCTCGTGGCCTACGCTTCCCGCGAGGCCCACTCTTCCGTCGAGAAGGCCGTCCGCATCGCTGGCATAGGCAGCGACAACTTCCGGCTGGTCAACGTCGACGACACGTACGCCATGCGGCCCGATCACCTGGCGGACATGTTCGCTGCGGACAAGGCGGCCGGTCGCCTCCCTGCATTCGTCTGCGCCACCGTCGGCCCCACGTCGTCTTCCGCCCTCGACCCCCTGAGGGAGATCGGCCAGGTCTGTCGCGAGCATGGCGTCTGGCTCCACGTGGACGCGGCCATGGCGGGCACGGCTGCCCTATGCCCTGAATTCCGCTATATCCACGAGGGCCTGGAGCTGGCCGACAGCTACTGCTTCAACCCCCACAAGTGGATGCTCACGAACCTCGATTGCAGCGCCTTCTACGTGGCAGACCGCGCCGCTCTTGTCCGTGCCATGAGCGTCCTGCCGGAGTACCTCCGCAACGTGGCCACTGAGTCCGGTGCTGTGATTGACTACCGCGACTGGGGCGTGCCGCTGGGCAGAAGGTTCCGTGCCCTCAAGCTATGGTTCGTGATCCGCTCCTTCGGCGTGAAGGGCCTGCAGGAGATCGTGCGGCGGCACGTCTCGCTGGCAAGGGAGTTCGTGGCCTGGGTGGAGGCGGACCCCCGGTTCGAGGTCGCCGCGCCGGTGCCGTTGAGCCTGATCTGCTTTCGCCACCTCGGCGGCGACGAGACCAACCAGCGCATCATGGACCGCCTCAACGACTCCGGCCGCCTGTTCCTGACGCAGACGCGCCTGGACGACAAGCTGACCCTCCGGATGTCGATCATGCGGGAGAACACCCGTCGCGAGCACGTGGAGCGAGCCTGGGAACTGATCCGAAACGCCGCCGAGGCCCTCGGCTAGCTGGCCTCCGCCAGCGTCCCCTCCACCCGCCGCCGCAGTTCCTCCAGGCCCCAGCCCTCAGCCGCCGAGATCACCAGCGCCTGCGGCCCCCAGGGCTCCAACAGCAGCCGCAGCGACTCGTCCCCCAGCGCTTCCTTCAGCGACTCGCCATCGCTCTCCACCACAAGGTCGGCCTTGTTCAGCACCGTCAGCAGCCGCTTCTCCGACAGGTCCAACTCCGCCAGCGTCGTCTCAACCGTCTCGGCCTGTAGGACCGCGTCGGGGTGCGTTATGTCCACCACGTGCAGCAGCAGGGTCGCCTCCGTCAGCTCCTCCAGCGTTGCCCGGAACGCCGCCACCAACTGCGTCGGCAGCTTCTGGATGAACCCCACCGTGTCCGTCAGCAGCGCCGCGCTCCCGGAAGGCAATCGCATCCGCCGGGTCACGGGATCCAGGGTGGCGAACAGCTTGTCCTCAACCAGTACGTCCGCCCCGGAGAGGGCCCGCATCAGCGTGCTCTTGCCGGCGGTGGTGTAGCCGACCAACGACACCACCGGCACCCCCTGCCGAGCCCGTCGGCGTCGGTGCAGCCCCCGCTGCCGCCTCACCTGTTCGATCTGCCGCTTCAGAGCCGATATCCTGTTGCGGATCAGCCGTCGGTCCGTCTCCAACTGCGTCTCACCCGGGCCGCGCGTGCCGATGCGCCCCTCCAGCCGCTC
>DAOUMF010000023.1:0-2682 GCA_034411955.1 Dehalococcoidia bacterium
CACTCTTCCGTGGTGGTCCCCTTCTACTACAGCCGCGAGCGCCAGGGCGTGGCGGCAAAGATGGTCCACCTGTCCGCCCGCGATAGTGACGCCGACATCCTGGCCAAGTTTGAGGAGGCGTTGACGCCGGCCACCAAGCTCGTCGCCCTCTCCCACGTGACCTACGGTAGCGGCCTACTCCTGCCCATCCAGCGGATCTGCCGCCTGGCCCATGCCAGAGGTGCCTACCTACTGCTGGACGCCGCTCAGTCCGTGGGCCAGATGCCGGTGGACGTCCGGCGGCTAGAGTGCGACTTCTGCGCCTTCCCCGGGCACAAATGGCTGCTGGGCCCCGCGGCTACCGGCGCCCTCTACGTCCGCCGCGATCGCATCAAGCATCTGGAGCCGCCGAAGGTCGCCCACCCCGCCGCTGAGCACTACGATTTCGAGGGCGACTTCCGTCCCAGGGTGGACGCCATCGAGAAGTTCGAGCTGACGACGGTGAGCGTGCCTCTCCTGGCCGGACTCGTGGCGGCCGTCGAGTTCCTCCAGGGGATCGGCTTGGAGGCGGTGCGGGAACGGGCGCTGCACCTGGCTCGATACGCCGCCGGCCGCCTGGGCCGCATCTCAGACGTCCGCTTGATCAGCCCCGAAGAGGAAGCGGTGGCGTGCGGGCTGGTCTCGTTCTCGCTGCCGGACGTGGCGCCGGAGGTGGTGACGGCCTGCCTGTGGGACCGCGGCCGCATCGTGGCCCATACAGTGCCGGACGCCTCCTGCACGCGCCTTTCCCTGCACGTCTTCAACACGGAGACGGAGGTGGACGCCGTCGCGGCCATCGTGGAGGACCTGGCCCGCACGGGCGCTCCGGAGGACGAGCGCCGCAGCGCCCACCTGGAGTCGCAGGCGATGGTGGATCTGTGAAGGCCTGCGTCTTCCACGGCCCCGGCGACATCCGCGTTCAATCGGTGCCCGACCCTGAGCTCGGACCCGGCGAGTTGGTCTTGCGCATGCAGGCGACGGGCCTCTGCCAGTCCGATATACGGGTCTACAGAGGCGAGAAGAAGGCTAAGATCGGCGTAATCCCTGGCCATGAAAACGTCGGCATCATCGAGGAGATCGGCGAAGGGGTGGACGGCTGGCGGAGGGGACAGCGGGTGGCCCTGTGCCCGATCATTGCCTGCGGCCGCTGCTTCTACTGCCTGCGCGGCCTGCGGAACCGCTGCCTGAGGCGGATAACGCTGGGCTACGAGGAGAACGGCGGCCTCTCTCAATATCTGCGCGTGCCATCAGCCATCGTCTCGCTGGGGCACGTGCTGGCGGTGCCGGAGGGCCTGACCTCGGAGGTGGCCACGCTGATGGAACCGCTGGCGTGTGTGCTCAACTCGCTGGAGACATGTCGCCTGACGCCGGGCGGGTCGCTGCTGCTGCTGGGGGCTGGGCCTATGGGGCTCCTGCACCTGCTGCTGGCGCGCGCCCTCGGGGCCGCCACCGTCCTCGTTGGCGAGGTGAACGAAGGACGCCTGCAGCAGGCACGGCGGCTGGGTGCCAGCCTTGCCCTCAACCCCGGGGAGGATAACCTTCAGGAGGCGGTGCTAAAGGCCAGCGACGGCCTGGGGGTGGATGTGGTGGTGGTCACGACAGGGGTCGCCTCTCTGGTGGAACCCGCCCTGAGCGCGGTGCGGCGCCAGGGAACGGTGAGCCTGTTCGGAGGCTTCCCTCCTGCCACCTCGGTGCCTCTGGACGCCAACCTGGTCCACTACAGCGAGGTCATCCTCACGGGTAGCCAGAACGCCACGCTGGACCAGTACCGGCGGGCCTTGCACCTCCTGACGGTGATGCCCCAGGCGGCGGAGATAAACACCCACCGCTTCCCGATTGAGGAGGGGACAAAAGCCTACGAATCGCGCGTGGGTATGGACGGGCTGAAGTCTTTAGTGGTATTCTAGTGCGGGTTTTGCTCTGGCTTAGCAAGCGCTAAGAGAAGGAGGTTAACGCATGACCCAGGAGCAGCCGCTGCCCAACAGCATCAAAGAGGTCATGGATGGCATGCCCGGGGCCTTTCAGGCGGACAAGGCCGCAGGCGTAACCGCCACCATTCAGTTCAAGTTCACGGGTGCCGAGACTGGCAACTACATAGTCAAGGTGGCCGAGGGCAAGTGCGCAGTCGAAGAGGGGGAGACGGACAGCGCCACCGTCACCATCAACTCCCCGTCCGACGTCTGGCTGAAGATCAGCCGCCGCGAGCTGGACGGAGCCACCGCCTTCATGAGCGGCCAGTTCACCTTCACCGGTGACATGGGTGTGCTCATGCAGATGGGAAGCTGGTTCGGCCAGGGGTAGAACAGAGACCGCACCCAACGCGAAAACAGAATACTGAGGGAGGCTGGCACCGCTGGCTGACCTAGTCCCCGGACGTGACAGCGGCCGTCGCTAGACGGGCGTCGGAGCCGAGAATTACGACGATATCGCCTGAGGCATCGGCGAAGGCGCTGGCCCTGGGGCTGGAGGCCGCTACGATCTGGTCACTGGGAAGGTTCAACCACTGTGCCAGCTTCTCTGCTGTGTATTCTTTCCCACGCCTGTCCACTATCAGGGAGCGGCTGTACACGGTGGCGGCATCCTCCACCAGGAGGTCGTCCGCGGCGATGCCCTGCTTGCGCAGGAAGGCGGCAAACTCCTCGGCCAGGCCTGGGTCGTCTGTCC
>DAOUMF010000024.1:0-3757 GCA_034411955.1 Dehalococcoidia bacterium
CAAGTACTACCTGGACGATCTGTACGAAGGGGTCATCGTCAAGGGGGTGCTCCTGCGCGGCGTGGCGGCCCTGACCGACGCCTGGGACCGCTACGTGGTGGACGGAGCGGTGAACAGCGTGGCCGCCCTGGTTCGCTTCGGCTCCCAGCAGCTCCGACTGGTGCAGGCGGGGCAGGCCCAACTCTACGGCGCGGCGGTCTTCATCGGCGTGGTGGCGATTATCGCCGGAATCCTGATAGTGAACCCGTGAGGTAGGATGCTCTCTTTCATCGTCTTCTTCCCCATCGCAGCAGTCGCCGCCATCGCCCTGCTGCCACGCGAGCGCGAGAGCTGGGCGAAGTGGATAGCCGCCGGCGTGAGCACGGTGGTGCTTGCGCTGACGCTGGTGCTGTTCGCCGCCTATGACCGCGATCCGGGTGGCTACCAATTCGTGGACCGCCACGTCTGGCTGGGGTCGGACTTCGTCGACTTCACAATCCAGTACGCAGTGGGCGTAGACGGCTTGTCGCTGGCGCTGGTGGTGCTCACGGGCTTCCTGTTCCTGGTGGCGGTGCTCATCTCCTGGCGCATCGAACTGCGGCCGAGGGAGTACTTCGCCTGGATCATGTTGCTGGAGACGAGCCTGCTGGGGGTGTTCAGCGCCATGGACTTCGTGCTCTTCTTCCTGTTCTGGGAGATAGAGCTGATCCCGATGTACTTCCTGATCTCGATCTGGGGGACGGGCCGCAAGCTGTACTCGGCGTGGAAGTACGTCCTGTACACGCTGTTCGGGTCCGCCTTCATGCTGGTGGGGATCCTGGTGCTCGGGTTCACCGCCGGGACGTTCGACATCGAGACGCTGGCGCGGATAGAAGAGATCAAGGACGCGATCATCCCGGTGCAGGTGATCTTCTTCCTGCTGATCATCGCATTCTGCATCAAGCTGCCGGTGGTGCCGTTCCACACGTGGCTCCCGGACGCGCACACGGACGCGCCGACAGCGGTGAGCGTGATCCTGGCCGGCGTGCTGCTGAAGATGGGGGGCTACGGCATTCTGCGGCTGAGCTTCTCGATCATGCCGGACGTCGCGCGCGACGCCTCGGTGTGGCTGGCCGCCTTCGCGGTGGTGAGCATCCTCTACGGGGCGGTCGTGACGCTGATGCAGACCGATCTCAAGCGGCTGATCGCGTACTCCAGCGTGAGCCACATGGGCTACGTCCTGCTGGGGGCGTCGGCGCTGGGGACCGTGGGCCTGACGGGTGCGTCGATGCAGATGTTCACCCACGGCCTGATCACGGGCATGCTGTTCGTCCTGGTGGGGATGGTGTACGACCGCACCCACACCCGGAACATCAGCGAACTGTCGGGGCTGGCCCACAGGATGCCGTTCATCGCCACGATGATGGTGATAGCGGGGCTGGCGTCGCTGGGGCTGCCCAGCCTGGCCGGCTTCGTCTCAGAGGTAACGGTATTCCTAGGGACGTTCGCCAAGCACGAGTTCCTGACGGTGCTGGCGGTCACGGCTATCGTCCTGACGGCGGGCTACATCCTGTGGATGATCCAGCGGGTGTTCTGGGGCGAGCCCAGTGAGCGCTGGGAGGGGATCGGTGACGCCACCGCCTGGTGGGAGCGGGCACCGCTGCTGGCGATGGCGACGGTGATCGTGCTGGTGGGGGTATACCCGGCGGTGATGCTGGACCTCCTGGAGACGAGCGTCGTGCCGATAGCGGAGAGGCTGGCGTGAGGGAGGGGCATGGATAGCGTCAACCGCTTCGGCCCGGAGCTGATCATGCTGGCGATGGCGGGGATCATCATCCTCGCCGACCTGGCCTGGGCGCTGCTTGGCGCCAGCGCGGAGAGGATACGGCGGGCTGCCCTGGCGGGGCTGGCGCTCACTGGGGCGGCGGCCTCCATCCTCTGGTCGGGGCTGCTGATCGCGTTCGATGAGCAGGGCACAGCCTTCAGCGGGACGATAAGCGTCGACGAGTTTGCGCTATTCTTCAACTTCCTGTTTGCCGGCATCGCGGCCATCGTCGTCCTCTCGTCCATCGACCTCCTGCGGGGGAGCCGCTTCACGGCCGAGTACCACGCGCTGGTGCTGGCGTCCGCGGCGGGGATGATGCTGCTGGCCGGGGCCGTAGACCTCATCGCCATCTTCGTGGCGCTGGAGCTGACCGGCATAAGCCTGTACATATTGGTGGCCTTCCTGAAGGATGGCCGCTCGAGCGAGGCCGGGCTGAAGTACCTGCTCCTGGGAGCGATAAGCTCCGCCGTAACGCTGTACGGCATGGCGTACCTGTTCGGCATCGCGGGTTCGACATCGCTGGAGGAGATCGGGCGCGCGGTGAGCGAGGCGGACGGCGACACCCGCTCGGCGCTGGTGCTGGCGGCCGTGTTCCTGGCCGCCGGGTTCGGGTTCAAGATGGCGATCGTCCCCTTCCAGATGTGGGTGCCGGACGTGTACGAGGGCGCACCAACGCCGGTGACGGCCTACCTCTCGGTGGGCAGCAAGGCAGCGGGGTTCGCCGTGGTCATCCGTGTGTTCCTGGTGGGCCTGGGCGACGGGTTCATCTCGAGCGATTGGGCAAACGTGTTCGCGGTACTAGCAGCCGTCTCCATGAGCGTGGGCAACGTGGTGGCCCTGGCGCAGGGGAACATCAAGCGTATGCTCGGCTACAGCTCCATCGCCCAGGCGGGCACCTTCCTCATCGGCCTGGCGGCGGTGGCCGCGGCTGACCCGCAGCTCCTGCTGGGGACGAGCTCGGTGGTGTTCTTCCTGGGGACATACGCCTTCACCAACCTGGGCGCTTTCATCGCAATCATCGCCATCTCCAACAAGATCGGCTCGGACGAGATCGCCGACTACGCGGGCGTGGCCAGGCGGTCGCCGCTGCTGGCGCTGGGCCTCACGCTGTGCCTGGTCTCGCTGACAGGGATCCCGCCGACGGCGGGGTTCATCGCCAAGGTGTACGTGTTCAACGCGGCGGTGCAGGCGAACCTGGTGTGGCTGGCGATCGTGGGCGTGCTGAACAGCGTGGTGGCCGCCTACTACTACCTGCGGGTCGTCCTCAACATGTATGCCGCCGAGCCCACCAGCGAGGAGCCCATCCAGCCGGGGTACTACCTGGGGCTCGCAATGGTGGTGGCGGTGGTGGGGCTGCTGGTCATCGGCATCTTCCCCAGCCCGCTGCTGGAGGCGTCCGAGGCGGCAGCGGGCGTCTTCGCCTAGGCCGGGAAGTCCTCCGTGGCCGAGCACGTCATCCTCGTCTCCATCGTCGAACCGTTCACGGCATCGCTGAGCGAGGAGCGATTGGCTGCGATCGCCCGACGGGTGCTGGAGGCGGAGAGCGCGGGCGCCGCCGAGCTCAGCGTCACTGTGACCGACGACGAGACAGTGCGCTCCCTCAACCGGGAGTACGCGGGGGAGGACGCCGTCACGGATGTGCTCTCGTTCTCGCAGCGGGAGGGGGAGGAGTTCGCGTTGCCGCCGGGCGGCGTGCCGCCGCTGGGGGAGGTGGTCATCGCCTACCCGCAGGCCTTTCGGCAGGCGAGCGAGCGCGGCCGCCCCACAGATGCGGAGGTGGCGCGGCTGCTGATCCACGGCATCCTGCACCTGCTTGGGTACGACCACGCGGAGCCGCAGGAGGGCCACCGCATGCGGGCGCGGGAGGAGGAGCTCGCGGACTCCATCCGGTGAGTGCCCACTCGCCCTTCGACAGGCTCAGGACGAGCGGGTGTTCCCGTGCCACCCCACCCCCAGGTTGTTCGGGGGGGGGGG
>DAOUMF010000025.1:0-7106 GCA_034411955.1 Dehalococcoidia bacterium
GCCGCCGACCAGTGCCGCGCCGTCCTCTGCGTCCTGGGGGAAGCCGCCGACGTGGAGACGTTCTACACCCCCCGGCCCGGCCGCCGCTACCAGCTCCCCTACCGCGAGTTCGAGGTGCCCTACGGGCCCATGGGGGTGAACTCCGGCTACGCCCTCATCGCCCAGCGGCACATGTTCCAGTACGGCACCACGTCCCGCCAGTTGGCCAAGATCGCCGTCGATCAGCGTGCCAACGCCTGCGCCAACCCGGACGCCCTCTTCTTCGACCGCCCCATCACCATCGACGATGTGCTGGACTCGCCGCTGGTGGTGGACCCCCTGCACCTGCTGGAGATCGTCATGCCCTGCACCGGCGGCGCAGCCTTCGTCGTCGTCTCCCCAGAGGTGGCCCGCCGATCGCCCCGGTCGCCGGTGTGGCTCCTGGGCGCCGCCGAGTATGCCACCCACATGATGCTGTCGCAGGCGGGTGACATCGCTACCTCGCCCATCGCGTTGACGGCGCCGCGGGCGTTCCGGATGGCAGGGGTCTCGCCCAAGGACGTGGACTTGGTGTCCGTGTATGACTGCTACACCATAACGGTGCTGGTCACGCTGGAGGACGCTGGTTTCTGCCCCAAGGGCCGCGGCGGGCCCTTCGTGGAGGAGCACGATCTCAGCTACCGCGGCGACCTGCCCCTGAACACCCACGGGGGCCAGCTCTCCTTCGGGCAGCCGGGCCGGGCCGGCGGCGCCTCTCACGTCACGGAAGCCGTTCGCCAGCTCCAGGGCCGCGCCGGTGACCGACAGGTGCCCGACTGCGGGCTGGCGTTCGTCAACGGCAACGGCGGGGTCATGAGCGAGCAGGCCTCGCTGGTCCTAGAGGCGTAGCGCATGGCCGAACAAGAGTACCGCAAGCCCCTGCCAGAGCCCAATGAGACCACACGGCCCTTCTGGGAGGGGACGCGGGCTCACCAGCTCCGTCTCCAGCGCTGCCGTGATTGCCGCAAGCATATCTTCTATCCCCGCGCTGTCTGCCCTTTCTGCCTGTCGGAGCACCTGGAGTGGGTGACCGCCAGCGGCAGGGCCAGGGTATACTCATACACGGTGGTGCGACGAGCCATGCACCCGGGGTTCCGGGAGGACGTTCCCTATGTGCTGGCCATCGTGGAGCTGGAGGAAGGGCCGCGGCTCACCACCAACATCGTTGGTGTGGCGCCGGAGGAGGTCAGGGTGGACATGCCGGTGCGGGCGGCTTACGATGACGTTACTCCCGACCTCACCCTGCTGAAATTCGAACCGCTGCAGGGAGAGGAGATGAATTGACGGAATAGGGAACAGGGGCGCATCCCCCTTGCTCCTTGAACCATAGCTGCACGAAGTGACGGAGGGTTTGTGGGCTCAGTCATAAAGAAGCGACGCAAGAAGATCAGCAAGCACAAGCATCGCAAGAGGCTGAAGGAGACACGCTGGCAGCGAAGGCACAAGTAGAGCCGCTGGATGCGTGAGGCCCGCCCCAGGTAGGCGGGCTGGAGACCTCGAAATGTTCAGGCGATTACGGAGCGCCCTGGGACATCGCGAGCGGGAGGCCGACCCGATGGTGAAGGTAGCGGGCATGCCCACCCGTCGCGACGCCGAGCCGTGCCTGGAGGCGCTGGAGGCTAAAGGGATCAAGGCGGAGCTCACGGACGACAGCCACAACCCGGGCGCCTTCGAGCTGTGGGTGCGGGCCAGCCAGGAGCCGCAGGCGCGCCTGATCATGGGCCTCTCCGGCCGCAGCGTCATCCGTCTCGAGCGCAAGCGGGCGGATGACGAAGAGCGAGAGGAGAAGGAGTAGTCGAGGAAGGCGCATGACCACTACCCAAGCCGAACTCCGCGCCAAGGGCGCGTCGGCGCGGGAGGCCGCGCGGGCCCTGGCCCGCCTCTCCGCCGAGGTCCGCAACGGCGCCATCCTCAACATCGCCGGCCACCTGCTGGAGCGGGAAGCCGATGTCCTGGCCGCCAACCGCGAGGACATGGAGGCCGGCAGCCGCGCCGGGCTTTCCGAGGCGCTGCTGGACCGGCTGCTGCTGACCCACGAGCGACTGGAGGGGATGGCCGCCGACGTGCGCCAGGTGGCCGCCCTGCCTGACCCCCTGGGTGAGGTGTCGAACATGCGTACCCTGCCCAACGGCCTCCAGTTGGGCCGCAAGCAGGTCCCCCTGGGCGTAATCGCTGCCATCTACGAGAGCCGCCCCAACGTCACCGTGGACATCGCCTCTCTGTGCCTCAAGTCGGGCAACGCCTGCATCCTGCGCGGCGGCAAGGAAGCGATCGGCTCCAACACGGCGCTGGCCGCCGTGGTGCGGGATGCCGTGGCCGCCGCCGGCGCCCCCGAGCACGCCGTCCAGCTCATCGAGAGCACCGACCGCGCCCTGGTGGGCGAGATGCTCCGGATGAGGGGCGTAATCGACCTCCTGATCCCCCGCGGCGGCGCCCAGCTCATCCGCTATGTCGCAGAGAACGCCACCATTCCCGTGGTCACTGGCGGCGTCGGCGTCTGCCATACCTACGTCGACGCCGCCGCCGATATCGACATGGCGGTGGAGGTGGCCCACAACGCCAAGACGCGGCGCCCCTCCATCTGCAACGCCCTGGACACGCTGCTGGTCCACGAGACCGCGGCCACCCCTTTCCTGCCCGCCCTGGGCCAGCGCTGGGCCGAGGCTGGGGTGGAGATGCGCTGCGACGAGCGCTCACTGCGCATCCTTGGTGCCGCAGAGATCCCCGAGCTCGCCATTAAGCCTGCCGCCCAGGACGACTACGGCAAGGAGTTCCTGGCCCTGGCCGCAGCCGTCCGCGTTGTCGATTCCCTGGACGAAGCGCTGGCCCACATCGAGCGGCACGGCTCCGGCCACTCGGAGGCGATCGTCACCGGGGACTACGCGGCGGCGATGCGCTTCCTGGACGAGGTGGACGCCGCAGCGGTGTACGTCAACGCCTCCACCCAGTTCACCGATGGGGCCCAGTTCGGTCTGGGGGCGGAAGTGGGCATCTCCACCCAGAAGATGCACGCCCGCGGCCCCATGGGCCCCCGCGAGCTGACCAGCTACAAGTGGATCATCCTGGGCAGCGGCCAGACGCGGCCGTTGTAGGCTGAAGGGAGGTCCTGGTGACCGACTACGCGTTCGAACGGGAGTGCCGTACGCCGCACTCGGAGTGCTACATCATCGAGTCCGGGGAGGAGGAGATCGGCCGCGTGGACATCCACTACACGCCCTCCATGGCCTACGCTACCCTCTGCCTCGGCGAGGACATGACGGAGGAGGACATCCGCGAGCTGGTCTCAGAGATCGACGAGCGGCTGGTGCTGACGACGGACCCGTTCCGCGAGGACTTCGTGGTCACGGTATGGGCGGGACGGGAGGCCGCTGTCTTCTCCGATGACGACCTGGAGGCCGAAGAGGAAGAGGAGGGGATGGAGGGAGACGGCCGCCGCGGGGCCTGAATAGTCGCGGGGCCCCACGCGAACCCGGCCCTTGACTACGAGTTCCCTTGGAGGATGCGATCCAGGGGGCCGCGATAACGGCCGTCGTCCGGCTCCATGTGGATGGTGACGGTCGCCCCGGGCAGGCGCTTGCTGATCTCGCGCTCGATCCGGTCGCAGACGGCGTGGGCCTCCTCCACGGTGCGCTGGGGGTCTACGAGGAGGTGCATGTCCACGTGGCGAATGGGGCCGGCCTTGCGGCTGCGCAGGCGGTGGAAGCCGCGGATCTCGCCTTGGTGGGCGACGAGGACGTCGTGGATGGCCCGCAGCTCCTCGTCCGGCAGGGCTACATCCATGACCTCGGTGAGCGCCTCTCGGGCGAGTTGGACGGCGGCCCAGCCCATGTAGGCGGCCAGCCCCAGGGCCACCAGGGGGTCGAACAGGCGCAGGCCGGTGACGCCCACCGCGGCCAGGCCGGCGATGACCGCTGCAGCCTGCACAACGTTGGTCTGGAGGTGGGTGGCCTCTGAGGCGAGGGCCAGGGAGCGGGCCCGCCGCGCCTCCCGTCGCATGTAGAACCCGACGACGGCGTTGGCGGCGAACGCGATCAGCATCGGCGGCAAACCTAGGCCGACGCTGATCTCCGGGCTTCCCGCGATCAGCCGGTGCACGGCCTGGAACACCACGAAGCCGCCGCCGATGGCCACCACGGTGGCGGCCACCGAGGCGGAGATGCTCTCCACCTTGCCGTGTCCGTAGGGGTGGTCCTCGTCCGCCGGCCGTACGGCGACGCGGACGCTGATCAGGGCAGCGGTGCCCCCCACCACGTCCGTTCCGCTGTCGATGGCGTCGGAGAGGACGGCAATGCTGCCGCTGATGATGCCCAGGATGAGCTTGAGGGACAGCAGGCAGATGGTGGTGGCCAGGGAGATCGCTGCTATTCGTACGGGCGCGGTCATCTCAGATCGAGAGACGCAGGCGGTGCTGGTCCTGTTAGGCGCTCTTGCGGGAGATCACGTCGCGGGCCGCCTCCGCTATCGCTGCGGGGGTCAGGTGGAAGTGCTCCAGGAGCTGATCCCAGCGACCGCTGGTGCCGTAGCGGTCCTGCATGCCGACGAAGGCCATGGGCACGGGCCTCTCGCGGGCCACGATCTGTGCGACGAGGCTGCCTAGGCCGCCGTGCACCTGGTGGTCCTCGGCGGTGACGATGGCGCCGGTCTCGGCGGCGGCGGCCAGCGCTGCCTCCTTGTCGGCCGGCTTGAGGGAGGCGGCGTTGAGCACCCGGCAGTCGATCCCCTCCTGGGCCAGCAGTTCGGCGGCTTCCAGCGCCGCCTTGACGAGGACGCCCACGGCGATGACGGTGACCTCGGAGCCGGGGCGCAGCAGGTGCCACCTGCCCAGCTCGAACCGGTGGTCGTCCTCGTATATGACGGGAACCTTGGGCCGGATCGTGCGGATGTAGCAGGGGCCATAGCTGCGGGCCGCCGTCTCGATGGCCTGCTCCGCCTCCACCACGTCGGCGGGCACGATGACGCGGAAGTTGGGCAGGGAGAGCATGAGGGAGAGGTCTTCCAGAGCTTCGGCGGAGGCACCGTCCTCGCCGGTGACAACGCCGCCGTGGCTGGCGACCAGCTTCACATTGAGGTTGGGCTGGGCCACGGCCATTCGCACCTGGTCGAAGCAGTGGCCGGGCGCGAACACCGCGAAGCTGCTCGCGAAGGCGACCTTGCCGCAGGCGGCCAGGCCGGCGGCCACCCCGATCATGTTCTGCTCCGCCACGCCTACCGTGACGAACCGCTCGGGGAACTCACGCCCGAACAGGGCGGCGGTGGTGGAGGCGCCCAGGTCCGCGTCCACCACGACGATGTCCAGGCCCTCCTGGGCCAGCCTGACAAGGGTCGGCCCCAGGGCTTCGCGGGTGGCTGCTACGCGCGCTTCCTTGACCATCAGTCAGCCAGCTCCTTGAGCGCCCGCTCCAGCTCCTCCTTGCTGGGGGCTTTGCCGTGAAAGGCGGGGTTGTTCTCCATGAAGCTGACGCCCTTGCCCTTGATGGTCTGGCAGATGACCACGCTGGGCTGTCCGCCTTTGGCGGACTTGACCTTCTCCAGGGCGCCGATGATCTGCTCGAAGTCGTGCCCGTCTACCTCCAAAGGGTTCCAGCCGAAGGCTCGCCAGCGGTCGGCCAGCGGGTGGAGGGAGAGGATGTTCACGGTATGGCCGTCCTTCCCCACCCAGCCGCCGGGCTGCTGTCGGCCGCCGTCCCTCCGGGCAAAGCGAACGTAGTCAGAGAAGCCATCGTTCTGGATGTGGTTGTAGTCCACTATGGCGGTGAGGTTTTCGATCTGGTGGTGGCCGGCGGCGGCGGCGGCCTCCCAGGTCTGCCCCTCGTTGCAGTCGCCGTCGCTGAGCAGGCAGTACACATGGTAGCTGCGGCCGTCCATGCGGCCGGCCAGCGCCTGGCCTATGCTGAAGGAGAGGCCCATCCCCAGGGCACCCGCCGACATCTCCACGCCGGGCGGCACCCCCATCACGTTGTGCCCCTGGAGGCGGCTGCCCAGCTTGCGGAACGTCAGCAGCTCATCGGTGGGGAAGTAGCCGGCCTCCGCCAGGACAGCGTACATCGCTGGCGAGGCGTGCCCCTTGCTCATGATGAAGCGGTCGCGGTCCGGCCAGGCGGGGTTGTCGGGGTCGTGCCGGAGGACGCGGAAGTAGAGGGCCGTGAGGATGTCCGTGCAGGAGAGGGAGCCGCCCGGATGGCCGGAGTTCACCTCGGCGGTCATGCCGACGATGTGGCGGCGGATGCGCCGGGCGATCGACTGTAGTTCCTGGACAGAGGTCGCGCTGACGGGGGGCAAAGATGAGCCTGCCTTTCAGGGTCGAGAGGCCAGCCCCCATTATAGGAACGGCCGCGCCTGCCGCGCAACCGAGCCACCTGCTATCATTCCCCTCGTGATCATCGATTTTCACACCCACATCTTTCCACCACACGTGCGCGAGGGCCGCGAGGGGTATGTGCGGCGCGACGCTACCTTCGCGGAGATGTACGGCAGCCCGCGAGCGAAGATCGCCACGGCAGAGGAGCTGCTGCGGAGCATGGACGAGGCCGAGGTGGAGATGAGCGTGGCGCTGGGGTTCGCCTGGCGCGACCACCAGGACTGCGTGCGCCACAACGACTACCTGCTGGAGGTGGCCGGGAAGAGCGGCGGCCGCATCGTGCCCTTTTGCACTGTGAACCTGTTGGCCGGGGAGGACGCCGCGCGGGAGGTGGAGCGATGCGTCGGCGGCGGCGCCCGCGGGCTGGGCGAGCTGCGGCCGGACAGCCAGGGCTGGCCGCTGGACGGCCCCGCCGGGGACGTGCTGGCGGAGCTGGCCTCCCGCCACGGCCTCATCCTGTTGTTCCACGTCACGGAGCCCGTGGGCCATAAGTATCCAGGGAAGCGGGGGCTCAGTCTGGGCTCGTTCTACCGCTTCGCGGGGCGTGTCAGCGGCGTGCCGGTGGTGGGCGCGCATCTCGCCGGCGGGCTGCCCCTGTTCGCTCCCATGCTGGCGGTGCGCAGGGCCCTATCCGGCGCGTACGCGGATACGGCCGCGCTCCGCTACCTGTACGAGCCGTCTGTGCTGCCGGGCGCGGCGTCCGCCTTTGGCGGACCCGGAGGTGAGCGAC
>DAOUMF010000026.1:0-15236 GCA_034411955.1 Dehalococcoidia bacterium
CCGTCGTTCGCGTGGGGCCCCTGGAGATCGGCAACGGCCGCCTGGTGACCATCGCCGGTCCCTGCTCCGTGGACACGGAAGAGAACGTCATGGAGACGGCGCGGGCCGTGAAGGCCGCCGGTGCCCACATGCTGCGCGGTGGCGCCTTCAAGCCCCGCTCCAGCCCCTACGCCTTCCGCGGCCACGGCGAAAAGGGACTCAACATCCTCGCTACGGCCCGCGCCGAGACCGGCCTGCCGATCGTCACCGAGGTGATGGACGCCCGCGACGTCGAGCTCGTGGCCCGCTACGCCGATGTCCTCCAGCTCGGTAGCCGCAACATGCAGAACTTCGCCCTCCTGGACGAGGTGGGCAAGACCCGCAAGCCGGTGCTCCTCAAGCGTGGCATGTGGGCCACCATCGAGGAGTGGCTGCTGGCCGCCGAGTACGTCCTCTCCCACGGTAACCGCGACGTCATCCTCTGCGAGCGAGGCATCCGCTCCCACGAGACGGCCACCCGCTTCACCTTCGACGTCAGCGCTATCCCCGTCGTCAAGCGTCTCAGCCACCTGCCCATCATCGGCGACCCCAGCCACGCCGCCGGCAAGTGGTACCTCGTCCCGCCTATCGCCCTGGCCGCCGTGGCCGCCGGCGTCGACGGCCTCATCATCGAGGTCCACCCCAACCCGGATCACGCCCTCTCCGACGGTGCCCAGACCCTAACGCCGGCCAACTTCGACAAGCTGATGGCCCACGTACGGATCCTGGCCGAGGCGCTGAGCCGGCCCGTGGCGCCTCCCATCGACGAACTGGAGCAGGCGGCAAAGAAGGCCAGCTAGGACGATACACGACGCGCGAGGTGTGTAGCT
This sequence comes from Dehalococcoidia bacterium, assembly GCA_034411955.1. GTDB lineage: Bacteria > Chloroflexota > Dehalococcoidia > SM23-28-2 > RBG-16-64-32 > DAOUMF01. The sequence goes on from DAOUMF010000026.1 coordinate 849, forward strand.
GCAGGGCTTCAGCCCTGCCCTGCGTGAGCGGCGTGGCTGCGGGCCTTGCCCGCGGCTGGCGGGGCTTTCGCCCTGCCTGGCGGCGGGTCGAATCCCGCGCCTTGACCCGCCGTGAGGGATACCTACGTCCCGTTACCTCGTTATAATAGCAAGATGCTCGAACTCAAGGTTGACGGCTTCTCCGGACCCCTCGACCTCCTGCTTGACCTTATCGAGCGGGAACAGCTCGACATAACCGCGCTCTCCCTGGTTCAGGTCGCCGACCAGTACTGGCAGCACGTCGAGTCCCAGCAGGACCTGGAACCGGACGCCCTCGCGGAGTTCATCCTCGTCGGCTCCAAGCTGCTGTACATCAAGTCCTGCGCCCTCCTGCCGTCCGCAGCTCCTCCCAAGGAGGAGTTCCGCCGCGATGAGGGGGACGCCGCCGCAGAACTGGCCGCTATGGTGGAGGAGTACAGGCGCTTCCGCGACGCCGCCGAAGTCCTCGGCGAACTGGAGGAGAAGGGACGCCGCACGTACACCCGCCTGGCCCCCGGCAAGGAGATCACTCTGCCGCCCGGGCTGCAAGGCGTCACCGTGGACACCCTCATGCAGGCCGTCCGCGAGGCCCTCGCCCGCACACCTCCCGAGCCCGAAGAGGGCGTCCTCGAGATCGAGCCCGTCACCGTCGACGAGAAGATCGGCGAGCTCTCCCTCACCCTCGAGCGCGCCGAAGGGCGGCTCGCCTTCCGGCCCCTCCTCGCTGCCTGCCAGACCCGCACCGAGATCGTCGTCCTCTTCCTCGCCGTCCTGGAGATGATCAAGGCCGGCCGCCTCTGGGCCGAGCAGCGCCGCCCATTCGGCGACATCACCCTCGTAGAGACAGCCCCGGAGCCTGTCGAAGGGACCGCTCCCGAACCCGCCTAGCGGCGGCTCCCCGCCGGGCGGTGGAGTGGCGGCTCCCCGCCGTATCCCGTACACTAACTCTCACCATGACCCGTCCTGGGCCTAGTCGAAGGGGCGCTGCCATGTCCAAGCCCGAAAGAGTCTTCGCCGCAATCCGCGGCGACCAGCTCGATCGAGTCCCCGTCTCCGCCTGGTGGCACGACTTCGCCCGCGAGTGGTCGCCCGAGGGCCTGGCGCAGGCCACCCTGGACGCCTACCGCCGCTACGACTGGGACTTCATCAAGGTCAACCCTCGCGCCTGCTACTACGGCGAGGACTGGGGCGCCCGCTACCAGCAGTCAGACCAGCCGCACGAGCAGCCGAGGCTCATCGAGCCGGGCGTGACCTCCCCGCAGGACCTTCGCCGGGTCCAGCCCCTCGACGTGACCCAGGGCGCCTACGGCGAGCAGCTCGCCGCCCTCTCCATCATCGCCGGGGAGCTCGCCGGCGAGGCGCCGTTCATCCAGACCGTCTTCTCCCCCCTCGCCGCCATGAGCCGCCTGGCCGGCTCAACCAAGTACGTCCAGAAGCTCATGCGGGAAGCGCCGCAAGACCTGCTGGCCGCCCTGGATGCTGTCGCTGACACGCTGTGCAGCTACGCCGCCGCCTGCCTCCAGCGGGGCGCCTCCGGCATCTTCTTCGCCACCGTGGAGTGGGGCGGCGGCGACAACATCTCCCCCCAGGACTACGACCGCTTCGCCCGGCCGTTCGACCTGCGCGTGCTGGCGGCGGTAAGCGACGCCACCTTCAACGTCCTCCACGTCTGCCGAGATAACAACCACCTGGGCCGCCTCCTGGATTATCCCGTGCATGTCTTCCACTGGGCATCCCGCTCGCCCGGCAACCCGTCCCTGTCCGATGTCCTGCCCAGGACCGATAAGGCGCTGATGGGCGGGGTCGACCAGCAGCGCACGATCCCGGAGGGGTCCCCTGCCGATGTCGTCGCGGAGGCCCGACAGGCGCTGGAGCAGACGGGCGGCCGACGCTTCCTCTTGGCCCCGGAGTGCTCCATCGACCCCCAGGTTCCGGAGGAGAACCTGCGCGCCCTGGCGGAGGTGGCCGCGTCATGACCGTCTCCCTCGCCCGCGAGGTTCTCGCCCGCATCGCCCCCGGCCGCGACACCGCCGTCACCATCGGCAAGTTCGATGGCGTCCACCGGGGCCACCAGTACCTCATCGCCGGCCTCATCGATCGGGCCCGCGCTGAGGGCCTCGCCGCCGTAGCGGTCGTCCTCTACCCCCATCCGTCCGCCGTCCTCAGGCCCGGCAGCGCCATCAGCTACCTGACCAGCCTCGACGAGCGGCTGGAGCTCCTGCGCAGCCTTGGCCCGGACAGGGTGGGCATCCTCCCCTTCACCTCGGAGCTTGCACAGCTCTCCGCCCACGATTTCGCGTCCCTGCTCAGCCAGGAGCTTAGCATGCGACTCCTCTGTGTCGGCCCCGACTTCGCCCTCGGCCGCAACCGCGAGGGAACGGTCGGGGCTCTGCGCAAGATCGGCCGCGACCTCGGCTTCCGCGTGGAGGTGGCCGACATGCTGGTCGAGGAGGGCGAGAAGGTTGGCTCCTCCGCCGTCCGCCAGGCACTCGCCGCCGGCGAGGCGGAGGAGATGGCCAGCCTCCTGGGCAGGCCGTTCTCCCTGCGCGGACCCGTGGTCGCCGGCGCCCACCGCGGCCTCAGCTTGGGCTTCCCCACCGCCAACATCGCCATCGGCCTTGACCGTGCCCTCCCCGCCTTCGGCGTCTACGTCACCCGCGCCGTCATCCGCGAAAACCAGTACCCGTCCTGCACCAATATCGGCGTCCGCCCCACCTTCGACGGCGAGGTGCAGCCCACGGTCGAGACCTACATCCTCGACTTCCAGGACGATATCTACGGCGAGGAGGCCCGCGTCGACCTCCTCCACCGCCTGCGCGACGAGCTCAAGTTCGAGTCGACCGACGACCTGGTGTCCCAGATGCAGCGCGACATCGCCGACACCCGCGAGTACTTCGCCCGAGAGGCGGCTGAGCGTGGCTAGGCCCCGCAAAGCGCGCGTCCCCGACGACGAGGCCTTGCGCCGTATCACCACCCGCGCCGTGGCCGAGATCGTCCCCCATCAGGAGTTCGTGGACGGCCTCCGCTGCGGGCGGCAACTGCGCCTCAAGATCGGACTCGATCCCACCAAGCCCGTCATTCACCTGGGTTGGACCGTCCCCCTGCGCAAGATGCGCCAGCTACAGGACCTCGGCCACACCGTCGTCATCATCATCGGCGACTGGACAGCCCGCATCGGCGACCCCTCCGAGCAGTCCCAGACCCGGCGCATGCTCAGCGAGGAGGAGGTCAAGGCCAACTCCCAGGCCATCCTCCCTCAGTTCTACAAGGTCCTCGACGAGCGCCGCACCGAGATCCGCCGCCAGACCGAGTGGTTCGACAAGTTCGACCTCACCGAAGTCGTCCGCCTGACCGCCCGCTTCACCATCGCCCAGATGCTCCAGCGGGACGACTTCGCCCAGCGCCACGCCGACCACAAGCCCATCGGCCTGCACGAGCTCGTCTACCCTCTCCTCCAGGCCTACGACTCCGTCGCCGTCGAGGCCGACGTCGAGTTCGGCGGCACCGACCAGAAGTTCAACAACCTCGTGGGCCGCGAGCTACAGCGCATGCTGGGCCAGAAGGCCGGACCCGCCGGCGAGGGCCAGGCGGTGTTCCTGGTGCCCCTTCTCGTGGGCCTGGACGGCAGGCACAAGATGAGCCAGTCCCTCGGCAACTTCATCGGCATCGACGACCCGCCCCACGACATGTACGGCAAGCTCATGTCCATCCCCGACTCCCTGACGATGGACTACTTCGAGCTCCTGACGGACGTACCGGAAAAGGAGCTGGCCGCCATCCGCAAAGCCGTCGAGGCGGGCGGCTCGCAGGCCATGGAGCACAAGATGCGCCTCGCCCGCGAGGTCGTGGCCCACTTCCACAGCGAATCGGCCGCGCAGGAAGCGGACGAAGAGTGGGATCGCAGGTTCCCCAAGGGAGAGCTGACCGAAGGCATACGGGACTATCGCATTTCTTTCTCTCAAGCTTCCGAGAAGTTTCAGAGGCCGGTAGTAGATGTTGGCGGCGTGCGAATGGTGGATTCTCTCTGGCTGCCAAGGGTTCTCGTTGAGGTTGGCCTAGCACCCAGCATTTCTCAAGCGAAGAGGCTCATCAAACAGGGCGCGATCGATATCGACGGGGACGTACACACGTCGGAAAACTTCGCTCTTATCGACGGACTCGTCTTCCGCGTCGGCAAGCACCGGTTCCTCCGCATCGTCGACGCCGACAAGCACCCGCAGGGCTAGTCAACGGATAGGGGAACGGATTAACGGATAGGCTCTGATCCGCTAGTCCGTTAACTCATCCGTCGACAGATGCCGCCGTTGACAGCGCCCGCGCCCCTCCGTATATTCGCACTCGAAACCTGCCTGCCTGGAAGGAGACAGCCATGACCCAGGACCCGGCCGTCGAGGAGATCGTTCACCGCCACGCCAAGGCCATCGTGAGCATGGACATCGCCCAGATCATGAACGACCTCGAGCCGGAGGCGATGGCCAAGCTTCAGCAGCAGGCCGGCGGCGGCGTTGCCATCCAGATCAACGACTACGAGGTCATCGGCAGCAGCCGGGAGGGCGACGACCACCTCTACGACGTCAAGTACATCGGCCCCCAGACGTTCACCGTGCGCGCCCGCTGGTCACGCCTCGGCTCCGAGTGGAAGGTCGTGGACGCCGACATCATCTCCCGCGACTAGCCCCGTGGCAACCGCTGTAGCTGCAGGCCTTTAGCCCTGCCGTACCGCCTGTCCTGCCCGCCCGCCTCAGGCGGACGTCGAAGGGCGAGTGGGTGTCCCCAGGTCGCCCCCTATCCCTTCGCCGCCTCCCGCTCTGCCTCCGCCGCCTCGATCACCTTCTGCGCCACGTGCGCCGGGACCTCCTCGTAGTGCGACGTCGACATCTCGAAGTGGCCCCGGCCCTGCGTCATCGACCGCAGGTCCGCCGAGTAGCGCTGAAGCTCCGCCAGCGGCGCCTGCGCCTCCACCGTCGTCATCGACCCGTGGGGCGTCATCCCCAGCACCCGCGCCCGCTTGCCGTTCAGGTCGCTTATGATGTCGCCGGTGTTCCCCTCGGGCACGGTGATCTTAATGTTCACGATCGGCTCCAGCAGCACCGGCTGCGCGCCCTGCGCCCCCTTCTTCAGCGCCATCGACGCCGCGATCTTGAACGCGATGTCCGAAGAGTCCACCGGGTGGTCCTTTCCGTCGAACAACGTCGCCTTCATGTCGATCATCGGGTAGTGGGCCAGCACCCCCTCCTGCATCGCCTCCGCCACTCCCTTCTCCACGGACGAGACGTACTGCTTGGGCACCACCCCGCCCACGGTCTTGTTCTCGAACTCGCGTCCCCCTCCCCGCGAAAGCGGCTCCACCTTCACCGCCACCCGTGCGTACTGGCCGTGCCCCCCCGTCTGCTTCTTATGCGTGTACTCCGCCTCCGCCGTGCTCTGGATCGTCTCCCGGTAGGGCACTCGTGGCATCGCCATCTCTAGGTCCACGCTGAACTTGCGACGTATCTTCTCCAGCGCCACCTCCACGTGCGAGTCACCCAGCCCCGAAAGCACCGTCTCGCCGGTGTCGACGCTGCGCTCCAGCCGCAGGCTGGGGTCCTCCTCCACGATCCGCTGCAGGGCGCCGCCCATCTTGTCCAGGTCCGCCTTCGTCTTGGGGCTGATGGCCGCGCTGAAGGCAGGCGCCGGGAACGATATCGGAGGCAGCGTCACCGGCTTCTCCCTGCTGCACAGCGCGTCCCCGGTCTGCGTCTGCGTCAGCTTCGCCACCGCGCCGATGTCCCCCGCCGTCACCTGCGACACCTGCTCCTGGCTCTTACCGCTGATGTTGTACACGGGCCCGATGCGCTCCTGCGCCTGTCGGTTCGCGTTCCACACCTGCGAATCCGCCTTGAACGTCCCCGACAGCACTCGGAAGTAGGTCAACCGCCCAACGTACGGGTCCGCGGTCGTCTTGAACACCAGCGCCGCCAGCGGCCCCGACGGCTCCGCCTTCAGCGTATCGCCGTCGGTCTTTACCGCCAGGTCCGCCGGCGAAGGGAACACTCTCCCAATCGCCTCCATGAGGGCCTGAACCCCCATCATCTTGCCTGCGGACCCTGTCAGCACCGGTACGACGCTTCCCGCTATGATCCCGGCGCGGAGCCCGTTGGCCAGCTCCTCCTCCGTTAGCTCCTCTCCCCCCAGGTACTTCTCGATGAGCGCGTCGTGCGTCTCCGCGGCCGCCTCGATCAGCTTCTCCCGCTGGGCGTTGACCTCGTCGGCCAGCTCCGACGGCACTTCCTGCTGCTCGCCTTTTTCGCCCACGTAGGCCTTCATCGTCAGCAGGTCGACTACGCCCCTGAGCGCCTGCTGGGATCCGATCGGTATCTGCAGGGGCACGCACTTCTGGCCCCAGTTGGCCCGAAGCTGATCCAGCGTGCCGTTGAAGTCCGCGTTCTCCCGGTCCATCCGGTTGATGAACACCGCCCGCGGCAGCGACACCTCGTCCGCGAACTGCCAGGCGAACTCCGTGCCCACCTGTATCCCGGAGGCCCCGCAGACCACGACCAGCGCCACGTCGGCAGCCCGCAGCGCGCACTTCACCTCCCCCATGAAGTCCGCGGACCCCGGCGCGGCCACCACGTTCACCTTGTGCCCGTTCCACTCGCACGGCACCACCGAAAGGTTGACGCTGAACCCCCGCTTCTGCTCGTCCGGGTCCCAGTCGGAGACCGTCGTCCCGTCCTCTACCCGTCCCAGCCGCGTCGTCGCCCCCGTCGCGTGGAGCATCCCCTCGGCCAGCGAGGTCTTGCCCGTGCTCCCGTGACCGATCACGGCGACGTTGCGAATCTTCTCCGGCGGGTACTCTTTCATATGGGGCTCCCTCGCTTCTGCTGGGGTCAAGTGCGATTCTATCCTACCGCCGGAAGGCCCCGCAAGGCGGGCTACAGCGACCACTCCGGCCGGTGTATCCTTTTCGCCGTGTCCCGGTACTAATAGATCGTGAGGTGTCAATTGGGCGAGCCGCAGATCGAGGACGACGCCGCCCTCATCGCCGCCTACCGGCTCGGCGATGACGCGGCACTCTCCGCCCTCGTCCGGCGGCACCAGACGCAGGTCTACCGGCTAGCGCTCGGCGTGCTGGCCTCGCCCGAGGAGGCGGAGGACGCCACCCAGGAGGCGCTTATGGCCATGCTGGCCTCGCTGCCCCGCTTCCGCGGCGATAGCCGGTTCTCCACCTGGCTCTTCCGCCTCACCCTTAACACCTGCCTCAAGCGCAGGAGGGGGAAGAGCGGACGACGGGAGGAGCCGTTGTCCCCAAACGCCGACGCCGTCCCCGCCGCTGCCGACGGCCGTCCCGACGTGCAGGCGGGCCGTCTCTGGCTGCGGGGCCGCGTCGCTCAGTTCCTCGCGGCGCTGTCGGACACCTACCGGCTGCCGGTTGTCCTCAGCGACGCCCTGGACCTAACCGCCTCGGAGATCGCCAACATCCTCGACATCTCCCTGCCCGCCACCAAGGCCCGCCTCCTGCGGGGTCGCCAACGGCTGCGGGCAGAGATCGAGCGGTATTGTGAGGAGACCGGCCTCAGCGGCTGGCGAGAGTTGGTGAGCTACTGATGACTGCTTTGACCTGCGAGCAAGCCCGAACCATAGTGACCGAGACCCGCCCCGGCGATCTCGCTCCGCACACCGCTGCCGCCATCGCCGACCACCTCATCGACTGCGACGACTGCCGCACCGCCATCCTGAGCTGTCAGCGAGCCCTGTCGCTGTTCGACAGTGTCCGCGCAGGCTCCCTGACGCCGGAGGCCGCCCTCCCCCTGGCCACCCATCTCGTGCAGTGCGACGACTGCCGCACCCAGGCCGACACCGCCCGCAGCCTTCACGCGCTTCTGGAAGACATCGAGATGCCCGCGACCCTCTCCCAACGCCTGAGTGTAGCCACGCAGGAGCACCTCTCCCGCCAGCTCCGCGCCCGCGCCTTCCAGACGCCCTTCGGCTGGAGCGCCCTCGCCTATGCCGATAGCGGCATCGTCCTCATCCGCCGCTCCCAACAGGGCGAGGCCGGCGCCTACGAGCGCCTGGCCGAGCGGCTCCACGCGCACGACCTCATCGTGCAGGAGAGGACCCGCGACGACATCGGCGAGGATGCCGTGCGCAAGCTGTTGGCCTACTACGAGGGTCGCCGCCCTCAGTTTGACGAGCCGCTGGACCTCTCCCTCGCCTCCCCTTTCGCCCAGCAGGTGCTCCGGGCCACGGCCCGCATCCCCTACGGCGAGGTCCGTCCCTACGCCTGGGTCGCCCGCGAGATCGGCCGGCCGAAGGCGTTCCGCGCTGTGGGGCAGGCCCTCCACATCAACCCCCTGGCCCCCATCATCCCCTGCCACCGCGTCATCGCCTCCGACAACACCCTCGGCGGCTACGGCGGCGGACCGGAGATGAAGGAGTGGCTGCTGCGCCTGGAAGGCTACCTGTCCCAGCGCCGGGCCCATGATCTAGAGAGGCGATGAGTGCCTACCGTGATGCCGGGGAAAGAGGACGAGTACCGTTACCTGCGGAGCTGGCTGGCCGCCAGCGACCGGCTTGACCGGCTGATAGAGGCCACAGAGCCGGACCGCGAGGGCGTCGTGGCCCCTGTGTCCGCTCCCCTCTCAACGGCCGCTGAGGCGGCGTCCCTTCCTCGTGGTCTTCGCGCCGGGTTCGCCGCCCGCCTGGCGCGACTGGCTCTCGCTCTCAATCGGGAGGCGGCGGCAGGCGCCGTCCTGCGGCAGGAGGCGGAGAGCCCTCGTTAGCTCTGTTCCTGCGTGATCCGGAACACCGGGTGTCGGGCCGCGATCCCCTCGAACTCCGCTAGCTCCGCCTTCGGGTCGATCCCGAAGTGCTGCCGAGTCACCTTCGCCGTCTTGCCCAAGTACGCTTTGATGATCGGCGCTCTCTCCTCGGCGGGCACCTCCTCCAGCCGGACCTTCCGCCGTCCACCGTGGCGGATGACCGCCTCGCCGCCGACCGCCCGCACGTTGCGCACCCACTCCGATTCGCCCCGCGGCGAGACCAGGTAGCGCTCCCCCTCGTGCTCCACCCGGTTGAGGGGGTTCGAACGCGCCTGGCCGGAGCGCCGGCCCTTCACCTCCAGCGTCACCATGCGCGACGGCGTCAGCCCCAGCGAGGTGAACCAGGAGAAGAAGCGATTGAACGTCTGCGTCAGCTTCGTCGGCCTGCGATAGAACGTCACTCCGGTCATGCCTTCCCCGGCGGCCCCGCCTCCTGCTCCGTCGGCGCCACGTCCTTCACCCGCAGCTCCAGAGCGCTGTCCCTGCGGTCTGCCGCCAGCGAGTAGACGACGTCCAGCCGCTGGCCCTCCCGCACGTCCGTCTCGCCCAGCCCGAAGGCGATGGCTGGCCAGGTGACCCGCCCCCCACCGTCGTCCGCCTCAGTGCGGAGCTTGAGCCGTAGGTGCTGCCCGTCGCTCCCCACGATGCGACACTCCACCACCTCCACGCCTCGGCTGAGGAACGTCGGCTCCCGGTTCCCCTCCCCGAACGGGCCCATCTGCGAGATCAGCCGGATCTCCCTCCCTCTCAACGCCGCCAGCGGCAGCGCCGCGTCGATGTCGATGGCGGGGACCAGCTCCACCTCCGCCAGCGCCTCCTCCGCCTGGCGCAGCAGCCCCTCCCTCAGCGACGCCAGCTTCTCGTTGCGCGCGGTGAACCCCGCTGCCGCCCGGTGGCCGCCGAATCGTTCCAGCAGCTCCTCGCAGCCCCGCAGCGCTCCCGTGATGTCGAACTCCGGGATGCTGCGGCAGCTCGCGCGGCTCCTCTCCTCCCCCCGCTCGTAGACTACCGCCGGCCGGTACCGACCCTCGGCCAGCCGGCCCGCCACCAGCCCCGCGATGCCCGAAGCGATCTCCGCATGTCCCACGAAGATCAGCGGCGACTCCACGTCCTCCTGCGTCAGCAGCTCCGCCGCCAGCTCCAGGGCCGCCGCCGTCCGCTCCTGCCGCTCGCGGTTGAGGGCAGTCAACTCCAGCGCCCGCCGCTGCGCCTCCTCTTCGTCCTCCTCCAGTAACAGCTCCAGGGCCAGCCGGGCGTGCTTGAGACGGCCGGCCGCGTTTAGCCGCGGCCCAAGCCCGTAGCCGATCGTCTCCGTGTCCACCCGCGTCGGCTCGATGCCCGCCACCTCCATCAACGCCCGCAGGCCCGGACGCTCGCTGCGGGCCAGCCGCTCCAGCCCCCTCTTCACCAGCCAGCGGTTCTCTCCCACCACGGGCGCCACGTCGGCCACCGTGCCCAGCGCCACGAGGTCCAGGGAGCGATCCTCCTCCCATCCCCCTGAGAGGGACAGCGACTCGTGCAACGCCGCCATCAGCTTGTGGGCCAGGCCCACCGATGCCAGCTCCCGATGCGGATAGCGCGAATCGGCCCGCTTCGGGTTCACCGTCGCCGTGGCGGCGCCCGGTAGTTCCGCCGGCACCGAGTGGTGGTCGAGGATCACCACCTCCATCCCCAGCCCGCGGGCGTGCGCCACCTCCTTTGGCGAGCTGCTGCCGCAGTCCGCCGTCACCAGCAGGGTGGCGCCACCGGCCCGCAGGCGATCCAGGGCAGCGCAGTTGAGGCCGTACCCTTCGCTGAAGCGATCCGGGATATAGGCGAACACGTCGGCGCCCAGGGAGCGCAGCCCCTCCACCAGCAGCGCCGACGCCGTCACCCCGTCCACGTCGAAGTCCCCGTACACGGCGATCCTCTCGCCGTCCCTCAGGGCCTGACGTAGCCGTCCCAGCGCCGCCTCGATGTCCGGCAGGAGCAGGGGGTCGTGCTCCACCGGCGGGCCCTCCATGAAGCCGGTCGCCTCGTCCACCGTGCGCAGGCCGCGATGCCACAGCAGGTGCCGGATCAGCGTCGGGTAGGGCGCCCCCGCCAGCGCCCCTTCAGGGAAGCGCCTCCGCAGCCGCCAGCGCCGGCCGCTAACGCTCATGGGTTACCGTCTGCATGGCCACCTGTTGTCTGTCACCCTGATCCGCCGAAGGCGGAGAAGGGTCTCGAATCACCGGCGAAAGGACTTACTTGTACGGCGGGATTCTTCGCTGCGCTCAGAATGATAGGGTAGGGGAACCAGCCCTCGCAGCCGCCAGCGCCTGCCCTGAGCCGTGCCGAAGGGCCTGCCCTGCCTGCCCGCCTCTGGCGGGAGCCTGCCGAAGAGCTTGTCCGCCTCTGGCGGGAGCCTACCGCTGGCGGTCACTTTCGTACCTCCGCGCGTGCGAGGCCTAAGTAGAGATCATTCAATCACGCCCGGAACGTCCATTGCCTCCTGGCCTTTGACGCTCGCGGGCTGCCGGGGCCGCCGCCCGTTGTTGGACATCGTTCCCTTCAGGTAGCCCTTCAGTATCGCCCTCACAAACGCGGGCCTGTCATTGTCCACCATGGAACAGCGGTAGGCGCAGCCCACGGAGCACCCTTCTTCGCAGCCCTTGTACGACTTGGACTGCTCCCGCATGTCCTCGAACGTGTACTCCTCTACCGGCTTTCCCGGCCGCACTATTTGGGAGGAGCAGAGCCGGACCATTCCGAATTCGTCTACGTATAGATAGCGCGAACCGGCGCGACACTTCCAGGACGGACTCCCACCCTCCAGCAGCTTCTTGTTGTAACCGTAATCGATGTAGGTGAACGGTCTCCCATTTCGGTAGAAGTACTCGTACAGGTCACGGTAGGGCTGGCCCCTGATGCTGACCTGCCCTTTACGGTCGTGGATGAGGTTCAAAGACATGCGTAGGCCCAGTGTGCTGACCTCATCCACAAACTCTTCGAAGCTCTCCTTGGAGCCCTCGCACAACACCGCTGTGATGTGGATGTCGAAGCGGGCTACGCGCTTCAATCGCTCCAGCTTCGTCCGCAGTGACCGCAGCGACTTCTGGATGTACCGCGAAGGGTCGGCATGGAGGGTGTCGACGCTTACGGTCAGGTTGTTGAGCCCGGCCTCGTTCAGTTTTTCGGCGATCCCGTTCCTGAGCAAGAACCCATTGGTGACGATGCTCGTGTTTGCCCGCCGTCCCGCATGGGCGACGATCTCGGCGATATCGGGATGTATGAGCGGCTCACCGCCCAGGAGGGTGACGTTGGCGCTGTGCAGCCGGTGCAGACTATCGATGCGCCGGCGCAGGTCCTCTAGAGGCACCGGCTCGGAGCTGTTGTCATACTCCGTACAGTAGCCGCAACTCAGGTTGCAGCGACGAGTGACGATCAGTTGAGCGTCTACCGGCGCGTTAAACAGAAGAACGCGGGTTACAGCCTGTTCAGGGTTTCTAAGCTGCATTCCCCCTCTCTCATGTCAGATGGCAAGCCGCGCTTCACTTCCTTGGCGTCCTTACGCCGGCGCCCCCTGTGGAGTGCCGGCCCGAGGCTGGTCTAGGGGATCACTCAGGCCACACAGCCAGTACACCCAGCCCCGCAACACCCCCTCTGCCGGCGTCCTCGGGTGCCCCGACCAGCGGCTGCGGACCAGATTCCGCACCCCCACGGCGATGGCGGCACCTAACGCGATCACCAGCATTCCCGCTGCAGCGTCCACGAAGTAGTGGTTCGCTGTCAGCACTATGTCTGCCAGCATCAACGGCGGCATGATCACCGCAAACGCGCGCAGGAAGAGATTCCTCGACGCCAGCCACACCGCGACACCAACCAGCAGGTTCCACCCGAAGTGCAGGCTGGGCATCGCCGCGTACTCGTTGACGAAGAAGGCTGGCGTCATGGGCCGCCCCGTGTCGTACTCGTTCATCACCGTGTCCACAAAGCCCCACTCCGGCAGGAACCGCGGCGGCGCCACCGGGAACGTCACGTACACTATCAGCCCGATCGCTCCCGAGATCAGAAAGGTGTTTCTCATCAGTAGGTACTCGCGGTGGTGCCGGAAGTACATCCAAACGGCCAGGGCCCCGATCACCGGCAAGTGCCCGTAGAGGTAGAAGCCGTTGAGAAACGGGACCAACCAGTCGTGGTCTAGCACCAACCGCTGTAGATCCGCCTCCCAGAAGATGCCCAGGCTCTTCTCGAACCTGATGAGGTGCGTCCCCCTGATCACCGCCTCCCCAACCCTCTCGTGCGCGGAGCCCCTGACCAGGTAGTACAGCGGAAGGGCCGATCCGAGAAGGAGAATCTCCGCCAGGGCCCTGACCTTGCTTCTGGGCCGCACCGTCAGCAGAGCCTTCATCCAAAACCCTCCTGATAAGCGACCGGCGGTTCTAGGGATCAACGACATGTTCCTCTCAACGATAGTCCATCTCGCCTCGGATGTCCACGACTTCTCGTCAAGCTATCACACCTAGTTTACAGCAGGTGTCCTCGACTAGTCGCCCCGCAGCGCCTTGATCGCCCGCGGCAGGGCACGAAGTAGGTCACCCGCCACCATCCCCGCGCTGCCCAGCTCGTCCCTCACTCGCTCGCCGGCCAGCCCGTGCAGGTACACCCCCAGGCTCGCCGCATCGAACGGCTCCATGCCCTGTCCTGAGCCCGTCGAAGGGCCCTGCGCCATCAGCCCCGCGATAGCCCCCGCCAGCACGTCTCCCGTGCCCCCGGACGCCAGCCCCGGGTTCGCGAACGGGCTCAGCCGCGTCCGGACCGCTTGCCCTGAGCTCCTCGAAGGGTCCGCTGCCGCCACCACCGTGTTCGCCCCCTTCAGCACCACCGTCACCCCCCACTCCCCCGCGCACTTCCGGGCCACCGCCAGCCGGTCCGACTGTATCTCCTCTACCGACAGCCCCGTGAGCCGCGACAGCTCACCCGGGTGCGGTGTCACCACCGCGGGCACCGCCAGCTCCTTCCACCAGTCCTCCACCTTCGACAGGTTGTTCAGACCGTCGGCGTCGATCACCACGCCGCGCACGGCTTCCGGCTGCAGCAGGGGCAGCAGCGACCGCATGAACGCTCGCACGTACCCCTCCTGGCCCAGGCCGGGCCCCACCAGCAGCGAGTCGTACCCCTGCCCCAGGGCCTGTCCCACCGCGTGGGCCCCCTCCGCTGATAGGTAGCCCTCCTCGTCCGGCAGAGGCTCGAACGTGGCCTCCATGAGCTTGGAGGCCAGGATGGGATATATCGAGGAGGCGCAGGCGAGGGTCACCAGGCCGGCGCCCACCCGCAGGCCCCCCATGCAGCTCAGCGCTGCGGCCCCGATGTAGCGGGGCGAGCCGGCCACCACCAGCGCCCGCCCGAACGTCCCCTTGTGGGCTCCCGCAGGCCGCTCCGGCAGCGCCGATCGCGCCCAGCGCGCCGTCATCAGCTCCGTCCACTCCTCCGCCTCTAGGTTCTTGGGGATGCCGATGTCCACCGCCTCCCCCCGGCCCGCCATCTGTGCCCCCCGCGGCACGTGCAGCCCCCCCTTGCTCCACCCCACCCCCCCAGTGGCGTCAGC
>DAOUMF010000027.1:0-7745 GCA_034411955.1 Dehalococcoidia bacterium
CAACGACATGGGGGTGTTCATCGCCCCCGGCAAGCTCTCGCCCTCCGTGCAGCCCGGGCAGGTGATCTCCTACAACGGCTGGGAGCCGTACCAGTACCGGACGTGGAAGGGGGCCTCGGACGTTGAGACGGGGATGGTGAAGTGGTTGCACTTTGCGGGGGGCTACGGTCATCTGCGATACTGGCCCCTGCAGTGGCAGCCCGTCCCCTTCGATCGGGGCATCCGGGTTGCCGTGGCCAAGCTCGACTAAGGTCTATGAGCGACGAGACCTTGTGACACCGTCCGCATCCCAGAGAGGAGAAGTACCCTCATGTACCTTGACCTCAACAAGGAGCTCACTGACGAGCAGCGAAGCGTAAAGGAGGAGACCCACAGATTCGCGGCGGAGGTGCTGCGCCCCGCCAGTATCGAGCTGGACAAGCTCTCCCCGGATGAGGTGATCGCCGAGGGCTCCATCATGTGGGAGGTCTTCCGCAAGGCTTACCAGCAGGGCCACCACCTTGCTGGCCTGCCTGAGGAGATGGGCGGTGTCGACCTTTCGCCCCTCTCCAGCCAGATCCGCACCGAAGAGATGGGCTGGGGCAGCGCCGACTTCGCCATCGCCCTAGGTGTCAGCCCCTTCCCCTTCACCTTCGCCTCCAGAAGCGGCAACCCGGATCTCGTCCAGGAGGTCGTTCTCCCCTTCACCAAGGATACCGAGGCTAGGTACGTCGGCTGCTGGGCCATCACCGAGCCCCAGCACGGCTCCGACTCCCTCCTCGTCGGCTCGAAGGAGTTCAGCGACATCGACGTGTCCTTCGACTGCGTCGCCCGTCTAGACGGCGACGAGTACGTGATCAACGGCCAGAAGGCCGCCTGGGTCTCCAACGGCACCATCGCCACCCACGCCTGCACCTTCCTCTCCGTCGACCCCGGCCAGGGGATGGCCGGTGGCGGCGTGGCGATCATCCCCCTCGATCTGCCCGGCGTCTCTCGGGGCAAGCCTCTCAACAAGCTGGGCCAGCGTGGCCTTAACCAGGGAGAGATCTACTTCGACAACGTCCGCCTGCCCAAGCACTACATGGTCGTCCAGCCGCCCGCCTATCCCTTCATCATCGATGGCATCCTCGCCACGGCCAACGCCGGCATGTCCGCCATCTTCACCGGCGTGGCCCGCGCCGCCTTCGAGGAGGCGCTGACCTACTGCAGGGAGCGCGTCCAGGGCGGCAAGCCCATCTGCGAGCACCAGCTCGTCCAGAAGCAACTCTTCGACATGTTCATCAAGGTCGAGAGCGCCCGCGCCCTGTCCCGAAATGCCATGACCTACAACGCCACCACCATACCTCCGGCCACGCAATACTCCATCGCCGCCAAAGTCTACTGCACCCAGGCCGCCTTTGACGTGGCCAGCGACGCCATCCAGCTCCACGGAGGCTACGGCCTGGCCAAGGATTTCCTGGTGGAGAAGCTGTTCCGCGACGCCCGCGCCTCCATGATCGAGGACGGCACCAATGAGGTGCTCACCCTGGCTGGGGCCCGCAAGATCATCGATTCATACCAGCCGTGATCCCGGCCTCGCTGGCGGCCTCCTGCGGCGGCTCGTAGCCCAGCACCCGCAGGAGTGCCGCTACCACCTGCGGGTCGAACTGCGTCCCGCTGTTGGCCCTGATCTCCTCCACCGCCACCGCGTGGGAGCGGGCGTCTCGGTAGGGCCGGTCCGACGTGATGGCGTCGAAGGCGTCAGCCACGGCGAAGATGCGGGCGCCGCGGGGGATCTCGTCGCCGCGCAGCCCCCTCGGATAGCCGCTACCATCGTGGTGCTCGTGGTGGGCGCGCACGATCTCCGCGGCGCCCTGCAGGCTCTTCACCTGCCGTAGCATGCTCCAGCCGGTGTCCGGGTGCTGCTTCATCTCCTGCCACTCTTCCTGGCTGAGGGAGGTCGCTTTGTAGAGGATGGAGCTGGAAACGGCGAACTTGCCGACATCGTGCAGGAGGCTGGCCCGCTCCAGCTCGTTCCACTCCCGCGACCCCTCGGCGACTCCCAGCTCGGCGGCCAGAGTCAGGGCAAGCGCTGTCACCCGCTGCGTCCGCCCGTCCACCCCGCTGCCTCGCGCGTCGAGGGCGAAGGCCAGCGACTCCAGTGTGCCCCGGTAGCTCCCCTCGGGGAAGCGGGCGTCGTCCAGGCTGGGGATGGCGGCGCTGGTTCGGTTCCGCCCGGCCAGCTTGCTCCGATAGACCGCCATATCGGCGTGGTGAAGCAGCTTTCTGGGCTCCGGGCACGGCTCCGGGTACGTCGCCACCCCCAGGCTCATCGTCACCCGTAACGGCTCCTCCTCGTCGGGCAGAAGGATCGTCACCTCTTCCAATTGCACACGGATCCGCTCCGCCAGGGCGAACGCCTCGTCAGGGCCGGTAGCCGGCAGCAGCAGGGCGAACTCCTCGCCGCCCAGCCGTCCGGCGATGTCGCCGGGCCGCAGGCAGCACTTGATGGCCCGCGCGGCGGCCTGGAGCGCCTGGTCGCCCACCAGGTGACCGTGAGTGTTGTTGACGTTGCGCAGGAGGTCCAGGTCCGCCATCGCCACCGCCATGGGACGGCCGATCCGCTCCGCCTTCGTCAGCTCCTCCCCCAGCAGCTCAGTGAACCGACGCGCGGTCAGCAGCCCCGTCTTCACGTCGTTGTAGGCCTCCTCCTGGAGTTGCGGCACGTGCAGGGCACGGTAAAACAGGAAGAGGGGCGCCACGCCCAGGGCCAGGAGGGAGGGATGGATGGTCCAGAAGACGGCCATCCCCGCGCCCAGGAACAGAAGGGTGATATCCGGCTCCAGGTTACCCCAGGCGAAAACCTGGGAGTCCCGGAAGGGGATGCCGCGTGCCAGCCGCAGCACTAGCCCCACCATCAGGTGGTTGGTCAGGCTGAACGTCACCGCCGCCAGGCCGACCGCTAGGGCCACCTGCCAGCTCACCACTAGGCCGGAACCGCCGATTACCAGGTGGAACACGGCCCAGGCGGCCAGCATGTTGAGCAGATAGGTAGCGATGTTGAAAGTCTGGATGTACCACGGGTACCGGTAGCGCAGCCACTCCGGCAGCAGGATGAGCAGGCCCAGGGGTATCAGGAGCGACGGCTCCAGCAGGAGGCTCGCCGCGAGCAGAAAGGCGGGGGTCGTATGGTAGGAATGCCGGTTGGGGGCGTCAACCTTGAATATCTGGGCCGCCGCTGCCAGCGCGGCCAGCACGGCGAAGGCGGCAAGCTCCTCCCCGCTGGGCCGCCCGCCGGCCGCGAAAACGGCAAGGGCCCCCACGCCTATCGCACAGGCGTAGACGGCCCCCAGGTACAGTCTGGCGAGGGAGGGCAGCGAGCTTCTCTCCTCCTCATCCTCAACACCAATCGGCCGTTCGCTGCCCTCCTCCGCTCGCTCTGGTAAGGCGGCGGCTCTCACCCCATAGGGTCACCTACCTGCTCCACAGGATGCTCCGCCAGAGGATGTTGCGCCACAGAATGCTGCGCCAGAGGATACTCCGCCAGAGGATGCTGTCCTCCATGATCCTGCCCGTGTCGGGGTCGATGAACTCGTTGGGCGCTGCATCGCCGTTGGCGTTGCCGTCGATCGTGGTGAACGTGGCCTCAAAGGCGTCGATTCCGGGAGCGTCGGAGCCGGCGACCGCCGCCCCGGCGGCCATCACCCGGAACTTGACCTCATCCGGGGTCAGCGCCGGGTCCTCCTCCAGCATCAGGGCGACCGTGCCTGAGACCACGGCTGCGGAGGCGGAGGTGCCGGTCAGCCGCATGTAGTCGCGGTTCACGATGCTCTCCGGGAACTCCTTCGCCAAGTAGGTCCGTCGGCCGCCGGAGGTGGACGCGATGTCGACGCCGGGCGCGACCACTTCCGGCTTGTTGTAGCCGTCTGATGTGACGCCGCGACTGGACCAATCGGCCAGCACGTCGTCCGCGCGATCCGCCGTGCCCCGGTCATCCGTCGCGCCCACGGTTATCACGTAGGGATCGTTAGCCGGGGCGTGGTCGACCGCGAACGAGCCTGTCCCCAGATTGCCCGCCGATCCCACAACGACGATGCCCTGGAACCACGCCTGCTCCACTGCGGCCGAGAGCGGGTCCTTCAGGTAGCTGTCCGGGATCGCCGAATTCATAGAGATGTTGACGACACGAACGTCGTAGCGGTCCTTGTGGTCGACCAGCCACTGGAGGGCCTCGATGACGTCGCTCGCGTGGGCGGAGCCATCCTTACCGGTCACCTTGACGCTGAGGAGGCGAGCCTCCGGCGCGATACCCACGTAGCGGCCCTTTGGGTCTTTGCCTGCGATGATGCCGCTCACCCAGGTGCCGTGGCCGTAACGATCCAGCGGGAACCATTCATCGCTGAAGTTGCGGAACCCCACCAGCCGTCCCCGGAAGTCGGCTCTCGGGTTGATGCCGCTGTCGATCACCGCCACGGTGACGTCGTCGCCACTGACGCCATCCTCCCACGCGGGGACGGCGTTGGCGGCGAAGGGGTACGCCGTTGCCAGGGCCGAGGCATCCACCTCATCGCTGCCTCGGCGCGACGCCATGAGCGGGGCGTCCAGCGATATCCACTCCGCTCTATCAGCGAAGTCCAGGGCTCGCACGGCCTCGATGGGCATCTCCGCCTGGAAGCCGTCGACGATGTCGAACTCCTGGATGACGGTGCCGCCGTGCTCCCCGACCCAGCGGGCGAGATCAGGATCGTCCGACTGGACGATGACGGGGATCTTCTCCCCGGGAAACAGCTCCGCATAGACGTCGACCGCGGGATGCACGTCCTGCCGCGCGCCCTCTTGGGCGCCGGCCGCCGTCGGCAACAGCGCTGCAAGTGCTAGCAGGAGCGGTATCAGCACCGCCCAACCGTACCTCTTACGTCCGCCGAACATGCCACTCCTCCTCCGCCAAATCATGGACGCCCCGGATTTGTCGAAGCTTAGGATGCTGCTCGACGCGCAGTCTTACGTGGCTTGGGTGAACAGAAAGTGAACGGCCGGTTCAGTTAGGGTAGTGTGGTCGCCTAATCTGAGACCAGTGCAGAGCCTGCAATCCCCGGCGGTTCACAATGGTTGCGAAGGCATCCACGACGCGCTCGTCGAACTGCCTCCCGGACCACCGCTGCAGCTCCTGAAGGGCCTCTTGGAGCGAGATGACGGATCTGTGAGGGCGATGGGTGGTCATCGCGTCGACGGCGTCACTGACGAGGATGATGCGGGAGATCAGAGGGATCTCCTCCCCCGCCAGTCCGTCGGGGTAACCACTGCCGTCGACGTGCTCATGATGGTGGGCTATCATCGGCGCGGTTGCCGCAAGCTCCGGTATCCGAGTCACGATCTTTGCCCCAACCGCTGGGTGAGCTTTGACTACCGCCATTTCCTCCTCGCTCAGAGAGCCCGGCTTCTGCAGTATCTCGTCCGGCACCGCCAGCTTGCCCACATCGTGCAGGAGGGCCGCCTTCTCTGCCAGCTCCTGCTCCTCGGGCCCGAGGCCCATCTGCGTGGCCACCTGCCGCGCGTACCAGGCCGACCGGCTCAGCTGGCCTGCGCCCGCCCGAGTCTTCCTCTCCAGAGCCACGGCTAAAGCCGTCACCGGATCCCTTGTCCCGGTCGGCCGGATCGATGTGTCGGCCCCGACCATCTCTCCCCAGTAGTCCACCCTGTTGCCGCCCTTTGCCTTCGCCCAGTACATCGCAGCCTGCGCGCCGTACACCAGCTCCCGCGCGTTCTCTACCGAGGCCGGATATGAGGACACGCCAAAGCTGGCTGTGACTCTCCCCACGGCGGCTAGCCTGTTGTGGGCGATGTCTTTCTGTAGCACCCGCGCCAGGGCGACGGCCTTCGAAGCGCCTGCCCCTGGCAGCACGCCGAGGAGCTGGTCGCTGACTAGATGCGTCACGCTCTCAATCTGCTCGCCCAGACGAGCGGCGAAGGCAGCCAGCACCGCGTCGCCTTCCATCGGGCCGAGGCGCTCGTTTACCGCTTGAAATCCGTCCAGACCGGCAACGACCACACTCAGGTCGGAGGCCTCCCGGATCGCCACCTCATAACTGCGCTGGACTGTTTCCATGACCGGATCGCTGAGCAGCGGTCCTTGCCCGTCGCTGGCCTCCACACTGAGCTCCATCATCGACCTCACACCTCTCGGAACCCCGCTTGCCTGCACATCTCTCCTATCCCTCACCGGCTCCACTTCGAGACAGCCGTCGCGACGGATGCCTCTCCGAATGTCCGCAAGGTTAGGATGCCGGGGCGGGCAGGGCGTTACAGGGTGGGATGAGGGAGAGAGGACAGGACGCCTCGGCCCCGTGCCCTCTCAGAAATAAACCGACTGCGGGGTATCCGGACCTTGGGCGGGCCACCTCGAAGTTCGAACCCGGACTCCCCGCAGTAGCAGCTATAATCTAGTCTACTGCCCAACGCCTGTCTGTCGGGCATTACCACTACATAGCGTGGGGTTTTTCCCCACCCATCTCACTCGGCGGCGGTCAGCAGCCCCGTCTTCAGCGCGTATTGCACCAACTGCGAGCGATGATGCAGGTTTAGCTTCTCCATGATCCGCTGTCTATAGGTATCCACCGTCTTGGGGCTGATCACCAGCTTCTCGGCGATCTCCTGATTGGTGAACCCCTCAGCGGTGAGCTTGAGCACCTCCTTCTCGCGGCTGGTCAATGCCTCCAACGCGCCCTTTCCGCCTTCGCCGCGGGTACCCTTGAGGTACTCGCCCAGCACCTTCTTCACCGCCGACGGATAGAGGAACACCTCTCCCCGCTGGGCGGCCCGGATGGCGTCCATCAACTCCGTGTCGGCCGAACTCTTCAGCACGTAGCCCGAGGCCCCCATCTGCAACGTCTGGAACAGGTAATCCTCCTCCGCATGCACCGTCAGGATGACGATGTGGGAGGGAATCCTTTTCTCATGGATCGCTTTCGCCGCGGCCAGCCCGTCCATCTCCGGCATCGAAATGTCCATGACGATAACGTCCGGCTTGAGGCTCTCGACCAGCTCTATCGCCTCGCGGCCGTTGGACGCCTCCCCCACCACCTCCATATCCGGCTCCAGGTTCAGCAAGGCGCGCAGACCGGAGCGCAGCACCGCGTGGTCATCGGCCAGCAGGACGCGGATCTTCCCGGCCACGGGGCTATCGTCTACCGCTCCGGGGCAGGAGGACCTCCGCCGACACCCGCGTGCCCTCTCCCACGGCCGATTCAACTCGCAGGGTGCCGCCCACCAGGGCTAGCCTCTCCTCCATCCCGAACAGGCCTAGCCCCGACTGACGCTGATGCTTGGTGGCTTCCACATCGAAGCCGCAACCATCATCCTTGATGAGCAGCCGCAGCGCTCGTCCCCTGCGGGTCAGGCGCACCAGCACCTGCGACGCGTTGGCGTGCTTGGCCACGTTGGAGAGCGCTTCCTGGACGATGCGATAGAGCACCAACTCCACGTCCGCGGGAACGCGGCTTAACCGGCTGCTGACGAACGTGGCCTTGATGGGCCACCGCTGCAAGAAGTCCTGCAGGTGTGACTGCAGGGCCGCCTCCAGCCCCAGATCATCCAGCATCGGGGGCCGCAGATCGATGGCCAATCGGCGCACGCCCTCCAGAGTCGCTCCGGTCAAGTCCCTCAGCTCGCCCAACCCTCGCTGCAGCCGCTCGTCCTTCAGCGTCCGCTCCAGCAGCCGCAGCCGCACCAGCACTGATGTCAGGGCCTGCGCCGTGTCATCGTGCAGCTCGCGCGCTATCCGCTTGCGC
>DAOUMF010000028.1:0-8062 GCA_034411955.1 Dehalococcoidia bacterium
CCCCCCCCCCCCCCCCCCCCGCCGAAACAGCCTGCCAGCTCACCTCGTACAGGCGCACCGGCTCCTCGAAGCCGCGCAGGGCGACCTCGCCCCGGTCCGAGAACATGATCCCTTTCCCGGCGGAAAGCTCCCGCACCACGTTGGAGGCGAGTATCTGGCCCGGCTCGGCGTGGGCGCATATGCGGGCGGCGAGCTGGACGGCGGTGCCGAACAGGTCCTCGTCCTCCGCCACGGGCTCGCCGGCGTTAAGGCCGATGCGCACCCGGATGGGCTGCTCAGCCGATTCGTTGCGCTCCGCGAAGGCTCTCTGGACGGCGACGGCGCACTCCAGGGCCCTGCTGGCCGCGGGGAAGGAGGCCATGATCCCGTCGCCGGTGTGCTTCGTCTCGGAGCCGCCGCAGGCTTTGAGGGCGTCACGGACGATGCCGTTGTGGGTGCGCAGCACCTCCTGGGCCTTCGCGTCGCCCAGGCGCTGGGTGAGGCTGGTGGAACCCTCCATGTCGGTGAACATGATGGTGACCAGGCCGGTCGGCGCGGCCGCCTTCCGCTTCTTTGGTTTCGCGGGCTTTCCCGTCTTTGGTCTGACGGGCTTCAGCCCCTCGGCCAGGAACTCCTCCACCGCCTCGTTGTACTGGGCGGTCTCAGGTTCGTCCGGCAGCAGCGCGTGATTATTGCCCTCCAGTGGTAGGAAGCGCGCGCCCGGGATTAGGGCCGCCAGCTCTCGGCCCCGCTCGAAGGGGACTATGGCGTCGCCCCGGCGGTGGATCACCAGAGTCGGGATCTTGACCTGGGGCAGGAGACCAGTCACGTCGAGTTGCAGGATGGAAGAGAGGATGGCCACGGCGTTCTCGGCGGAGCTTGACACGCGCTGCAACTCGTTGAACCAGCGGACCGCCTCAGTATCGGCGTCCGGCATGAACAGGCCAGTGAACAGTTGTCGGAACGCCGGAACCTCGCCACCCCATCCCTGCCGCATCAGCGTGAGCATGGCTTCAGCCCTCTGGCGTCCTTCCTCGGTACGAGCAACGGGCGGCCGGCTAAACGAACCGTACAGGATGAGGCGGGTCACCCGCTCTGGGTGCCGAACGGTGTAGGCGATGGCCGTGGGCCCGCCCTCAGACCAGGCGATGATGGCGCATCGTCGCAGGCTGGCCGCCTCGATCACCGCTTCCAGGTCTCTCACCCTGGCCTCCAGGCTGAAGTCCTGGATGTCGCGATCAGACAGACCCATGCCGCGCCCGTCATAGTAGACGTACAGGTGATTCTGTGCGAACTCCTCGATGGTGGGCCGGAACACCTGCCACTCGAACTCCAGGTGGGTGAACCAGCCGCGGGCACGGACCACCGGCGGCCCCTGGCCCACGGTGGCGTAGGCTATGCGTACGCCATCGGAGGTAGTGCAGAAGCGGATCTGCTGTTCCATGTCGGGGCCCCTTGCTATCGCGCCGCAATCATAGCGCCGCCGCGAGAATCCGTCAAAGGGACCGCTCGTCGCGCTCTGGGGTGGGGCCGAGTCTGAACGGAGTTCAGAGCCTGTCCGCCTTAGGCGGAGGTGGGCCGGGCGGGACGAACAACCCTGGGGAGGGGTAGCCGCAGGCGACCTGAATCCTGCCCGCCGCAGGAGGGGTCGCCCTCTACATCCGGCTGTAGCCGCTCCCCGGCAGCTCCGGGTCCACGCCGATCCCCTGTGCCTCCTCGATCCAGCCGTACTCCTTGAGGATGAGCTGGCTGTAGGTCACCCGGCCGGTCACCTTGTCCAGCGGCTCCGTGGCCAGCAGTAGCGCCGCCTTCGCCATCAGCTCCGGCGGCTCCCCGCTGGGGTCGTCCAGGCCGGTGACCAGACCGTGGAACACCGTCCCCGGCGTCGGCACCACCAGTGAGGGTGAGACGCAGGTGACGGAGATGCCGTACTCGTACACCTCCATCGCCAACCCTTGGGTGAAGCGCTCCAGGGCAGCCTTCTGGGCGCCGTAGCAGGTGCTGCCGGCGTATTCGGGCGGCTCCGGATAGGGGCCATGCCCGGGCCCTATCGCCGCGCCGGACGAGATGTTGACGATGCTCCCCCTGCGACGCGGGATCATCTCCTCCAGGGCCAGCTTGCTGAGGATGAACGGCGCGTGGAAGTTCACCGCCCAGGAGCGCATCCAGCGGTTGAGCGGGTAGTCCTTGACCGGCAGGAAGTACGTTAGGGCGGCGTTGTTTACCAGCACGTCCACCGGGCCGTAGGTCTTGTGCGCCGCCTGCACCAGCGTCTCGCACTCCGATGGCTCGGAGATGTTGGCGGCCACCGGCGACGCCTCGCCCCCGGCGGCCCGGATATCCGCCACCGTCCGCTCCAGCGACCCCTCCAGCGGGTGGTCGCCCTCGTGCAGGGTGCGGGCCGCGCACACCACCCTGCCGCCCTCCGCCGCGAACAACCTGGCGATCTCCGCCCCGATGCCGCGGCTGGCCCCCGTCACGATCACCACTTTGCCGTCCAGCTTACCCATCGCTCTGCTCCTCCTCAGTCTCGCAGGTCCAGGTCCACGAACGCCACGTTCCTCGGCACCGCCTCGTGGTCATGCGGGGCCACCAGGACCCCGTGGGCCCGCTGCTCCTGCTGGATCACCGGTTCCAGCTTGTAGAACCGCTCCACCAGCGACGGGTCCTCGGCCTCGTACACCGTCACCAGCAGGCCGTCGCCGTCGCTGGCCACCTCCGGCGTCCAGAAGGAGAGGACGCGAGTGAAGCCAAAGGCGCGCAGCCCCTCTCGGGCCGTTTCGAACCCCTCTTTGATCTGCCCCAGGAACTCTTCCTTCTTCCCGGGCAGGATCTTCGCCACGTGCACGCAGGCGATCATCTCCGCTCCTTTCTGTCAGCGGCTAGTCCATCAGGCGCTGGGCGGGGTCGTGGCGGAGGGTCACGGCCGGAGGTATGAGCTTGCGCGGCCGCCCGTACATGATCCCCATCACTTCCCCTGCCAGCGAATCGTCTCGGATGAACTCCAGCACGGCCTCCGCCACCTCGCCGGGCTGGAGGAGAGGCATCTGGCTGATGATGGCGTCGCGCTGGGCTCGTTCTTCGGCCGTCAGATCGCCCATGTCCCCGGTCAGCATGGGCGTCTTCACCATCGCCGGGCAGACGCAGTTCACGCGGATGTTCGCCTCATCCTTCAGGAAGACCAGCGCCCGCGTCAGGCCCACGATGCCGTGCTTGGTGGCGGCGTAGATCGGGTCCAACGGGTGCTTGACGATCCCCGCTAGAGAGGCTGTGTTGACGATCACCCCGCCGCCGCGACGCCGCATGGCGGGCACCGCAGCCTGCGTCCCCGCTATAACCGACCAAAGATTGACGGCCAACGTCTGCTCCCAGCGCTCTGCGGCAGCGTCCGGAAAGCGGGGCTGGCCGGTGCTCACGCCCGCGTTGTTGTGCAGGATGTCCAGGCCGCCGAACGTCTCCTCGGCGAACGCCACCATGCGCTCCACGTCCTCCCGTCTGGTCACGTCGGCGTGGACGAAGGCCGCCTTGCCGCCGGAGCGCTCGATCAGGGACACCGTCTTCTGCCCCCCTCCGTCGTCGATATCGGCGACAACCACGGCGGCCCCGGCCTCCGCCAGCGCCAGCGCCGTCGCCCGGCCGATGCCGGACCCACCGCCGGTAATCAGGGCCACCTTGCCCGCTGGGTCCATGCGCCCTTCCTTTCTAGCTTCCTAGACACGCCGCCATTATACTGTCTGCCCCGACAGGGGCCAGCGTGCTGCAGCGGCGGTGACCCCGGAACGGCGCCGCCGGTCGCGCCCTCACGGCTGAGGAGATCGGCTAGCTCTCAGCGAGCGGCCTACGACCGGTGTGCAGGGCGACCGCTCCCCCTGCCAGCGGCCGGAATCTGATGTCCGACAAGCCGATGTCCGCGAGGATGGCGGCCAACTCCGGCGCTTTCGGGGAGCCTTCAAGAGAGTTCGGAAGGTAGCGGTAGGCGGCGCGATCGCCGCTGATCGCGCCCGCTAAGGGAGGCAGCAGGCGGCTGAAGTACAGGCGATACAGCGATCCGAACAGCCCCGGCGGTCGCGTCGCGTCCAGGCAGACGAGGCGACCGCCCGGCTTGAGGACACGCGCCATCTCCGCCAGACCGGCTCGAAGGTCTCCCAAGTTACGCAACAGGAACGCGTTGGTCACGCAGTCGAACGTGGCCTGGGGGAAGGGGAGAGCGAGAGCGTCGGCCAGGGCCCAGGATATTTCGGTGTACCCTGCAGCCGTGGCCTTGGCGCCAGCCCTGGCCAACATCTCGCTGGAGAAGTCCGCGCCAACGACGTGGGACGCCCCCCGACGACGCAGCTCCAGCGCCAGGTCCCCAGTGCCGGTACCCACGTCCAGGGCGAGACAGTTGGCCGGCTGAGCGGCGGCGGCCGCCGCCCGACGCCAGCGGCCGTCCATGCCCAGGCTCATCAACCGGTTCAGCAGGTCGTACCTGGGGACGATACGACCGAACATCCGCCGCACCTGGCGAGCGTGTTTGCTGGCCATGCCGTCCCCCATGGTAGCGCGGAGGGCCGTGCTGTGCAGGGGGCTGCCCTTCCCGCACACCGCGGGTCGCGCCGCCGAGCCCGTTCCGCTGACGGACCGCTGCAACCAGTGGGGAAGAGAGGGCCCCGCTTGGCGCCCCTTCAGGGTCTGCGGCTTGGCGGTCTATGGCCCCGGCCGCCGCTGATCCGCAGCCGGACGACGGCGGCAAGCGCCTCAACGATTATCCCCAGCGAGAGCTTGGACTTGCCCGCCTGTCGGTTGACGAATCTGATGGGTATCTCCCGCAGCGTCTTGCCAGACCTATGGCAGAGATAGTTCATCTCGTACGACGAAGCAAACCCTCTTGACCTGATATCCGCGAAATTGACGGATTCCAGCGTGGAGCGCCGGAAGCATTTGAATCCGCCGGTGCAGTCGTGAATAGGTAGCCCCAGCAGCAGGCGCGCGACGAGGCTGGCAGTCCTGCTGATAAGCCGTCGTCGCAACGGCCAGCCTGATGTCGAGCCGCCCCCCACATAGCGGGACCCGATGGCCATGTCGTCCTCCTCCACGGCTTCCACCAGGCGCGGAATGTCGCGAGGGTCATGGGAGTAGTCGGCGTCCATCTGGATTATGCGATCGGCACCCAAATCCAAAGCCGTCCTGAAGCCCTTGAGGTAAGCGGTGCCGTAACCTAACCTGGCCGGGCGCTCGACAAGATGTATGCGGGGCTCGTTGACGGCCATTTGCGACACTATGTGGCCTGTCCCGTCAGGCGAGTTGTCATCCACCACGATGGCCTCGTATTGCGGCCCCAGCTCCAGGATGTCCCTCAACAGGCTCGGAATGTTCTCCGCCTCGTTGTAGGTGCCTATCACCACAGTGCATTTCATTGGACTAGCCAGCTTGGCGAGAATCGACGCGCGGCCCCAATACTAAGAGGCGGGAACATGACTTGTCCAACGCCGGCAGTCACAACCGCCCCCGAGGCCGTGTTCGTTTTCGGTCCCCACAGAGCCGCCTATAATGCCATTAGAGAGATGTCGACCTTCATCACCTCCCGCAAGATGTGGCTGGGCGTGGGCGGCACCGCCCTGTTCCTGGGGCTGTTCTTCTGGCGCACTGACCTACGGGGGCTCGCCGATGCCCTGGCCCAGGCCAACTACTGGTGGGTCGTCCCCGCTGTCGCCATCTGGTTCCTCTCCGCCGCCGTGCGCTCCCTGCGCTGGCACTACCTGTTGCGGCGGCTGGTCAGACTGAGCACGGCGACCCTCTACCCTATCGTCATCATCGGCTATATGGCGAACAACCTCCTGCCCCTGCGCACCGGCGAACTCGTCCGGGCCTATGTCCTGGGAGAGCGACACAAGGTGAGCAAGATGTCCACTCTGGGCACCATAGCCGTGGAGCGCGTGTTCGACGGGGTGGTCCTGGTCGCCTTCCTACTCCTGGCCGGGGCGATGCTGGGCCTCAGCAGCGAGCTCAGGGGCCTGGCGGCGGGCATGGCCCTGGTTTTCGTCCTCCTCCTCGCCGTCTTCGTCTACGTTGCGTCCTCACCGCACCGGGCTGGCCGCTGGGTGGAGCGTCTCGTCGGCCTGCTGCCCGATGCCCTGCGTCAGCGGGCCCAGGGGCCGCTGGACTCATTCCTGAGCGGGCTGCAATGCCTCCAGAGCCCGTTCCTGGTGAGCCTCGTGCTCGCCACCTCCCTGGGCGCCTGGCTGCTGGAGGCGCTGATGTACTACCTGGTGGGCCTCGCCTTTGACATCGATGAGGGGTTCGTCGCTTACCTGATGGTGGCCGCCGCCGCCAACCTGGCCATCACCCTCCCCTCCGCCTCCGTCGGCATCGGCCCCTTCGAGCTGCTGGCCAAGGAGACTCTCACCTTCCTCGGGGTCGGCTCCGCGGTGGCCGGCGCCTACGCCATCGCCCTGCACGGCTTCTTGCTGTTGCCCGTCATCGTCGCCGGGCTGGTCTTCCTGTGGGCCATCAACCTTTCCCTCGGACGGACCTTGGGAGGCGCCGCGGGCGAACCGGTCGCTGCCATCGCGGATCAGGCCGAATGAGCGAGGAGCCGCAGCGCGTCGGCATCATCGGCGGCGGCGTGGCCGGCCTCACCTCCGCCTACCGCCTCCTCCAGAAGGGGTATCGCGTCCACCTGTTCGAGGCAGGGCCGCAGCTCGGCGGCCTGGTGCGCACCTTCGACATCCCCGCTGGTGAGCCCATCGAGTGCTTCTACCACCACGTCTTCACCACGGATACCGCTGCCGTGCGGCTCATCCGGGAGTTGGGGCTGGGAGAACGCCTCACCTGGCGGCCGTCCACGGTGGGCATCTTCTACGACGGCCGCATCTATCCCTTCGTGACCCCCCTTGACCTCCTGCGCTTCACCCCCGTGGGCCTCATCGACCGTGTTCGTCTGGGGCTTATGGGGCTCTACCTGCGCCGGCAGCGGGACGGCTCCCGCTACGAGGACATCGCCGCGGAGGAGTGGATCCGCCGCTTCGCCGGGCAGCGAAACCTGGACGTGGTCTGGGGTCCCCTCCTGCGGGGAAAGTTCGGCGATCTGGGAGGCGAGCTGGTGATGACCTGGCTCTGGAACAAGATCCGCCTCCGCTTCGCCTCCCGGGCCGCCGGCCCGTCCCAGCGAGAGGTGCTCGGCTACCTCCTGGGATCGTTCGGCGCCTGGATCGAGGCCCTCGTCGAGCGTGTCCGTGAACTCGGCGGAGAGCTCCACACGGGCCGCCCTGTCCAGCGCATCGTCTCCGATGCCGGCCGGGTCCGCCTTGAGCTGGCCGGCGAGGGCCAGGAGGCCGTTTCCTTCGACGCCGTGGTGGCCACTGTCGCCAACAAGGCGTTCCGGCGCATAGCTCCGCCCCTGCCAGAGGCGTACGCCGAGAAGCTGGAGGGGGTGCCCTATCAGGACGCCCTGTGCCTCGTCCTCACCCTCAAGCGCCCCCTGTCCAGCACCTACTGGCTCAACATCAACGACCGCTCGGTCCCCTTCCTCGCCGTGGTCGAGCACACCAACTGGATCGAGCCCCATCGCTACGGCGGCCAGCATGTGGTCTACTTCTCGAACTACCTGGACAAGCAGTCGCCCCTCCTCCGTAAGGACGCGGACGAGGTGCTGCAGCTCTACCTGCCGCATATCAAACGCATCAACACCGGGTTCGACGAATCCTGGATCATCGACCGCTGGCTGTTCCACGGGCCCGACGCCCAGCCCGTGTTCACCGTGGGCGCTGGCTCCCGCATCCCCGACCACCGCACGCCGGTGCCGGGCCTCTACCTGGCCAACATGAGCCAGATCTACCCCCAGGATCGCGGCCAGAACCATTCCATCCTCCTGGGGGAGAAGGTTGCCGACCTGGTCGCGACCGACCTGGCGCGGCCCTCCACCTAGCGACCGTGCCCCAAGCGGCTAGCCGGGAGCACCGACAGCGGTGGCTGCCTCCGCTGGCATCCGGTAGATGATTACGCCGCTGTTCTCGAACACCGAGACCATGAACTCTCCGAACTTCTCCAGGCCTTCTTCCCCGTACTTCTCGCGCTCCAGACGTCCCACGTAGACGTACTCCAC
>DAOUMF010000029.1:0-4453 GCA_034411955.1 Dehalococcoidia bacterium
GGGACAGATCGTCGCCCTCCTGGGAGCCAACGGCGCCGGCAAGAGCTCCACTTTGAAGGTCATCTCCGGGATCCTCCGCCCCAGCGGCGGCACCGTGGAGTTTCTGGGCCAGCCCATCCGTCGCCGCTCCCCCGAGTCCATCGTCTCCCTGGGCATCTCTCACGTGCCCGAAGGCCGCGAGTTGTTCACGGAGCTCACGGTGGAAGAGAACCTGAGGCTGGGCGCCTACACCCGCCGTGACCGCAACGGTGTCAAACGTGACATGGACCGCGTCTACGGGTACTTTCCCCTCCTGGCCGAGCGTCGGAAGCAACCGGCCGGCTCACTCTCCGGAGGCGAGCAGCAGATGCTGGCCATCGGCCGCGGGCTCATGGCCCGGCCCAAACTCCTACTCCTAGACGAGCCCTCCCTGGGCCTGGCACCGACTGTGGTCCAGGAGATATTCCAGATCATCAAGACCATCAACCGGGAGGAAGGCCTGACCGTCCTCCTGGTGGAGCAGAATGCGACGATGGCTCTGAGCGTGTCCCAATACGGGTACGTGCTGGAGACCGGCCGCATCGTCCTGGCAGCGGACGCGCCGGAACTGCGGGAGAACGAGACGGTAAGACGCTCCTATCTGGGATACTGAAGTGCTCCCGATGGAAGGCTTGGGTCAAGTGTCAGCCACGCTCTCGCCGCCGGCGACCTTCCTGGCCGCCTCGCCCCCCTGGCAAGACCCTGACCTGTTCTTCAGCCAGGTCATGGCCGGCCTGGCCACGGGGAGCATCTATGGCCTCGTCGCCCTGGGCATCGTCCTCATCTATCGCAGCACGGACGTCCTCCACTTCGCCCAGGGTGAGATGGCCCTCTTCATCACCTTCGTCGGCTGGTCTCTGGTAGTGGCCCTGGGCGCGGGAGGCGCCAACTACTGGCTGATCTTCTTCATCCTCCTAGCCCTGGCCGGGGCGATGGGGGCGTTCGTGGAACGGACGGTCATCCGGCCCGTGGAGGGTGCTCCGGTCTTGAACGCGGTGATCGTCACCCTGGGCGTGTTCGTCATATTCAGAGGCCTCACTGCCTTCATCTGGGCCCAGGGGGAGCTGCCCAAGGGCTTCCCGGCCACCCCGCTGGGCTCCCATCTGGAGCCCGTGTCATCGTGGTTCAATCACGATCTGTGGGGCTTCGCCCGCATCACCCAGCATCAGTTCTGGGTCATCGTCATCACCGCGGCCGTCATGGGCGCCCTGTACCTGCTGTTCAACCATACCAAGCTGGGGCTGGCGATGCGGGCCACCGCCCAGAACCCGCTGGCCAGCAGGCTAATGGGGATCAACGTGGGGCGGATGCTCATGCTGGGTTGGGCCCTGGCCACCATGGTCGGCGCCGTGGGGGGAATCCTGGTGGCGCCCATCCTCTCCCTGGACCTGGTGATGATGCTGCGGGTGATCCTCTTCGCCTTCGCCGCCGCGGTCCTGGGCGGCCTAGACAGCCCGCCGGGGGCCATCGTGGGCGGCGTGATCATCGGCGTTGTGCAGAACATGGCCAGCACGTATTCGTTTGGGCCCGTCTTCTTCGGCCCCGAGCTGAGCCTGCCCATCGCCCTGCTGGTCCTGGTGGTGATCCTCCTCGTCCGCCCCACCGGCATCTTCGGCCGGAAGTCCGTGCGGAGGGTGTAGCCGGTGAGTCTCGGCTTCTGGTGGGTCATCCTGTTGGCGGTGGCCGCTGTCGGGGCCGTTCGCTATTTGCCCATTCTACCGGAGCGGTGGCGCGTGCCGGCGTCGGCAGTCGTCCTGCTGGCCTTCGTCTGCTGGATTCTCCTCACGGTGCAGCTCAGCTTCTGGGAGGTCATCCTGTTGGCGATGGCCGTTGCCGGAGCCATTCGCTATCTGGCGATTCTGCCGGAGCGGTGGCGCGTGCCGGCGTCGGTAGCCGTCCTGCTGGCCTTCTTCTGCTGGATGCCGTTCACCGTCGGCACGTTCGACATGTCCCTGCTGACAAAGGCCGCCGCTTGGACCATCGTGGCCATCGGGCTTAACATCCTTACCGGCTACAACGGCCAGATCTCACTGGGCCACGGCGCTTTCGTCACCATAGGCGCCTACACCGCCGCCATCCTCACCGACAGCAAGGAGCACCTGAGCTTCATCGACCAGGCGGCCTGGCCCTTCTGGGCGGCCATCATTATGGGCGGCTTCGTCGCCGCCGCCGCCGGCTTCGCTGTGGGCGTCCCTGCCCTGCGTCTCTCCGGCCCTTACCTCGCAGTGGCCACCCTGGGCCTCATCCTCGCCCTGCCCTCCGTCCTGACGAAGTACGACGGCCTCACGGGTGGCCGCCTGGGCATCCGCCGCGTGCCCAGGCCACCGGTTCCCGGCTTTCTGGAGGACTGGGCTCAAGCGGTTGGCGGTGACCTGGGCCGCGACCAGTGGTTCTTCTTCCTGGCCCTGTTCGCCGTCGTGGTCATGGCCGCCATCGCCTGGTACATCGTCGGCAGCCGTTGGGGCAGGGCCTTCG
This sequence comes from Dehalococcoidia bacterium, assembly GCA_034411955.1. Taxonomy (GTDB): domain Bacteria; phylum Chloroflexota; class Dehalococcoidia; order SM23-28-2; family RBG-16-64-32; genus DAOUMF01. The sequence goes on from DAOUMF010000029.1 coordinate 2,494, forward strand.
TAGCCGTCCGCGACAGCGAGGTGGCAGCAGCAGCCGTGGGCATGAACGTCGCCCGCACCAAGGTCACAGCCTTCACCATCAGCGCCTTCTACGCCGGTGTAGCGGGGGCGATCTTCTTGTTCACCTTCCAAGGAGGCATCAGCCCCGAGACGATCGGCCTCATCCTCTCCATCAACTACTTCACGGCCATCGTCATCGGCGGCCTGGGGTCCATCATGGGCGCTATCATCGGCGGCTTCGTGGTGGTCTTCCTGCCTGACCTGTCCACTGACGCGGCGACCAGCTTTTTCGGCGAGCAGCAGGGGAAACAGCTTTGGCCCACGGTTTACGGAGCCGTGCTCATCGGCGTTATTATCATAATGCCCCACGGTGTGGCCGGCTTCCTGCACCGCCTGGCTCGCCTGCGCCCCGCCGAGGTCGCCGACGCGGTGCGGAGGCTGCCAGCTACCCTCAGATCACGTCTGGAGGAGACCCTGGAACGGCTCTCCTGGGGCGGCAAGGACAGGGGCAGGCGGTGACCGCCGGGAGGTGATGCTTATTGAGTCGACGAATGCGCACCAACGGCCAAACTAGCGAAAGGAGACAAGGGACCGTGCAATTGCTGCGCAGACCCTGGCTATGGGTCATGGCCCTGGCGGCACTCCTGCTGATAGCCGCCGTGGCCTGCAAGGAGGAAGAGGAGGGAGCCGAGACCCCCACCGATGAGACGCCCGCCGCCGAGGTGACGCCCGCGCCCGGCGTAACCGACACCGAGATCAAGCTGGGCCACACCAACGACCTGGCCGGCACGGGCGGCACCCCCTACGGCGTCGTCACCCTGGCCATGCAGGCCTACTTGAGCAAGGTGAACGATGAGGACGACGGCGTCTGCGGCCGGGACATCACCCTGATAGCCGAGGACGACCAGTATGCGCCGGACCTGGCCCTAGAGAAGACCAGGAAGCTGGTAGAGCAGGACGAGGTACTGGCCATCGTGGGCGCCCTGGGCACCGCCGCCCACCTGGGGGCGGTGGACTACCTGAACGACCCCAACGGCGACGGCGACACCTCAGACGGCATCCCCGACCTGTTCGTCTCCACCGGCTACACCGGCTGGGCCGACTACGAGACATGGCCCTGGACCTTCGGCTACATCCCCGACTACGCCAGCGACGGCCAGATCCTGGCCACCTATATCAACGAGAACTTCCCGGACCAGAAGGTGGGTATCCTTTACCAGAACGACCCGTTCGGGGAGGATTACCTGAACAGCATCAAGGATAACCTGGCCGACGCCAGCCTCTTGGTCTCCGAGCAGACCTACGAGCCTGGGGCGCCAGACCTTAGCTCCCAGGTCATCAACATCCAGGACGCCGGCGCCGAGGTGGTGGTCCTTGGGGCCGTGCCCACCTCCAGCGCCGCTGCCATCGTCGCAGCCAACGCCCAGGGCTACAACCCCCAGTGGATGGTAAGCTACGTCAACGCCCACACTTCCCTGGCCGCCAGCATCGGCGGCGGCACCGGTGCGGAGCAGCTTGCCGCTGGGTTCGCCCTACTGGACGGCACCATCACCGACAACTACCAACTCGACGCCGTGGCGGACGCCGATGACCCGGCCATGGTGGAGCACGCGCGCATCATGGACGAATACGACGGCCCGAGCCTGACCACGCTCAGCGTCTACGGCCAGTCCCTGGCCGAGCTGACGGTGGAAGCGCTCAGTGGGGCCTGCGACAACCTGACCCGCGCAGGCCTCCTGCAGTCCGTCGAGTCCATCCAGGACTTCGCCCCCTCGGTGTTCCTGCCGGGCATTACCGTTAGCTTCAGCAGCACAGACCACCGCGCCATCGAGGCCCTCCAGCCGACGAGGATAGAGGCCGACGGCACCCTCACTCCCCTCGGTGAACTCATCTCTCTAGAGGAGTGATCCGGCTGCGAGAGCTCTAGGAACGATAAAGTAGGGGGGGGGGGGGGGGGGGGG
>DAOUMF010000030.1:0-2796 GCA_034411955.1 Dehalococcoidia bacterium
GCCTTCGGGTGCGCGATAGCGGCAGCCATGGAAAGCGTCTCGGCTGGCGGCAAGGCCCTGGCGGTATGAGCGCTGACCCCAAACGGGGCGAGGAGATCCTGGACGCCGCACGGAGAGCCCGCGGGTACTCGCTCCCGATCCACTCCGTCCTGGCCGACGAGGACGCGGACGTCCTCGCCGCGTACGAGCAGATGATGAACGCCCTGTACCTGAAGGCGCGCCGGCTGGACGGCAAGACCAAGGAGCTGATCTACGTGGCCGCGCTGGTGACACTGGCGGCGCCGGAGCCGCATGTCAGAGCGCACATGGAGCGAGCACGGAGGGAAGGGGCGAGTCCCGAGGAGATCCTCGAGACCGTCGAACTGCTGATCCCGGGCGCGGGCGTGGCCAGGGCATCGGCAGGCTTCGAAACATGGCGGCGCACCTTTCGGCCCAACGCCTCCTCCATCTCAGGCGAGAGCTGACGGCGGCTCTCGCATCCCCCCTACGGCCAGAGCCGGTCCCTGATAGCGTTGATGTCGGCCACGTAGCGGATGGTGTCTTCGTAGAGCACGCCAAGACTAAGAGAGGCGTACCCCTGGTAGTAGGCGGCCAGCGCCTGGTCGATGTCACCCGTGAGGTTGAGAAGGATGCGGAGGTAGCGAACGCCCGCCTTGATGTTGTCGTGGGCGCTGGTCTCGATGTTCAGGTCGTAGCCGAAGACGTCCCGCTCAAGCCAGCGGCCGGTCGAGGGCTGAACCTGCATGACGCCGACGGCGCCGCTGGCGCTGACGACGTGTTGCTGCCACCCGCTCTCCAGGTAGGCCAGCGCCTTGACGATGCCGGGGTCCAGACCTTCCACGGCGGCGAACTCCTCCAGGAGCGCCTCTATCTCCGGAGCGACCGGTCGCGCCAGCGGGCTCTCGACCACCGGAATGGCTAGGGTCTGGCCCTCCACGATGAAATGCGGGTCGGCGAGGCCGTTGGCCTCGGCGATGGCGGCGGCGGCCACGCCGAAACGCTCGGCGATTTCGCTGAGGGTATCGCCGAACTGCACGGTGTAGGTACCGCCCCCGGAGGTCTCTCCGCCAGCCAGGGCCGCGCCGTGCGCGTTTGCGGCCGCCCCCGGCACCAGCAGCACCTGTCCGCTGAGGATGTACTCGGGGTCGACGATGCCGTTGGCCTCAGCCAGCTCTTCCACGCTGACGTCGTGCCTCAGGGCGATCTCCGATAGGGTGTCGCCAACCGCTACCGTGTACTCGTCAGGTGCGCCGAGAGATCTTGCCGCCGAGAAGAGGAGCGGGCCGATGACGGCCGTCGCCGCGGCCAAGAGAAGAAATCTGCCTCGTGTCATAGGACGCCTCCTCGCTTCTGAATATAGGACGCGTCGAGGCGCCGGATTGTTATATCGATACGTGAAGAATCGGAAGGTTAAGGGGTAGATTGAAAACGAACGCCTTAGGGCCAGGCCCTAGTACGCTACCCCGAAGTGGCGGTACTCGCCGGTGGGCTCACCCCACTCGACGTCGACGGCGTCCACGCGAGACATCCGGGGCCCCTCGTGCAGGTACTCCAGGAGTTGCTCGATATCTGGCCGCGGGCCCTCGGCCACGACCTCGACCGAGCGGCCGTCGGGCAGGTTGCGGACGTAGCCCGCGAGACGCAGCGAGCGCGCACGGGCGAGGACGTAGTCGCGGAAGTTGACGCCCTGAACGCGCCCGCGTACGACGGCGCGGAGAGCGGCGGGGCGGGGCTCGCTCATCGCCCTAGGCGAGCACCTCGTCCAGCGCCTGCTCCACCACGGCCTGAGGCACATCGTCGCGGAGGACGGTGCGGCCGACGTCCTCCAGGAGCACCCAGCGGATCGCCCTGGCGCGCACCTTCTTGTCGAGGGCCATGGCGGAGAGGAGGGCAGCGCGGTCCAATCCCTGAGCGCGAGCGGGCAGCCCGAAACGCTCCAGCAGGTCGCGCTGGCGCCGTTCGATGTGCGGGGAGAGGAGCCCCAGGCGTCGGCTGATGGCGGCAGCGGCCGTCATGCCGATCGCCACGGCCTCGCCGTGGAGGAAACGGTCGTAGCCGGAGGCAGCCTCGATGGCGTGGCCCAGGGTGTGGCCGTAGTTGAGGACGGTGCGACGGCCGGTCTCCTCGCGCTCGTCCTCGCTGACCACCGCCGCCTTGACGGCGACGCTGCGGCGGATCGCCTCCGTGGTGGGCTCCGGCCCGAGCTCCATGATCGCCTCGGCGTGCTCCTCCAGGAAGGCGAGCAGGTCAGGATCGAGGATCAGGGCGTGCTTGATCAGCTCCGCCCAGCCGGAGGTCAGCTCCCGCGGCGGCAGCGTGCGCAGCGTCGAGACGTCGGCGAGGACCAGGCGGGGCTGGTAGAAGGCGCCGATGACGTTCTTGGCCCGCGGGTGGTTCACCGCCACCTTACCGCCGACGGCGGCGTCCACCATCGCCAGCAGGCTGGTGGGCACGTGGACCAAGGGCAGGCCGCGGACGTAGGTGGCGGCCACGTAGCCCGCCAGGTCGGTGACCATGCCGCCGCCCAGGGCGACGATCGCGTTGCCTCGCTCCGCGCGCTGGCCGATGAGCCAGTCGTAGATGGCGGCGGCCGTCTCTAGCGACTTGCTGGCCTCGCCGGGGGCAACGGTGAAGGAGGCGACGGCGATGTCGGCCTGGGCCAGGGCGGCCTCCGCCTGCTTCCCGTAGCGGGCGAAGACGGTCTCATCGCTGACGATGAAGGCCTGGCTGGTCAGCCCGGCCTCTCGCAGCCGGAGGCCGAGGTCGAACAGCGCGTTCCAGTCCACGTACACAGGG
>DAOUMF010000031.1:0-2186 GCA_034411955.1 Dehalococcoidia bacterium
CACCGCCCGGACGTATACTGTTCTTGGAAGCGCAAATCGGCAGGAGGTGTGACAGCGATGCAACTGGGCATGGTGGGGCTAGGCCGTATGGGAGGGAACATGGCGGAGAGGCTACGCCGCGACGGCCACCAGGTCATCGGATACGCCTGCAACCAGGCCGTCTCGGACGTCGGTTCGCTCTCCGAGCTGGTGGGCAGACTCAACGCTCCGCGCACGGTATGGCTCATGATCCCGGCGGGCGACCCCACGGAGCAGACCATCCAGGAGCTGGCGGGCCTGCTTCAGGAGGGGGACCTGATCGTCGACGGCGGGAACTCTAACTTTCGCGACAGTATGAGGCGCGGCGCCGAGCTGGAGAAGCGAGGGCTGCTGTTCGTGGATGCCGGCACCTCCGGCGGCATCTGGGGACTGGAGGTGGGCTACTGTCTGATGGTCGGCGGCAGCGAAGAGGGGTTCCGGCGCATAGAGCCAGCCCTCAAGACGCTGGCCCCGGATGACGGCTACGCCCACGTGGGATCGGTGGGCGCCGGTCACTTCACGAAGATGGTCCACAACGGCATCGAGTACGCCATGCTCCAGGCCTACGCAGAGGGGTTCGAGATCCTCAAGGCATCGCAGTTCAACCTGGACCTCCACCGCATCGCCTCGCTCTGGAACCATGGCAGCGTGGTGCGCTCCTGGTTGCTGGAGCTGGCCGAGAGGGCCTTCGCCAGAGACCCCGACCTGTCGCAGCTCCGCGGCTACGTGGAGGACTCCGGCGAGGGCCGCTGGACGGTGTTCGAGGCGATCAACGAGGACGTTGCGGCGCCAGCGATCGCGGCGAGCCTGTTCGCCCGCTTCGTCTCGCGACAGGACGATTCCTTCGCTATGAGGGTCATCGCTGCCCTGCGAAACGAGTTCGGCGGGCACGCGGTGAAGGAGAAATAGGCGGGCCGGTCGCCCGCTAGGGCCGAGTGCCGCCGAAGGCCGGCCGGACGACGATGAGGAACGGCCTCAGGACGAGGTGAACCGCGAAGCCAGCCAGGAACGACGGTATGGCCGCCCCTAGCCACGTCACCTCGTCGGTCAGCGGGAAGGCGAGATGAAGGGCGTCGGCGAAAAGCCAGTTCATGGCGTCCTGCCACCATCCGACCTCCGCCGGCGAGATCCAGTGGTACAGGAGGAAGCCCAGCGCCCAGGCGGTGAGAGCGGAGGGCGCCGCCGCGGGCTGAGTCTCGCCCCGGCTCTGGAGGAAGTCGGCCACCAGCACCCCGAAGAGGGGTACAAACAGGGAGGCGAGAAGCAGGAGGGTCGCCTCGAACTCCAGGAAGTCCCAGGCCAGGGCCAGGGCCAGGGCGGCGAGGCCGGGGACCAGGGCACCGGCCCAGCGTCCCACCGGCAGGATGCCTCCCAGCGCCACGCCCGCCGAGTGCACGTTGGCGAACACCTCGTCGGTCTGGAGTAGCAGGAGGATCACCAGGGCGGCCAGCCCTAGCTGCATCCCCACCACGAATCCCGATATGTCGCCGGTCTCCACGGCGGGCAGGTAGGCGACGCCCAGGAAGCCCAGCCAGGCGGTGGCGACGAAGAGCCCGAGGAAGGTGCCGCCGAAGGAACTGCCCACGCTCTTGCCCCAGCGGGCGTAGTCCGCCACGAGCGGCAGCCATAGCAGGGGCACGATGAGCATCACGTCCACCGCTTGCCAGAAGGAGGGCCAGCCGCCGACGGCCGGGCGCCGCAGGTAGGCGGGAAATTCGTACTCCATGTAGGCGGAGAGGGTCACCCCGGCCACCACCAGAAGGGTTAGCCACAGTCCGGCCCGGCGCAGCAGCTTTCGGACGGTGAACTGAGGGCCCGCGGCCACCAGGGCCAGGCCCACCAGCCCGAAGATCACCACCCACAGGGGTCGCAGGCCCGCCCCCAGGGCGCGGTCGCTGACCAGCTCCGCCGCGCCGGCGATGAGGGAGAGGGCGAGGGCGGCCCAGACCACGTTGCGGACCAGCAGCAGGGCGGCCAGGAGGGGCGTGAAGCGTCTGCCCATGAGCTGGGCCAGGAGTTCCACGGTGGACAGGCCGGAGTGGGCCGCTATGGCGGCCACTGCGGCCACTATGAGGCCGCCCAGGAGGGCAGCGACGACGGCCGCCAGGAACGCCTGCTCTAGGCTCAGGGCCGGGACCAGCAGGGAGCCGAACGGCATGATGTACAGG
>DAOUMF010000032.1:0-10506 GCA_034411955.1 Dehalococcoidia bacterium
CTTCAAAGGTGACCGGGTTGGGAATACCCCGCTTCAGGCCGCCCTGCATCACGTAGACGGCGGTGCCCGGTCCCTGCACCAGCGTCCCGCCCGGCGGCAACAGCTTGGGGCAGGGTGGCCCAGTCACATCTGTCCCCCTCGGTATTACACTCAGCCGCTCGTTGGAGATGCCCTGCACCGCGTCCCAGCCGTACCCACACTCCGCGAACACGGTGGTGTTCTTGATCAGACGCCTGGAGCCTCCCTCCATCACGTACACGCCAAACCCAGGCGCCGTCAGCAGGTTGCCGTCGGCCATCGCGTTCAGCAGCGGGTGACCGTTGGGGACGGCCGCCATGACGCTCTTGGGCAATTGATTGACGTTACCCCATTGGAACCCCTTGGCTTCAAAGGTGACCGGGTTGGGAATACCCCGCTTCAGGCCGCCCTGCATCACGTAGACGGCGGTGCCCGGTCCCTGCACCAGCGTCCCGCCCGGCGGCAACAGCTTGGGGCAGGGTGGCCCGGTCACATCTGTCCCCCTCGGTATCCCTCTCAGGCGGCCAGCAGAGATGCCCTGCACGGCGTCCCAGCCGTACCCACACTCCGCGAACACCTTCGTGTTCTTGATCAGACGCCTGGAGCCTCCCTCCATCACGTACACGCCAAACCCAGGCGCCGTCAGTAGGTTGCCGTCAGCCTTCGCGTCGAGCAGCGGCTCGCCGTTGGGGATGGCCGCCATGACGCTCTTGGGCAATTGATTGACGTTACCCCATTGGAACCCCTTGGCTTCAAGGGTCACCGGGTTGGGAATCCTCCGCTTTAAGCCACCCTGCATCACGTACACGGCGGTGCCGGGAGCCTGAAGCAGAGCGCTGTCGCAGACATAGCTCTGAGCTGTTCCCCAAAAAGTCCGGGTGCTCCGATAGACTCCCACGCGGCCGGTCGCATCTTTCACCCTAACGTGGAAGGTGTAGAGACCCTTGCCCGCATAGCAGAACCAAGCCCTGGTGTCTCGCGTCCAGGGACTCCAAGCCAGCGATTTCCCCGAAGTGAACCCGCTGATATAGTTCACCTCACTGGTACCCGAAACCTTGGACCATCCCTCCAGACAGTAGGAGTACATCAGGTCGCCGGATCCGCCGCTCCCCTTCCATGCGAATTCCACGTTGCCCTTCGTGACCGTGCCCTGGTTCGGAGCCGAGGTGATCGACACGGTCGGTTTGTTGGTCAGCCCGGCGGCTACATCGCGCCGAAGTTGCGGCAAGAGGGCGTAGACGTTGCCCCCCGGACAGCTTGTCTGTCCGACATCGCGATGGCCCACCAGGTTGCGGAGACCGCGGTGCCAGGTGCCGTCGTGGAGGAGGAAGTCGGAGGCCGCATCGGGGTTGAGGCCGTGCTGTCGGCACTCCCAAGCCAGGACATCCTTCAGACGCGATATCATTGCTGCCGTCGGGCTCCCTCCCGAGCACTCGCTAGGCGTACAGAAGGTCCCGAGCAGGGCGATACCGCTGCTGCCGTAGTTATAGGCCAGGGCGTGACCAGCGACGACATCTTCGCTAAGGATCTCGCGACCACCGGGGCCGTCGTATCCGGGACCATTCCGGCCCCGCCGCCCTTCATAGGAGTTGCCGAACTTGTCCACTAAGGAGTTGTAACCTATGTCACCCCATCCCAGGGACCTGGCGTGGTACGTGTAGATCGCCCTTACGGCGGCCTTGGCATCTGCAACGGTGGTGTAGCCGTTGCCTGTAACGGTGTGGTGCACCACCAGCTTCTTGGTGGGCACGTAAGACCGAGGCCATATCTCCTCGCCCCCGGAGAAGCGAAGGCTCTCATCGGCGCCCCAGTCCTCCCGCTTGAACGTTATGGGCTTCCCGGATGCCGCCGCCGGAGTGATCTCCTCCTCCTCCAAGAACGAGTCGGCCTCGGCTGCAAGAGCGGTGTTCGCGAAACCGTCATCGCTGCCATCGGCTGCACCTTCCACGATGGGACCGTCATACGGGTTCAGTAGCGAGAGGCCAATCCGGCTGAGGGTGGCCTTGTTGCTGTCACCTCGCAACTCGCCAAGGAACTGCACGTAGGAGGCGCGGTCAGCCCAGATGAGGGCGCCGTATGTGTCGTATTCGGCAAGAGGGCCAGGAGGCACCTCCACCTGGACAGTCTGCCAAGGACTCCAACTGCGACCATCGGGCGATGTCCTCACCCAGAAGGCCGCACAGCTCCCGTCAGGATTCGAGGTGGACCAGAACAGACCTACGTAGTCGAACAGGAGATCCGATTTGAGGACAGGGGATAAGAAGCGGCCCACACTTCGCCCGCGCGACAGTTCCAGTCCGCCCGTGGCCACGGATAGTCCAGAGCGAGACACCTGTGAGAGCTCCGAAGCGCCTAGGTGGAACTCTTTGGTCAACACCCTCCGCACGGACGACCCTGGCCTCGCCTTGACGCCCGGCATTCTCAGGTCGGCGGCGAGAATCGCGCCCCCTACGGCGGCGCCAGCCGACACCTGGAGGAATCTGCGTCGATCAATGCGTAGCGGCATGTGGGCCCCTGCTGCTCATCGTCCAGTAGGAATAAGGGCGAGCGTCTCTCCGTCGTTAGAACGCGTGGTGGCGCGCGGGATTAACCGCTCGAGCGCCTGCGAGGAGCTTAGCAGGGTGGCCCCCGCCAGATCGGCCCCCTGTAGAGATATCGAGCCCCCATCCACTGGGGGCCCTTTGGCATGCTGGTCGTCTAGGCGCGGATTCGCGGGGTGTGCATCGCGCCGTTCGTGATCGGCTCGTCGATGTACAGGTCCCCGTTGCGGATCTTCAGGTTGAACCCACAGGAGGGATTCGTGCAGGCCCACGCCTTGAAGTAGATGGAGGCGCCTTGGCTCCCGAAGTCCGACAGAGGCACAAGATCCCCCGTCTCGCACTTCTGACACTTGGGAAAACTCGTCACCAATACCACTTTACACCCCTCCCGCCTTGCGCTGTCTGTCGTGCGAGTATAGCAGGCAGATTCGTCCCCGACAAGGGCGAAGGCCGGATTACCGACAGACTTCTCGGATTCCCCGCCTCAGTTCGCCGTCGTGCCGGCGGCCCGGCGCGCCTCCCAGGCGTCCTGTGCCCTCAGCGCCTGCCGGATACTCTCCCCCAGCGCGAAGCGTAGCGGCTCCGGCGGCATCGGAATCACCCAGCGGTTCACGAAGAACAGGTCCGTCAGCTCCGTCTCCTTCTCCAGGACCAAGTCCCGCATCACCTGGCCCGCCATGTTCATCGGCGCTACCCCGTGCCCCACGCAGCCCAGGGAGTAGGCCACTCGTCTGTCCTTCCCCAGGTAGCCCATCGCCGGAAAGAAGTCCAAGGGCACCGACACCGGCCCTCCCCACCGGTACTCGATGCGCACATCCTTCAGCGAGGGGAAGGTCTGACGCAGGTCTCGCTCCAGTCTACGAAAGACTCGCGGGCTGCGGTCCCGATCCAGAGGCCCACCGAAGTAGTACTGGGCGTCCGACCCACCGAACAGGATGCGGTTGTCCGGCGTGAGGCGGTAGTAGTGGATCATGTTGCGCGCGTCCTCTATCCCCTGGCGGCCGCGCCAGCCGATGTCGGCCAGCCGGTCTTCGGTCAGCGGCTCCGTGAGGACGATGTAGGTGAAGACGGGGAACTGCTTGTTGCGGAGCTCGGGAAAGCGCGCGGAGAAGGCGTTTGTGGCGAACACCAACTTCTCGGCCTCCACGAGGCCGCCGGGCGTGTCCACATGCAGGATCGGGCCCAGGTGGGCAGCCACCACCGGCGTGCGCTCGTATATCTCCACCCCCTCCTCCTGGGCCACCCGCTTCAGGCCGCGCACGTACTTCGCGGGGTTGATGAGGGCGCATTGCTCCTCCCAGCGGGCCCCCAGATAGGTGGGCGAATGCACCTCCGCCTGCATCATGTGCGCGTCTATCCACTTGAGGCCGTGGACGCCCAGCTTCTCCGCCAGCTCGATCTCATCCTGGAGGCGCTTGACCTGCGCCGGATTGAGGGCCACCGTCAGCAGGCCCGGCTTCTCGTAGTCGCAGTCGATGCCGTGGGAGTCCACCATCTGGCCGATGTGGTCGACCGCGCGGTGGGCGTAGTCATGGGCCTGTTTCGCCTTCTGCTTCCCGAAGCGAAGCGATGTGATGGAGAGCGTGAACCCCATAAGGGTCATCGCAAAGCCAGCGTTGCGACCGCTGGCTCCGTAGCCCACCACCTTGTCCTCCAGCACGGCGACGCGCAGGGAAGGATTGGCCCGCTTCAGGTAGTACGCTGTGGACAGCCCGCAGAACCCCCCACCCACGATGGCCACATCCGCCTTGGTGGAACCGTCCAGGGGCGGGCTCTCCTCATAAGGCGACTCGGCCAGCCAGTAGGACTTCTCTTCGTAGTCGGCCATGTGACGGCCCCTTTCTGGAGGCCCTGCCCGCCGGCGGCCAGGGCCCTCCGTGATCTCCCTCAGTCTCCGCCGGACGTCTGGCCGGCGCGCTTGAGCAGCCAGTACTCCAGGCTGTCGGACAGGGCCAGCCAGGACGCCTCAATTATATCCGTGGAGGAGCCCACTGTGGTCCACGTGTCCTCCCCGTCCGTGGACTCGATAAGGACGCGCACGTTGGCCCCCGTCCCGGCCGCCGAGTCGATAATGCGAACCTTGTAGTCCACCAGCTTGATGGCGCTGATGCTGGGGAAGAGGTGGACTAGGGCCTTGCGGACGGCGGCGTCCAGGGCATGGACGGGGCCGAGGCCTTCGGCGGCCGTGTGGTACACCTCATCGTCAACCGCGACCTTGACCATCGCCTCGGACAGCATCTCGCGGCCAGCCTCGCCCGGCTTGTGGTGTCGCCTCTCCACCACCATGAAGTCCTTCAGCTCGAAGGGCGCCTCGTAGCCGGGGCGGCTGCGACGCACCAGCAGCTCGAAGGACGCCTCCGCCCCCTCGTACTGATAGCCCCTGCTCTCCATCAGCTTCACCTGGTCCAGCAGGCGCTGCACCTCGTCGCCCTCCAGCGGGATGTCGATCCCCTGCTCCTGCATCTTGGCCAGGATGTTACGCCGCCCGGCCAGCTCCGAGACGAGGATGCGGGTATCGTTCCCCACCGTAGCGGGGTCCACATGCTGGTAAGACCACTCCTCCTTGACCACTGCAGCCACGTGCAGCCCCGCCTTGTGCGCGAACGCGGCCGAGCCCACGTAGGGCTGGCGCGGGTTGGGCGGCAGGTTGGCGATCTCGCTGACGTAGCGGGAGGCCTCGGTCAGGTGGGACAGTTGCTCGTCTGAGACGACGTCCAGCCCCAGCTTCAGCTTCAGGTTAGCGATAAGGCTGAACATGTTGGCGTTGCCGCACATGTCGCCGTAGCCGTTGGCCGCCGCCTGGACGTGGGTCGCGCCGGCCTCCACGGCGGCCAGGCTGCTGGCCACGGCCACGTCTGCGCCGTTGTGGGTGTGGATTCCGACAGCGCAGTCAACCTCCCCTACCACAGCCCGCACCACCTCCGCGACCCACGAGGTGATGGCGCCGCCGTTGGTGTCGCACAGCACCACGCAGTCGGCCCCCGCCCCGGCCGCCGTCTTCAGGCACTGCAGCGCGTACTCGCGGTCGGAGGCGAACCCGTCGAAGAAGTGCTCGGCGTCGAAGAACACCCGCAGCCCCTGCGACTTGAGATACCGCACCGAGTCGGCGATCATCGCCAGGTTCTCCTCGGCGGTGGTCTCCAGGACACGGCTTACGTGCTGGTCGTTCGCCTTGCCCACGATGGTGACGACGCCGGTGCCGGCGTCCACCAGGGCGCGCAGGTTGGGGTCCGACTGGGCGCTGGAGCCAGCGTGGCGGGTGGACCCGAAGGCGGCTAGCTGAGCGTTCGTTAGGGCCAGGGAGCGGGCCCGCACGAAGAACTCTGCATCCTTGGGGTTGGAGCCCGGCCAGCCACCCTCGATGTAGTGGACGCCCAGTTCGTCCAGCATGCGGGCGATCTTCAGCTTGTCCTCCACGGAGAGGGAGATCCCCTCCATCTGGGTGCCGTCGCGGAGGGTGGTATCGTACAGTTCGATCGGATTGGCCATTGCGACGCTAGTTTAGCCGAATACGGAATGTAGAGGAAGGGCCACAATTTGGCCGTAGCTGCAGACCTTTAAGTCTGCCGAAGGGCAGGGGTGAAGCCCCGCCTGCCGGCGGGCAGGCCTGCAGCTACCCGCCGAGGCGCACGCCGGGCCCGGCACCACGTCTGACGCCAGGCGCTCGCCGCCGCTGTACAATAGTCCCACCCATGACGACCGTTGCCTTCGCGCTTGTCATCACCTCGGCGATTTTCCATGCCACCTGGAACTTCCTGCTCAAGCGCAGCAACGACAAGAGTGCCTTCCTCTGGTCACTGGCCGCTGTCTCCTTCGCCGCCTTCCTCATCCCAGCGGCAGTGTCCGCCTACATCGACGGGATCGGCGCCCGCGGCCTAATGATTGGCGCCGTCAGCGCCCTCATCCACGGCGGCTACGGGCTGGCCCTTTCCCGAGGCTACCAGCTTGGCGACCTCTCCGCCGTCTATCCCATATCGAGGGGCATGGGCCCGGCACTCGTGCCCATCGCCGCCGTGCTCCTGTTGGACGAACGAGCTTCCATCGCTGCCGGTCTTGGCATCGCGCTAGTCGTGGCCGGGATCTACACGATCAACATCCAAGCGGCCACCCTCCGCGACCTCGCTCAGCCCCTGCGGGCCCTGAACCGTCCGGCCATCCGCGTCGCTCTCATGACCGGCGCGTTCATCGCATCCTACTCGCTCTGGGACAAGACGGCTCTCGACCATCTGTCACCGCTCACCCTGAACCAGTTCGGACTGGTGGGATGGTTGCTCTTCCTCGCTCCCCTGGCCATCCGGGGCGGCGCGGCGCCCGTCCGCAGCGAGTGGAGGGAGCGAGGCCGGAGCATACTCGCCGCCGGCGTCCTCGCGTCCCTGGGCTACGTCATGGTTCTCACGGCGCTCACCACCAGCCGCATCAGCTACGTCGCCCCCGCCCGAGAGATGGGCATTGTCCTCGGTGCCCTCCTTGGCGTCCTCTTCCTGGGCGAAGGATACGGAGCTTGGCGCATCCTGGGCTCACTTCTCATCCTGGCCGGCGTGCTCACTCTTGGTCTTGCCCCCTGACGGAGGCCACCCGAACACCTCCAGTGCCGAGATTGCGACCGTGAGGGGCATGTCGCGCCTCTGGACTTTCCGCCACCTCACCTCGAACAGCCGCACAGCTCACGAAATCCCTGCGGCCTCGCCTGTCCGCGGGCACTGAAGAATCGCGGCAGCGAGGATCGGCACGCCCGCGACCCTAAGAGAGCCGCACAGGGCCCTCACAATGACGTAGAATGGAGGCCATTGGAAGGGTGAGAGGAAAGGAGACGGGCATGCCTCAGGTCGATAGGGACGAGTTTACCAAGGAGGGATACTTCCTGAGGCTGGACTTCACGGTCGTCCAGCGCCCGACAGAAGACGAGCTTGCCCGCATGGCGGAAGCGTCGTCCAAGATTGACTACTCGGAGATTTCCGGCACGGAGGCCGACCGTGAAGCCGCGTACACCATAGACGCCCTGCCGCCGGTGGCCTGGGGAACGCGGACGTTCACGACCGAGGCGGCCGCCGCCCTCTGGGGCACCCTGGACGAGCGCGGCCTGGGCGGGGTGCCGCCGCTGGCGGTGCTGCCGGGCCCGTGGCGTCGTGTGCTGGGGCCATACCAGTTGGGTATCGCCATGGAGCCCGGAAAGAGCTGGGAGATCGGCGGTAAGAGCGTGAAGGGCGCCCTCTATGCTTACCGGAAGAGCGAAGAGGCCGAAAGGGACGACATCAAGCTGCACATACTCGAGGACGAAGAAGGACTCCCCGTGTCACTCGTCCTCCTGAACCATAAGACAGGCGAGGTGATAATAGCGTTCTCGCCAGAGGACAGGAAGGCCGCGAAGAAGCTGCTGGCCAAGGCCGGGCAGTCTTAGCGCCGGGCCGCTTCGCCGGGGGCGGCAGCGACCTTGGGGCCACCGGCCTGCTGTCGCAGGATGCCCGCCGACGAGGGGGTCATGCGACGCGTGATGGCATCCCTTCCTGTATCAATTCGACTGCAAGCCCAGCACCTTCGCCGCATTCCCGCCTAGGATCATCTGTTTGTCCTGCTCGGTGATCTCCGGCAGGCCCATGAGCTGCAGAGGAGGAGGATGCTCCAGCGATTTGATGGTCTCAACCCACTCCTTCTGGGACATCACCTCCGTGAACAGCGGCCAGTCACTGCCGAACAGGATCTTCCTGACATGGCCGTGGGCCGCCTTGGCCGTGGCCAGACATTGCGACAGTGCGACAGGGACTTTGCTGTAGGATAGCTGCCACGCGGAGATATCCACGTAAACGTTTGGGTTCTTGTACGCCATGCTGAGGGCCTCGTCGACCCAGGGATGGCCTACATGGGCCATGATGATCTTGATGCCCGGGAAATCCACTGCCACCTTGTCCAGATACACGGGGCGGTTGTACTTGAGATAGGTCGGAGGCGGACCCGACCCCGTGTGGCAGAGGATGACCGCGCCTAGCTGTTCCGCCCGCTGATAGAAGGGATAGAACGCCTCGTCATCGGGATAGAATCCGGTGAGCGGCCATAGCTTCACTCCCCGGAATCCCATTCCCTCAATACATCTCTCGAGCTCGATGATAGCCGCCTTGCCCCTTCGGGGATCGATGCCCGCGAAGCCGATGATCCGGTCTGGGTGCTGTCGGATCAGGTTTCCCACGTAATCGTTGTACGCCGTGAAGGCCGTCCCCGTTCGGTAGGTGAACTCCGCGTCCAGAGCGAGCAAGACCGACTTGTCGATGCCTGCCTCATCCATGTCGGCCAGGATACGCCCTGGAGAGCCGTCGAAGATGTTCTCACGGTCCTGAAAGTCGCAGCGGGCGTTGATGCTGTGGAGCATCTCGCCCATGTCGGCTACCGCCATGCCCTTCTCCCAGATATGGCAATGGACATCGATGATCATGGCGTCATCCTCCGTTGATCGCGCTGGCGGAAGTCCGGGGCTTGAATGGTCGATGCGTAGATGATGGCTCGCGGCGCAAAGTCTGTCAAACGAAAGTGGCCGCGTGGGTGAGCCCTAGTCCCGCTCCGCCGCGCCGGACAGCTCGCGGCCAGCGCGTTGGGCGTAGAGCGACCGCTCCTGTCCGGCCCGGCCAGGTGGAACTACCTGCTGCCTATAGCAGTGTCACCAGCTCATCCACCAGCCGCTGCATGCGCTCAAAGGTATCGCGCCCCGTCTTTTCGTCTTCCTTCGCGAACAGCTCCGCGAGCTCATCCAGCTCTTCCTGCGGGAGGTCCCTCTCAACCATAGGAAAGAAGACCTTATCCTCGCGGTGAATGTGATGCCTGTACAGAGTGACTAGGGACGCGAGGTTCTCGATCATGATCGTCACCTGGGCGTCCTTGCCCTTGGAATAGCCGTTCAGCGCGTTACCCATCTCGCTGATGAACTCGCGGCCGTGGTCATGCTGATGCCTCAGAGCCTCGATCTGGGCGTCAAGCTCGCTCTGGTGTCTCTCGGCCAGGCGGCCGAACATCAGATACTCTTCCTTGAAATGGTGGCGCTTGTCGATGAAGGTGCGCGCGAACTCTACCGCCTTTTCGAAGAACTCCACGGGAGGGTTGACCCCCTGCTCCATCTTGTGTGTTGCCAGACCAAAGCTGTCGAGTGCCTGCCTGATCAGGCGGTGTTCTTCTGCAAGGATTTCGATCGGCTGCATGTTTCCTCCCTTCTCACCATCTTTCTGTGGACACCCCCACTTCCCCGCAATGTATTGAGGAGTCAATTTCCATCCTAACATAAGGCTATTCGTCCCACTCGTCCCACCTCCGCCTGAGGCGGACAGGCTCTGAACACCGCCAGACTTCGCCCCGCCCCGACTGTAGGGCGGGGCCGGATTCCAAGGTGAAACCTTGGGGGCGGGACCTAATGGCTCGAGGGTGGGACCAGGGAGAGCTACTCTGGTCGCCTGCAACAGGGCTGCTATAATCGCATCTACCTAACAGAGATGAACGAAACAGGCGTGACCGCTGTCCTCCTCCTCTCCTGCCCGGACCAGAAGGGCCTGGTGGCCTCCGTGTCCGACTTCCTGTACCGCAACGACGGCAACATCATCCACGCCGACCAGCACACCGACGCCGAGGAGGGCATCTTCCTCCAGCGCGTCGAGTGGGAGCTGGCCGGCTTCCGCATCCCCCGCGAGGAGATCGGCGAGGCGTTCCGGCCCATCGCCGAGCGGTTCGGCATGACCTGGAGGCTCCACTTCTCCGACTACCTGCCCCGCATCGCCGTCTTCGTCTCCAAGGAGGCCCACTGCATGTACGACCTCCTGGCTCGCCAGCGCATGGGGGAGTTCCGGGCGCAGATCCCGCTAGTGATCAGCAACCACCCGGACCTGCGGTCAGTCGCCGAGTCCGCCTTAGGCGGAGGGGCGGCGTACCACCACTTCCCCATCACGGCGAAGACGAAGGCCGCCCAGGAGCAGGC
>DAOUMF010000033.1:0-2144 GCA_034411955.1 Dehalococcoidia bacterium
CCCCCCCCCCCCCCCCCCCCCCCCCCCCCCCCCCCCCCCCCCCGTACCGGATAGCCTGCAAGGGCTGAACATCGGCCAAGGGCTCCGCTTCCCCCTTTCCGGAGGGATGATATCACCGCGCGTTGCCGCAGGCCAGGGGTGAGCCTAGGGTTTGCGCCAATCTCGAGCCTCCGGCAACCCCGTGCACTTCCGCCACAGGCGGACGCCTTCGGCAGAGAAGCCTGCCTGCCGGTAGGCATGGTGCCCGGCTCCGTGGCGCCTACGCAGGACAGGGCCTAGAATGACGGCGAGCCAAGACGAGGAGCGCTTTGACCCGCCACTGCACGTTCTGCCAGATCGTCGCCCACCGAGCGGAGGCGGAGATACTGTACGAGGACGAGGAGGTGATGGTGTTCCGGAACCGTCTGCGGTGGGTGCCGGTGATGTTGATAGTAGTGCCCAAGGTCCACAAGAGCCAGGCCGAGCTGTGGGGGGACATGGGCCGAGTGGGAGAGATAGCGGTGCGCATGGGCCGAGAGCACTGCCCCGGGGGGTTCCGTCTCCTGTCCAACTTTGGGTACGAGGCGATGCAGAGCCAGGAGCACGGCCACGTGCACGTGCTGGGGGGTACGTTCCTGGGGGAGTACGCCTAGGGGGACCGCTCCGCAGCGGCAGGCAGGACGATCCCCGCCTCGGCCAGGGCCGCCCTCTGGACATCGAACAGGCGGCGGATGCCACTCTCGGCCAGGCTCAGGAGCTCATCCATCGCCTGGCGGGTGAAGGGATGGCTCTCGCCGGTGCCCTGGACCTCCACCAGCTCGCCCTCCTCCGTCATCACGACGTTGAAGTCGACCTCAGCACCGGCGTCCTCCTCATAGTTGAGATCGAGCAGGGGCATCCCTTCAACAACTCCGGCGCTGGTGGCCGCCACGGCGCAGCGGAGCGGGAAGGCGGGTAGAGACCCGTCCTGCACCAGCTTGTGCATCGCCTGGGAGAGGGCGACGTAAGCCCCGGTAATGGCCGCGGTGCGGGTACCGCCGTCAGCCTGGATGACATCGCAGTCTACCACGAAGGTACGCTCTCCCAGCAGGTCCAGCCGGCAGACGGAGCGCAGGGAGCGGCCGATGAGCCGCTGGATCTCCGAGGTGCGGCCGCCGGTGCGGGTGCGTTCGCGTCCCGTACGGGTCTGTGTGGAACGAGGGAGCATGCCGTACTCGGCGGTGATCCAGCCGGAGCCGCTGCCGCGCACGAACGGGGGGACGCCGTCGTCCACGGTCGCGGCGCAGAGCACGGCGGTGTTGCCGGTCTTGATCAAGGCTGAACCCTCGGCGTAGAGGAGGTAGCCCGGCTCGACGTTGACCGGGCGGAGGTCGTCGGGGCGGCGACCGTCGGAGCGAATCATGGCGTGGGCGAGTATAGCACCCAGGGCCAGCCGGAGCCAGAGGAGCTACGGCGCAAGCGTGACCGGTATTTGAACGACCTGTATCCGACTGCCGTCGCGTTCGCTGATGTCGTAGACCCAGATGCAGGCGGGCGTGGGCTCCGCAACGGAGAAGGCCACGTCCTGGGAGAAGGGGGAGAGCACCTGGCCCTCCTCGCTCATAGCCGAGACGTCAACGATCTCGCCACCGGCAGCATCAAAGATGGTGATGTTGAACTGGGCCTCGAAGGCGGCGATGCGGCCGCTGACCGTGACCGGGCTGGTCACGGAATCGCCAGCGGAGGGCGCGTCAACCTGAGTGACATCGGGAGTGGCGGGATCCGGGTTGGGCTGGCAGACCTGCGACTCAGCGCCGGGCAGGAGCGTGACGGTTATCTGGCCGACATGGATGGGAGTGCCGTCGCGCGGGCTCTGCTCGTAGACCCAGATGCAGGCGGGCGTCGGCTCGTCCACCTCGAACGTCACGTCGATGGAGAAGGGTGCGAGTTCGCCGACCTCCGCCGCCCCAGCCGTCCCGAAAGTCTCCACGATGGGGTTTGCGTCGGCGTCGAATATGCCGATCTGATAGGTAGCCTCAAAAGCCGCGACCTGACCGCTGATGGTGACGGGGCTGGTGACGGTGTCACCCTCGCTGGGCTGGTCGATGACCTGGAACTCCGACGTAGCGGGGTCGGGGTTGAGCTGACAGACCTCCGGCTCCCCGGTGGGCGTCTCCCCCTCGGAC